>JAEZFI010000312.1 GCA_023437745.1 Actinomycetes bacterium
TCACCGCGACCATCCCGCCCTCGATCGGCCTCATCCTCTACGGCTATGTCGGCAATGTCTCGATCGGCCGGCTGTTCGTGGCCGGCATCATCCCGGGCATCCTGATGATGATCGTGCTGATGGTGGCGGTCTACATCATCGCCAAGAAGCGGAAATACGTCGTGGCCGATGTGCAGCGGCCGACCTTCAAGGCGCTGGCCTCGGCGGCCTGGGAGGCCAAGTGGGCGCTGTTCTTCCCGGTGGCGCTGGTGCTCTCCATTCGCGGCGGCGTCTTCACCCCGTCCGAGGTTGGCGCCTTCGCGGTGGTCTATGCGCTGGTGGTAGGGTTCCTCGCGCATCGCGAACTGACCATCGCCAAGATCTGGAAGGCTTTCGGGCAGGCGTCGTCCGACGTCGGCCTCATCATGCTCATCATCCTGATGTCGGGCATGATCGGCTTTGCCACCATTTACCTCCAGGTGCCGCAGTCGCTCGCCGGCTGGATGCTCAACGGCATCACCGATCCGAACATGATCGTGCTGGTCATCCTGTTCTTCCTGCTGGTGGCGGGCCTCGCGCTCGACTCGACCGTGATGGTGCTGCTGCTGACCCCGATCTTCGTGCCGATCATCACGCAGATCGGCATGGACCCGGTGCATTTCGGCATCCTGATGATGTCTATTGTCACTTTGGGGGGCATGACCTGGCCCTCGGGTTCGGCCATGTTCGCGGTCTGCGCTTTGATGAACGTAACCATCGAAGAATACAGTATCGAATCGATACCGTTCATTGCAGCAGTGGTGGCGTTGATCGCCGTGCTGGTGTTCCTGCCGGGGGTAGTCCTCTGGCTGCCGAACCTGGCATTCGGCGGGTAGAATTTCGGGAGTGAGTTTTCGATGAAGCAAACCTGGCGCTGGTTCGGTCCGGCTGATCTCGCCTCGATCGACGATGTGGTGCAGGCGGGTGCGGAGGGCATCGTCTCGGCGCTGCACCATGTGCCCAACGGGCAGGTGTGGACGCCCGAGGAAATCGCCAAGCGCCAGGAGCTGGTGCGCTACCGCAAGGACGGCACGCCCTCGGGTCTCGAGTGGGACGTGATCGAGAGCCTCCCGGTTTCCGAGGACATCAAAAAGCAGAAGAACAACTGGCGCGAGCACATCGCCAACTACAAAACGAGCCTTCGGAACGTCGCCGCCTCGGGCATCGAGGTGGTCTGCTACAACTTCATGCCGGTGCTCGACTGGACCCGTACGGCGTTGCGCTGGCCGCTGCCGACCGGCGCCTCCTGCATGCGCTTCGACATCAACGATTTCGCCGCGTTCGAAATCCACATCCTCAAGCGCGCCGGGGCCGACAAGGCGTTCGCGCCGGCGATCGTCGAGGAGGCGGCCCGCCGCTATGCGGCGATGAGCGAGGACGAGAAGGTCCAGTTGTCGCGCAACGTCACCATGGGCCTGCCGGGCTCGACCGAGTCGATGTCGCTCGACGACGTGCAGGCGCATCTGGACGAATATGGCGCCATCACGCGCGAGCGGCTGCGTGCCAATTTCGTGGATTTCCTGGATGCGGTGATACCCACCGCGGAGGACCTGGGGATGCGGCTGTGCTGCCACCCGGACGATCCGCCGTTCGCCCTGCTTGGTCTGCCGCGCGTGATGTCCACCGCGGAGGACTACCAGCATATCCTCGACGCCGTGGAGAGCCCCTCCAACGGCATGACCTTCTGCACGGGATCCCTGGGGGCGCGGCCGGACAATGACCTGCCCGCCATGTTCGAGCGCTTCGCCGACAAGGTACATTTCCTGCATCTGCGCAACGTCAAGCGCGACACGACCGACCTCGTCGGTTCCTTCTATGAGGCAGAGCACCTTGCAGGCGACACGGATATGGTGGCTGTAATCGCTGCGGTTGTGCGCGAGGAACGTCGACGCCGGGCGGCGGGACGGAAGGATGCCATCATCCCCATGCGCCCCGACCACGGCCAGGATATTCTGGACGACCTGGGACGTCGGTCGCAGCCGGGCTACCCGACCATCGGCCGGATGAAGGGTCTCGCCGAATTGCGCGGCGTGATGACCGCATTGGAGCATGCCGAACTGGGGCTCTGAATCGCCCCATTAGCTTCACGACAAGAATACTAGTTTACGAGTTGTCAAAAGGTTGGGGCCAGAGTCGAAGCGACGTTTTCGCGCGAGGCGATCCCCGTGGCTTTCCTGACCTTTCTGCAGCGGGTGATGAACTGGTTCGTCCCCGAGCACCTCAGCGGTGACCTGCATACGCGCAAGCGTGTGCAGATGTTCATCATCAGCCATGTGTTCGGGCCGATCATTGCCACGCCGATCCCGGTGTTTCTGTGGTTCGCCGATCCGCAGCCCTGGCCGCAGGTCACGATCCTGGCGGCGTCGATCTATGGTTTCTGGCCATTCCTGGCGCTGGTCAAACTGTTTCCGCGGGCCTACACGCCGCTGGCCATGGCATCGGTGCTGAACCTGACGTTCTGTATACTGTGGGGCACCTACAATTACGGCGGCACCAGTTCCCCCTTCCTGGTCTGGCTGGTGCTGGTGCCACTGCTGGCCTTCATGTATCTGGGCTCGACCTGGACGGCGCGAATTTTCGTCTTTGGCCAGATCATCCTGGGCATTGCCGGGCTCTACGGCATCTACCTTTATGGCAACTTCCCCAACCATATTCCCGTGGAGAACATGGTTGTGGCGGGGGTGCTGTCCGCCCTGGGCTCGAACATCTACGTCTTCATGATGGCGGCGTACTATTCCAGCGTGGTGGACAGCCAGTCGGAACTGATCAAGGAAATCGACCGGCATCAGGCAACGCTCAAGGCGTTGACGCGTGCCAAGGACGAGGCGGAGCGCGCCAACAGGGCGAAGTCGGAATTCCTGGCCAAGATGAGCCATGAACTGCGCACGCCGCTCAATGCCGTGCTGGGCTATTCCGAACTCATGCTCGAGGATGCAGAGCTGGAGGGGCGAAGCGAGCAGATTGCCGACCTCCAGAAGATCAGCGCCGCGGGCAAGCACTTGCTGGCGATGGTCAACGACATCCTGGACATCTCCAAGATCGAAGCAGGCAAGATGGTCCTGCACGTGGAGAATGTCGACCTCGACCAGTTGATCGACGACGTGGAGGCGACGGCCCGCCCGCTGGTTGCCAAGAATTCCAACAGCTTTGCCGTCGAGCGTGGCCAAAATCTGGGGACAATGCGCGCCGACATCACCAAGCTGCGGCAAGCAATCTTCAACCTGCTCTCCAATGCGGCCAAATTCACGCATAACGGCCAGATAACCCTCTCGGTCAAGCGGGATGGGGACTGGATGGAAATAGCCATCCGCGATACCGGGATCGGCATTTCAGCCGAGCAGCAGAAGGCGCTGTTCACCAATTTCAGCCAGGCAAACCCCAAGATTGCGGCGGTTTATGGCGGCACAGGGCTTGGTTTGTCACTCAGCCAGAACCTGTGCCGTCTGATGGGCGGCAGGATCGAACTGGAGAGCGAACTGGGCAAGGGCAGCCGCTTCACCATCCGGTTGCCGGCGCATTCGGAACACGACCCTGCCGAGCCATTGGCGTCGCCGCTGCGTCTGCGGCCGCGGCAATCCACGGAAGTATCAATTCACGCCGAGGACCGGCCGAACACTACCGAAACCCCACAGCCGGAAGTCAGTCCGCAGCCCGCCGATCCCGACCAGCGTGCTCGCCTGCTGGTGGTGGATGATGACCGGAATTTCCTGGAACTGGCGGAACGTCTCTTTGTGCGCGAGGGCTACACGCCCATCTGCACCGATGCTCCCCAATCCGCGCTTCAAATCGCCCGTACGGCCAAGCCAACGGCGATTTTTCTTGATATACTGATGCCCGGCTTCGATGGCTGGGATGTGCTGGCGGCGCTCAAGGCCGATCCGATCACCGCCGATATCCCGGTTTTCATGATCTCGATCCTGAGCGAGCGCTCGAAGGCCCTGGCAGCAGGAGCGGACGGGATTGTGATGAAGCCGTTCGACGGCAGCAAGGTCAAGGCGGCCTTGGCCGGGCTCAAGGCCACGCGCGGACGCGCGCGTGCCAAAGCCGCCAACGGATAGGACGGAGTATCGACAATGGCCCTGGTTCTGATCGTCGAGGACAATCCGATCAATCGCGACGTGCTTGGTCGGCGGCTGGAGCGACGTGGGTTTTCCATCCGTTTTGCCGAGGATGGGCCGAGCGGCATCGCGGCTGCCAAGGCATTGATGCCGGATGTGATCCTGATGGATATCGGACTCGGCGAGATGGATGGCTGCGAAGCGACGCGCCGCATTCTTGCCGACCCCGAAATGGCCAAGCTGCCGATCATCGCACTGACTGCCAGCGCTTTCGAAAGTGATCGCGCCAATGCCCTGGCGGCAGGCTGCATCGACTTCGAGACCAAGCCAGTGGACCT
>JAEZFI010000319.1 GCA_023437745.1 Actinomycetes bacterium
CAGCCCGCGTCGACAGCATCCGCAACGTCGCGATCATCGCCCACGTCGACCATGGCAAGACCACGCTCGTCGACGCCATGCTGCGGCAGTCCGGCGCGTTCCGTGAGGGCGCCGAGCTGACCGACCGCGTCATGGACAACACGGATCTCGAGCGCGAGAAGGGCATCACGATCCTCGCCAAGAACACGGCGGTCCGCTACACGGACCCGGCCGGGCGCGAGGTCAAGATCAACATCGTCGACACGCCGGGCCACGCCGACTTCGGTGGCGAGGTCGAGCGCGGGCTCACGATGGTCGACGGCGTGCTGCTGCTGGTGGACGCGTCCGAGGGCCCGCTGCCGCAGACCCGGTTCGTGCTGCGCAAGGCGCTGGCGCAGGACCTGCCGGTGATCCTCGTGATCAACAAGATCGACCGCGCCGACGCCCGGATCTCCGAGGTCGTCGACGAGGTGTACGAGCTGTTCCTGGACCTCGATGCGAAGGACCACCAGATCGAGTTCCCGATCGTCTACTGCGTCGCCCGCGACGGCACGGCCACCATGGACCTGAGCGAACCGGGGACCTCGCTGCAGCCGCTGTTCCAGCTCCTGCTCGACACCATCCCCGGTCCGGCCACGGACCCCGACCACCCGCTGCAGGCGCTGGTCACGAACCTCGACGCGTCCAGCTACGTGGGTCGCCTCGCGCTGTGCCGCGTCATGCACGGGACGATGAGCCGCGGGCAGAGCGTCGCCTGGTGCCGGCTCGACGGCACGATCACCCGGGCCAAGATCGGCGTGATCTACTCGACCGAGAGCCACGAACGCGTCGAGGTCGACTCGGTCTCCGCCGGCGAGATCGCCGCGATCTCGGGCATCGAGGAGATCACGATCGGCGAGACCCTCGCCGACGTCGACGACCCTCGCCCGCTGCCGATCATCACCGTGGACGAGCCGTCGCTGTCCATGACGATCGGCACGAACACGTCGCCGCTCGTCGGCCAGGACGGGACCAAGCTGACCGCCCGCCAGGTGAAGGCCCGGCTCGACGCCGAACTGGTCGGCAACGTGAGCCTGCGGGTGCTCCCCACCGACCGCCCGGACGCTTGGGAGGTCATGGCTCGCGGTGAGCTGCAGCTCGCCGTGCTCGTCGAGATGATGCGACGCGAGGGCTTCGAGCTCACCGTGGGCAAGCCGCAGGTCGTCACCACCACGATCGACGGCACCCTGCACGAGCCGGTGGAGCGTCTGTCGATCGACATCCCCGAGGAGCACATGGGCGCGGTCACCGCGCTGCTCGCACCGCGGCGCGGCCGCCTCGAGAACATGTCGAACCACGGCACCGGCTGGATCCGACTCGAGTACCTGGTCCCCGCCCGGGGCCTGCTGGGGTTCCGGACGCACTTCCTCACCGAGACCCGGGGCACCGGGATCATGTCGCACGTCTTCGAGCAGTACGAGCCGTGGGCCGGCGAGCTCCGCGCCCGCGACCGTGGCTCGCTCGTGGCGGATCGCCGCGGCGACACCACGGGCTACGCCATCACCGGCATCCAGGAGCGGGCGACGCTCTTCGTGGGCCCGGGCGTCGAGGTGTACGAGGGGATGATCATCGGCGAGAACTCACGGTCCGAGGACATGGACGTGAACATCTGCCGTGAGAAGAAGCTCACCAACATGCGCGCTGCTGCGGCGGACACCACGGTGACCCTCACGCCGCCCCGCCAGCTGTCGCTCGAGCAGGCCCTCGAGTTCATCGCCGACGACGAGTGCGTCGAGGTGACGCCCAACTTCGTCCGGCTGCGCAAGGTCGCCCTCGACGCCACCGAGCGCGCCAAGCGCGTCAAGCAGCTCAAGAACGCTCGTTCCTGAGCTCCCGGCTCAGCGCGGGTCGCGCCACATGGGCCACATCGGCGGGCCGCCGCGGAAGCGCAGCTCGCCGGTGACCTCGAAGCCGAACCGCCGGTAGTACGGGAGGTTCGTCTCCTTGGAGCTCTCGAGGTAGGCGCCGAGCCCCTCCGCGTCGCAGTGGTCGAGGACCGGTTGCACCAGCGCGGCGCCGATGCCCTTGCCCTGGTGGTCGGGATCGGTGCCGAGCACGGAGAGGTACCAGTGGTCCTGGGGCAGGGAGGCGTGGTGGCGCTCCATCGCGTCGAAGTCGCCCATCAGCCGCACCGCGCGCAGCCCGATCGTGCCGAGCAGGCCCGGCAGCATGCCGATCTGCTGGCGGGGACCGACGCGCCACCGACCCGGCGCGACCCACAACGCTGCGCCCTCGGCGGCGTCGGTGGTGAGGCAGCGCCCGTGGTCCATGTGCAGCTGGCAGAAGAGGCCGTAGAGCCGCCCCGCCCGCTGCTCGATGTCGGGTCGACCCCTGAAGACGTGCTCCATCACGGGGTCGTCGGCGAAGGCCCGGCCCAACACGTGGCGCATCGCCGGGAGGTCGGCCGGCGTCAGCTCTCGGATCCGGTGCTCCCCCATCGCCGCCGGAGTCTGCCACGCCGCCCCCTGACGGAGCCCACTCGCAGACGCTCTAGGGTGAGCGCTCGTGCGCCTGGTGATCGCCCGCTGCTCCGTCGACTACGCCGGTCGGCTGACCGCCCACCTCCCGCTCGCCACCCGGCTGCTGATGGTGAAGGCCGACGGCTGCGTGGCCATCCACTCCGACGGCGGGGCGTACAAGCCGCTCAACTGGATGAACGCCCCCAACCGCCTCGAGGAGACGGATGGGCAGTGGGTCGTCACCAACCCGAAGGGCGAGTCCATCACCATCACCATCGAGGAGGTCCTGTCGGAGACCTTCGTCGAGCTGGGTGAGGACCCCGGGCTCCAGAAGGACGGCGTCGAGGCGCACCTGCAGGCGCTGCTCGCCGCCAACCCGCACACGATCGCCGAAGGGCTCGCGCTGGTGCGGCGTGAGTTCCCCACCGACATCGGACCCGTCGACCTGCTGTGCCGCGACGCCGACGGCATCGCCGTGGCCATCGAGGTGAAGCGGCGGGGCGAGATCGACGGCGTCGAGCAGCTGGCCCGCTACCTCGAGCGACTCGACCTCGACGCGTCCCTGCGCCCCGCGCGCGGGGTGTTCGTGGCCCAGGTGATCAAGCCACAGGCGAAGGTGCTGGCGGCCGCCCGTGGCATCGCCTGCGTGGAGGTCGACTACGACGAGCTCCGCGGCATCGAGTCGAACGAACTGCGGCTTTTTTGATGGGTCGGGCCAGCTCCGCTCAGGTTCGGCCTCGTCCCTCGGCCTTCTTCGCTGCGCTACCCGACCTGATCTGATGGGTCGGGCCAGCTCCGCTCAGGTTCGGCCTCGTCCCTCGGCCTTCTTCGCTGCGCTACCCGACCTGATCTGAAGGGTCGGGCCAGCTCCGCTCAGGTTCGGCCTCGTCCCTCGGCCTTCTTCGCTGCGCTACCCGA
>JAEZFI010000093.1 GCA_023437745.1 Actinomycetes bacterium
GGCACCGACTTCCGGCCGAGTTCGGGGGTTTCCGTCAGTCGGGGAGGCGGCGGCGGGCGCTGCGGAGCGTGACGGCGGCGACCAAGCCCACCGCTGCGACCGCCGCGACCCCACGGAGGTCCGGCTCGACCGGGGACGGAGCGAAGAACGCGAACTGGCAGGCGATCAGCAGCCCGAGGTTGCGGGCCAGGTCGAGCGGCGACACGGCGCGGTCGCTCGTCGCCCCGAAGCAGGCGCAGCTCAGGACCAGACCCGTGCGCAGCGCCCGCAGCAGCACGACCGAGAACGCCACGAGGAGGAACACCCCGACCATCGCGCCCACCACCGGCAGCACGACGAGCAGCACCGCGGCCGACAGCTCGGCGGCGGCGACGAGCGGGACCAGCACCGACGGCGCGACGAGTCCGAGCTCCGTGAACGACTCGACGGTCCGGCTGCGAGTCGCGAGCTTCGCGACGGCGGACCACGCGAACACGAACGCCACGGCGATCGCCGCGGCGGAGGCCACCCCGTCCGGGGTCACGCCGACGACGCCGTCACCGCAGCGCGGCCCCCAGCGCGAGCGCCGCCTCGCTGATGAAGCGCTGCCCGATGTCGGTGATCATCGCCATGCCCATCACGCCGTGGATCGCGCCGTCGTACCGGCTCAACGTCACCGCCACCCCGGCGTCGGCCAGTGCCTTCGCGTAGGCCTCGCCCTGGTCGCGCAGCGGATCGAACTCGCAGGTGAGCACGTGCGCCGGCGGCAGCCCTTCGAGCGACTCGGCGAGGATCGGGCTCGCTGCCGGGTCGGTCTTGTGGGCGTCGGAGACGATGTAGCACTGCTCGAAGAAGAGCATGTCCTCGAGGCTGAGGAAGTAGCCCTCGGCGTTCTCGGTCATCGACTCGTAGATCGGGTTCTCCAGCGTCGGCGAGACGTCGACGACGGGGTACACGAGCAGCTGGAAGGCCAGTTCGGGGCCCGACCGGTCCCGGGCGCGCTGGGCCACCACGGCGGCGAGGTTCCCACCCGCCGAGTCGCCTGCCACGGCGAGCCGGGAGGTGTCGCCGCCCAGGCTCCGGCCGTGCTCGGCCACCCACTCGAGTGCGGCGTAGCAGTCGTCGGGCGCCGCGGGGAACGGGTGCTCCGGCGCCAACCGGTAGTCGACGGACACGACCAGGCACTGGGCCTGCTCAGCCAGGATCCGGCAGTCCCGGTCGTGCGTGTCGAGGTTGCCGATCACGAAGCCGCCCCCGTGGAAGTACACGCAGATCCCGGGGTCCTCGACGCCCTCGGGGCGGTAGATCCGGACGGGGATCTCGCCGCCGGGCCCGGGGATCGTACGCTCCTCGGCGGCGACCGTCGCGGGGCCGTCCCCCAGGATCGTGACCATCGAGTCGAAGATCGCCCGGAACTCCGGCGCCCGCTCCGGGGTCCAGCTCTGTGGCGGCTGCGAGTTGATCATGTCCAGCAGGGGCTGGAGCTGCGGGTCGATCGGCATCGTGGACTCCCCTCGTCGTGCCGAGGGAGCGTAGCGGTCAGGGCAGGGCCGGCTCGGGGTGCGTCGGGTGATCCGGGTGATGGCGCCGCTCCCACTCGGCGATCCGCTCCCCCATCGGCGTCGACGGCCCCGCATCGACGAACGGCCAGATCTCCTCGGCGATCCGCCGCCAGTTGGCCGTGGCGTGCAGCTCGCCGAAGAGCGCGTAGAGGCCGAGGTTGATGCGCTGGACGATGACCATGGAGGCCGGGAGGTTGGCGGACCGGATGACGTCGCCGTGCGGACCGGCCAGGTCGAAGAAGCGCCGGACCGACTCCGACGCGTACTCCGGCGTGATCGTCCGCACCTCGTCGACCATCACGACCTCGTAGAAGTGCCGGAAGTAGTCGATGAGCTGGTCCTGGCTGAGGTGCTCGACGTCGGCGACGAAGCCCACCTCGGTCGTGAAGCGCAGGAAGGCGTCGAAGTCACGTTCGAGCACCATGTAGCGGATCAGGCGCTCGAAGATGCTCACGTCCTCGGCGTCGAAGATCTTGCACAGCCCGTAGTCGAGGAACGTCACCTCGCCACCGGGCCGGAAGAGGTAGTTGCCGGGATGCGGGTCGCCGTTGAACGCACCCAGCCGGTAGATGCCGCCGAACGCGTAGCGGTAGAGCGTCTCGGCGGCCAGGTTCTTCTCCTCCTGGGACCAACCCAGGAGCTCGCTCCACGTCGCGCCCGTGGCGAGCTCCGTGGTCAGGACCCGGCTCGTCGACAGCTCGGTGACGACCTCGGGGACGTGGATGGTGGGATGGCCGCGGTAGTGCTCGGCGAACAGCGTCTGGTTCGACGCCTCCTGCCGGTAGTCCAGCTCCTCGACGATCCGCGCCCGCAGCTCCGCCACGATCGGCTTCGGGTCGAGCCCCGGGAACAACATCCCCATCGCCCCGAAGAGCAGGTCGCTGTTGTCGAGGTCGGCGGCGATCGCAGCGTCCACACCCGGGTACTGCACCTTGACGGCGACCTCACGCCCGTCGTGCGTCGTCGCGCGGTGCACCTGCCCGATCGACGCCGCGGCGAACGGCTCCGGCTCCCACGCGGCGAACACCTCCGACGGCGGCGCGCCGAGCTCGTCGGCGACCACCCCTGCGGCGAGCCCGGGCGACATCGACGGCGCGTCGGACTGCAGCTGAGCCAGCGCCTCCCGGACCGGCTCGGGCAGGCCCTGGTCGAGGTAGCTCGCCATCTGGCCGAGCTTCATCACGGCGCCCTTCATGTTGCCGAGCACCTCGGCCACCTGCTCGGCCGTCTGCAGCTCGAACCGGGCTCGCAGCTCCGCGGCGCGCTCCTCGTCGGCGAAGCGGCTCTTCGCCGCGAACGCCGCGTAGTTGACACCCGCCCGCGTGCCGAGCCTGGCGAGCTCTGCGGTGCGGGCCCCCCGGTCCGAGTGGACGACGGGCCGATCGACGGCGACGCTGCGCCGCGGTGCGCGCGCCAGGCGACGCCACCCCACGTACGCGGCGACGCTCGCGAGCACGCCTCCTGCAACGAACCGACGACTCATCGAGCAGGGGCGGCGGTCAGCTCTCGTCGATGGTGATCGAGTTGATGACGACGTCCTCGACGGGACGGTCGCCCGGGCCCGTGCGGACCTTCTCGATCTTCTCCAGCACGTCGAGCCCGCTGATCAGCTTGCCGAAGAGCGAGTAGCTCGGCGGCAGCCCGGCCCCGCTCGGACCGGAGATCACGAAGAACTGGCTGCCGTTGGTGTTGGGGCCGGCGTTCGCCATGGCGAGCGAGCCGATCTCGTACTTGCCCGGAGCGGGGAGCTCGTCCTCGAACCGGTAGCCGGGGCCGCCACGACCGCTGCCCTCGGGGCAGCCGCCCTGGATCACGAAGCCGGAGATGATCCGGTGGAAGATCAGCCCGTCGTAGTAGTGGTGGCGCGCCAGGTTGACGAAGTTGTTCACCGTCTGGGGAGCCTGGTTCGGGTGGAGGTAGGCGACCATGTCGCCCATCGAGGTGCTGATCGTCGCCTGGTAGGACTTCTCCGGGTCGATCGCCATCTCGAAGGGTTCGGAGAACTTGCGCTGCTGCGGCGCGGAGCCGTCGGCGGGGGGTGCAGGTGTGGGCATCCGCGCAGGCTATCCGAGGTCTCAGGACGCCTGGAATCGGGCGAGGATCGGCGCGGCCTCCGCCTCCTTCAGGACGAGCACCGCCGCATCGCCCTTGCGGGTCCCCTCGGTCGGGAGCACCAACGACTCCGGCTGCGTCCCGGACAGCCGGCGTGCCAGCGACCACACGTCGCCGATGCCGAGCTCGGTGTCGACGCGCACGCCCTTCGAGCCCGCACTGGCGATGCGCATGGCGGTGATCGGGTTGCGGGTCTCCCCCACCTCGCGGAGCACCGTCCGGATGAACGTCTGCTGGCGCTGCTGGCGCCCGAGGTCGGCCGTCGGGTCCACCCGGGGCTGCCCGTCGACGATCTCGGTGTAGTGGCGCGACCGGACGTACGCGAGCGCTGCCGGGCCGTCCAGGACCTGCGGTCCGGCCTCGGTGATGTTCAGCCCCGAGTTGCGATCGGAGGCGGGGTGCTCGAAGTCGATGGTGATGCCGCCCATCGCGTCCACCATCCCGGCGAAGCTCACGAAGTCGACCTCGACGTAGTGGTGGACCGGGATGCCCAGCGCCGAGCTCACCGTGCGCACCAGGTTCGGGGGTCCCTCGTTGTACGCCGCGTTGATGCGCCCCGCCTTGCCGGTGGCCGCGTTCGTGACCCACAGGTCGCGTGGGATCGACATCATCACGGCGGCGTCGCCCTCGACCCGCAGGACGATGATGGTGTCGCTGCGCCGACCGCTGACCTCGGTGCCGATCGCCCCCACGTTGGGGGTGTCCTCGGTGATGCCCTCACGGGAGTCGGATCCCACGATGAGGTAGTTGCGGACATCGCCCGTCGGCGTCGCCAGCGCGTCGCCGAGCTCCACGCGCTCCAGCCCGTCGACCGTCCGCCAGACCCACACGCCGAGGCCGATCGCCACGAGCAGCAGGAGCAGCGGCAAGTAGAGGAAGAACCACCGGAGCTTCGGCCGCAGCGCCCGGCGGAGGCCCTTGCCCGGGATGCCCCCGCGACGTGAGCGCCGGGCCCGGACGGGCGCGGGCGGCACGGGAGCCGAC
>JAEZFI010000119.1 GCA_023437745.1 Actinomycetes bacterium
ACCCCTGACTTCTCGGCGCGGATTGTCCCGTGCGGCGGGACTACTCGCGCCGAGAACGCGTGGGATCGCGGAACCCCGACATCTCGGCGCGGATTGTCCCGCGCGGCGGGGCTTTCCGCGCCGAGAACGGGGGGTCGAGGGCGCGGGCTGGACGGTGGGGTGTGTCGGGTGTGCGAGGATGCCCGCGTGGCTGAGGGGACGAGCGCGCGTGTGCTGGTGCTGGGATCGGGGTTCGTCGGCGCGGCCGTCGCCGAGGACCTGCGCCGCACGCACGACGTCGTGGTCCGTGACATCCCCGACCACCCCGAGCTGGCCCGCCGGGACGCCGACGCCGACCGCCTGATCCTGGGCGAGTTGGAGGCCGGCGCCACCATCGTGGTCAACACGTGCGGACGCCTGGTGGGCACCCGTGAGCAGCTCGACGACGCCAACGTCGCCTTCCCCGAGTGGCTGGTCGGCGTGCTCGCGGGCAGCGGCGTCCGGTTCGTCCACCTCGGCTCCGCCGCGGAGTACGGGGACCCGGGCTCGGCCGATCCGATCCCCGAGACCGCGGAGGTCCACCCGACCGGCGACTACGGCGAGACGAAGTGGGCGGGGAGCCGTGCGGTCCTCGGAGCACGCAGCGACGGCCTCGACGCCGTCGTGGCCCGAGGCTTCAACCTCGTCAGCGGTCGGCTGGCGCCCGTGTCGCCGCTCCACCAGTTCGTCGCCGACGTCACGGCCCTCCCGCCCGAGGGCGGCGAGGTGGAGGTCTGGTGGCCCGACACGATCCGCGACCACATCCTGCTGACCGACCTCGCGCTGGGCGTGTCCCGTCTGGCGACGGCCGGGCAGGTGCCCGACATCGTCAACCTCTGCGCCGGGGTGGGGGTGCGCTTCGCCGACATCGTGCAGGCCATCGCGGCGAAGCAGGGCAAGGTCGTGACGATCCGGTCGGCCGACCGGCCCGGCATCCCCGCCGTGGTCGGCGATCCGTCCCGCCTCGCCGAGGTCTGCGGCCTCCACCCGGAGATGTCGGCCGAGATCATCGCCGAGCACGCCGGCATCGCGTGAGCTCCTTCGCCCGGGCATGGTTCTCGACAAGCGCGGCGCCGGCCGCCACCATGTGGCCCCTATGCACGCGGTGATCCTCGCCGGGGGGCGTGGTGTGCGGCTCCGGCCCTACACCACGGCGTTCCCGAAGCCCCTCGTCCCGATCGGGGACGAGTACGCCATCATGGAGGTCGTCCTCCGCCAGCTGCACGCTGCAGGGTTCCGCACGATCACGATCGCGATCGGGCACCTCGGTCAGCTCATCCGGGCCTACTGCGGCGACGGGAGCCAGTGGGGGCTCGACATCAGGTACTGGGACGAGGACACCCCGCTCGGGACGATGGGGCCGATCGTGGCCAACCTCGCCGAGCTGCCCGAGCACTTCCTCGTGATGAACGGCGACGTGCTGACCGACCTCCCGTACGCCGAGGTCCTCCAGGGTCACATCGGCTCGGGCGCTCCGATCACCGTCGCCACCTACGACCGGACGGTGAAGATCGACTTCGGTGTGCTCGAGATCGGCGGCGAGAAGGACGAGCAGATCGTCGCCTTCCGGGAGAAGCCCGTCGAGCACTTCAGCGTGTCGATGGGCATCTACGCGGTCACCCGGGAGACGCTCGCCGGGTACCCCGCTGGTGAGCCCCTCGGGTTCGACGAGTTGGTCCTCGATCTGCTGCCGACCGCCACCCCGCCGCGCGTGCACCGCTTCGATGGCTACTGGCTCGACATCGGTCGACCCGACGACTACGACACGGCCAACGAGGAGTGGGAGCGACTCAAGCCGCTGCTGCTCCCGCCCACCTGACGCGGAACGCTCGTGACCGAACCGATCCGGCCGTTCCACCTCGTCGTCTACTCGGACGCCGCCGAGCGCGGCGGCGCCGAGATGACCCTCGCGCAGCTGATCGCCGGCCTTCCCTCCCAGGTGAAGGTCACGGTCGTCGCCATCGACCATGACGTCGCAGGGTTCCTCGCCGGTGACCGTCCCGGCACCGCGACCGAGCTGCTCGAACCGATCGCCTCGCGTGGCCAGGTCGACCGGATGTGGCGGCACCGCCGGCTGTTCACCCGGCTCCGCCCCGACATCGTGCAGTTCAACCTGTCGATGGTGTCGTCGTGCCAGTGGGCGATCGCCGTGGCGCTCACGATCCCGAAGGTGCGCGTCGTGGTCACCGAGAACGCGTCGATGGGTGCGTGGTCGGCCACGTCGAACAGGCTCAAGCGGCTGACGTCGCCCCGCCTCGCCGCGCACGTCGCAGTGGGGGAGGCGACCGCCCGCATCATCGAGCGCGACGCCGGGCTGACGCCGGGATCGATCGGCACGATGCACCACGGCGTGGCGGACGTCCGCCGGGATCTCCCGAAGTCGCCCGACACGATCCTCAACGTGGCGAGGCACGACCCCGTGAAGGGGGTCGACGTGCTGCTGAAGGCGATGGTCGACGTCGCCCCCGGGACGAAGCTCGTGCAGATCGGCGGCGGCGAGCTGCTCGACGACCACAAGGCGATGGCGGTGGAGCTCGGGCTGAGCGATCGCGTCGAGTTCCGCGACCTCCGCTGGGACGCCCGGGTGGCGGACCAGATGGCGGAGTTCGCGCTGTTCGTCCTGTCGAGCCGCACCGAGGGCCTCCCGGTGACGGTCATGGAGGCGATGTTGGCCGGCCTGCCGATCATCGCCTCGGACGTGGGCTCGATCCGCGAGGAGGTCACGCCGGGGGAGAACGGCTTGCTCGTCCCGCCCGACGACCCCGCTGCGCTCGCCGCCGCCATCGACGAGTTGATGGCGGACGCCGACCGTCGTGCGGCCATGGGCCGGCGCTCCCGGGAGATCGCCGAGGAGTGCTTCACCCTGGAGGCGATGGTCGGCCGCTACTGCGACGTGTACCGCCGGGTCCTCGGCTCGACCGGCCGCCGGTGAGTCGCAACTCCGGGCCCGCCGCCCGTACCGTGGAGTCCCTGTGACCACCGCGCCGCCCACCCTCGCATCGCTCGTCGCGGCCGCCGGGCTCGGTCCCGACGACGTCGACCTGACCGACCGCCCCGTCGTCGCCGTGCAGGGGCTCGGCTTCGTGGGTGCCGCGATGTCGATCGCCGTCGCCTCCGCCACCGACGACAGCGGCGCTCCCGCCTTCACCGTCGTCGGTGTCGACCTCGACGACGCCGCCGGACGCCAGCGCATCGAGGCGCTCAACGCCGGCCGGTTCCCCTTCGAGACGACCGACGCCGACCTGACCGCAGCGCTCGAGGCCGCCCGGGCACGCCGCAACCTCGTCGCGATCACCGACCCGGCCGCCTACGGGCTGGCGCAGGTCGTGGTGGTCGACGTGCCACTCGATATCGACTGGCGCTCCGAGACGCCCAGCCTCCGTCTCGCCGGGTTCGAAGCCGCGATCCGCACGGTCGGTCGCCACGTGCAGCCCGGCGCGCTGGTGCTCGTCGAGACGACCGTCCCGCCGGGCACCACCGAGAAGATCGTCGTGCCGATCATCGCCGAGGAGCTCGAGGCCCGCGGCCTGCCCGGCGACGCCGTGCTCATCGCGCACAGCTACGAGCGGGTCATGCCGGGCGCCGACTACTACGCCTCGATCGTGAACTACTGGCGTGTGTTCGCCGGGCACACCGACGAGGCGGCGAAGGCGGCCGAGGCGTTCCTCCGCACGGTCATCGACACCGAGACCTATCCCCTCACCCGCCTCGGCAGCACCACGGCCAGCGAGACGGCGAAGGTGATGGAGAACACCTTCCGGGCCACGACCATCGCGCTGATGGAGGAGTGGGGTCGCTTCGCCGAGACCGTCGGCATCGACCTCTACGAGGTGGTCGATGCCATCCGCCTCCGCCCCACCCACGCCAACATGCGCACCCCTGGCTTCGGGGTGGGCGGCTACTGCCTCACCAAGGATCCGCTGTTCGCCAAGCTCGCCTCCGACGTGCTGTGGGACCAACCCCTCGACTTCCCGTTCTCTACCGCTGCGGTGCAGACCAACGACGACGCGCCGCTCGTGTCCCTCGACCGGGTGCGCCGGCTCGTCGGTGGCTCGCTCGACGGCGCACGCCTCCTCGTCCTCGGCATCAGCTACCGCCAGGACGTGGGCGACACCCGCTACTCGCCGACCGAGACCTTCGTGCGCGCCGCGCTGGACGCGGGTGCCGAGGTCGTGGCGCACGACCCGCTGCTCGACCACTGGGAGGAGCTGGACCGCCCCGTGCCGTCCGAGCTGCCGTCTCCCGAGGGCTTCGATGCCGTCGTGTTCGCCGTGCCGCACGAGGAGTACCGGCGGCTCGACCTGCCGACGTGGCTGGGCGACGCGCGCCCCGCCATCTTCGACGGCTTCAGCGTGGTGTCGGCCGATCAGCGCCGGCTCGTGAAAGCACTGGGATGTGCCGTGGCCTCCATCGGCCGCGGGGGAGAGGACGTATGAGCGACCAACCGACGGGCCGGCGCAAGGCACTGATCACGGGGGGCGCCGGCTTCATCGGCGGTCACCTCACGGCCCGGCTCCTGGCCGACGGGTACGCCGTGGACCTGGTCGACAACCTCAGCCGGGGCGTCGAGGACGACCTCATCGCCGGCTTCCGGGACCACCGGGACTTCTCGATCGTGGTCGCCGACCTGCGTGATCCCGAGTCGCTGGCGCAGGTGGGCGACGACTACACGCACGTGTTCCACTTCGCCGCGCTGCTCGGCGTCCAGAACGTGCTCGACCGCCCGTACGCGGTGCTGCGCGAGAACATCTCGATGCTCGAGACGATGCTCGACGTGGCGGCTCGCCAGACGACGCTCGAGCGCTTCGTGTTCCCGTCGACGAGCGAGGTCTACGTCGGGACGCTCCAGCACTTCGAGCTGCCGTTGCCGACGCCCGAGTCGACGCCGCTCGCCATCTCGCCGCTCGAGCACCCCCGCACCAGCTACATGCTCTCGAAGATCTACGGCGAGGCACTCGTCCACCAGTGCGGCCTGCCGTTCACGATCATCCGGCCGCACAACTTCTACGGGCCGCGCATGGGGCTCAGCCACGTGGTGCCCGAGCTGCTGTCGAAGATCCACGCGATGTCGGACGGCGACGAGCTGGTCGTCGCGTCGATGGGCCACTCCCGCACGTTCTGCTTCATCGACGACGCGGTCGAGTTCATCGTCCGGCTCATCGACGGCCCGGCCGGACTGGGCGGCACCTTCAACATCGGGGTGCAGGAGCCCGAGGTGACCATCGGCGAGCTGGCCCAGCTGCTCATCGACACGGTCGGCCGGAAGGTCACGATCGTCCCGGGCGACACGACGCCGGGCTCGCCGTCCCGCCGTGCCCCCGACATGACCCACACGATCGCTGCGACGGGCCACGAGCCCGCCGTGTCGCTCGCCGACGGCGTCCGCCGCACCTACGACTGGTACCGCGAGCGGGTCTTCGACGGCGGCAGCGTCTCGGCGAAGTAGCCCAGCTTCCGCGGGACCAGATCGGCCGTTTCCGCGCGTTCGCGGGACGCAATCGACCATTTCAAGCGGGCGAATCGGCGATCTGGTCCCGCGGAACCGGCATTCAGGGGGCCGTCACGAAGTCGATGAGCTCCTCGACCGCGCCCACCAGGGTGGTGTCGAGGTCGCGGAAGTCACGCACGTTGGCGAGGATCGTCCGCCAGAAGTCGGCGGGCTCGTCCACGCCCACGGCCGCGCAGATCCCTTCCTTCCACGGCGTGCCCCGCGGGATGTCCGGCCACGCGGTCAGCCCGACACGGCGGGGGTCGACCGCCGCCCAGATGTCGACGAACTTGTGGCCGCGGATGCACACGTCGGGGTGATCGATCGAGGCCGCGATGCGCGCCTCCTTGGTCATCGCACCGCCCGGCTCGCCCACCAGGTGGTCGACGAGGATGCCCAATCGCCGGCCCGACCGGGGGCCGAAGTTCCGCACGACGGACGCGAGGTCATCGACGCCGTGCAGCGGCTCCACCACCACGCCCTCTGCTCGCAGGTCGTCACCCCACACCTTCTCGACCAGCTCGGCGTCGTGCTTCCCCTCCACCCAGATGCGGCTGGCGCGCGCGACGCGGGCGCGGAGGTCCTCGGCGGCGATGGAGCCCGAGGCCGTGAACCGGCGCTCGGTGGACGGAGCCGACCGAGCGGTCACGAGCTCGACCGGCTCCTCGCCGACCAGGAACGCGCCCTTCCCGTTCCGGTAGCGACGGTCCCGCCCGCTGTCGTCACGGAGCACCACGAGCTGGTCGGTGCACTCGACCACGGCGCCCACCACGCGGGTGGCCTGGTGGGTGACCTCGAGCCCGATCGTGGCCGGCACCTTGCGGTACTCACGGCCCCGGCGAGGCGGCGCGTCGAGGTCGAGCGGTTCGGAGAGGATGCCGCCGACGGGGCGACGCGGGGCGTTCGTCACGCCGAGAGGCTACGCGGCCGCCTCGGGTGCGCCGCGCAGGGCGGCACACCCGAGAGGTCAGCAGCGACGCCGTCTCAGCAGCGACGCTGTCTCAGCACTGCCCCGAGGCGACGAGGAGGTTGGTGACGTTCCCGATGTACTCGGCGTACTTCAGCTTCCCCACGTTCGAGTGGTGGATGTCGCCGGGTGCCTTGAACCAGTCGGAGTGGCCGGCCGAGTACGAGTGCCAGTCCGCGACGTACACCCCGGCCATGTTCACGTCCGCCCAGGCGATGTTCGCGTTGACCGCGTTGACCGACGCCGTGCTGGCCTGGCTCCAGTGGTTGGCGACGGTGGTCAGCAGCACGCAGCGAGACGACGCCTTGGCGCGGTTGACGGTGTCGAGCACCTTCCAGAAGTGGTCGCCGGAGGTGTAGCTCCCCGGGGACTGCGTCATGATCCGGGCGTCGTTGGAGCCCAGGGCGACGACGGTGATGCGTGGCTGGATGACCGTCACGTAGTTGGACAGCGAGGCGAGGTTCGGCCCGCCCCACGCCGGGCTGTCGAGCCAGCCGGCGTTGATCCAGTTCGGGAGCGAGGAGCCCGACGACGCGGCGACGTACGTGCTGCGCCCGGTGACGGTCCGCAGGTGCCCGGCGAAGGCAGGGGCGCCCACGTCGTTCGTGAGGCTGTCGCCGATCATCAGCGTCCATGCGCTGTTGCCCGTCGACGAGCCCGTGGCGTTGAAGAGCACTTGGAACGGTGCTGGTGCAACTGCGCCGGCCGGGTGGGTGCCCGCGAGCAACCCCACCGAGACGAGCACGGCCGCGACGACGGCACGAAGGTTCCGAACACGACGCATGAGATGCTTCCCCCTGACGGTCGGCCCCCCTGGCTGCCGTCGAGGGGCAGCCTTCATGTGAGCGATGCGGTTCACAACGGGGAGGGCTCCCCACGTTGGAGTTCCTTGTCAGGTTTCGTGACGATTCAGCGTCGTGCGACCATCGTGACCGTGGTGCGTCCGCCGACGGTCTCCGTGAGCTCCGGTCGGTACACGTAGCCCTGCGGGTGTTCGAACCGTTCCAGCCCGTCGGGCTCGCGAAGTTGGTGGCCCACCACGTGCCGGACCAGCGCGCCCTTGAGGAGCTTGTTCCAGTGCGAGACCGTGACCAGCGTGCGAGCGCCGTTCCGCTCCACGTCGTCGACGAAGCGGACGGTGATCTCCGCAGCGGTCGGGTCCGCACCCGACCACGCCGCAGCGTGCTCGTTCGGCAAGAGGTTCCAGATCGTCCGTCCCGCGGTCCGGACGGTGAGCGCTGCATCGATCTGCGGCCGCCACACGCTCGACACCTTCCCGACCCCCGGGAGGGACGCACCCATCTTCAGCTTGTAGTCCGGGATCGGGTCGGAGGGCGTCACCAGACCCATCAGGCCCGAGAAGATCACGACCTGTGCGTCCAGCCGCCGGCGGTCGCGTGCCGAGAGCGATCCGTGGTCGAGTGCCTGGTAGAGCACGCCCGAGTAGCGCTCGATCGCCGGCAGGGTGGGCGAGTCGAACACCTCGCGGTTGGTGGCGGTCGCGGCGGCCAGCGCCTCGCCCTTCACCCCGAACAGCTTCGCCCGGTCGGCGAGCTTGGCTCGGCACGCTCGCCGAAGCCCCGCAGCGACGCGTCCACGGGTGGGGGCGAGCTCCGGGAAGGACATCGCCGCCGGCGACCACGGCCCGCCCGTCCCGCCCGTCGTCTTGCCCTCGGAGGGCGGCAGGAGGATCAGCGGGGTCGGCGGCACGGCTCCGGTTCTAGCGCCACGAACGGCGTCGCCTCGAAACCGGGGACTGCTCCCCGCTCCGGTGAGCCTCGAACTCGTCTGGACCCCGGACGACCGGGGTAGGCGTCGATCTGTCCCCGCTGATCTCGTCGGCGGTGGCGGGACACTCTCCCCTTCTCCACCACCCACCCGCCACCGCCGACGTGTTCTCCCCTGGGCCGGGCCAGCAGGGTCAAGCGGCCCGGGCGGCGGGGTCCTGGCGGTAGTAGTCGGAGAGCACCTCGTAGAGGTCGGCGTGCTCGTCGCGCAGGGCGACCGGCGCGTCGAAGAACACCTCGGTCGCCACCGCGAAGAACTCGCCGGGGTTCACGCCGGCGTACTCGTCGAGGACCGTGCCGCCCACCCCGGCGGAGACCCGCTCGTACACGTCGGTGCACACACGGATCCAACGTTCGTACCGGTCCCGTGACCCGAGCGGGGGCGTCCCGTCCACCGTGCCGTCGATCATGTCGAGCTGGTGGGCGAACTCGTGGAGCACGACGTTGTGCCCGCTGCCGGGTCGACGGGTGTCGCGGAGGGCGGCGTCCCAGGCGATGAGCACCTGCCCGTCGTAGTGCGCCTCGCCCAGCACGGGCGTCGGGTCGTCGGACACGATGCCCGGCACGTGGGAGTGCTCGCCCCGCAGGATCACCGTGGTGGGGTGCACGAGGATGTTCCGCACTCGCCGGTAGGAGTCGTCCGGCAGCTCCAGCACCAGGAGCGCGGCCTGGCCGGCGATCGTCACGACGATCTCGTCGGTCAGCTCGAAGCCTCGCGATCCCTCCCAGCCCTTGTGCAGCATGAGGCCGTGGGCGATGTGCTCCAGCCGGGCGCGTTCGTCGTCGGTCAGGCGGCCCCAGTGGCGGACGCGGATGGAGAGGATCGCCCGCCACTCGGGGAGGAACGCCGGCTCGGCGCGGGGATGGCGCTCACGTCGGTTCCACCAGGCGCTGAGGCTCACGTGGCGGTGGCGGGGCGCTGCGACACCGTCACGGGTGCCGCCTCGCGGGCCTCCCGCAGCTTCGCCTTCCCGATCCGCTGCGCCTCGGCGTCCTGCGCAGGCAGGTTGAACGCCGAGTAGAGGACGCGCCGCTCACGTGCCACCGGGGGCTGCGCCATGTGCGTCGTGCAGCTCAGGTGGATGGTGACGTCGCCCGTCCCGGTCGGGAGGTCGACGAGGGGCAGGTCCTGGCCTTTGCGGACGAACGCCGGCCAGACGAGCACGCGGTTCGATCCGGCCACGACGCGCAGCTGTCCCGAGTCGGCGCCGGCCCCGGTGATCGACACGCCGACGGTCATGCTGCAGCAGTCGTAGCTGTGGCGGCCGTTGGCGCAGTCCTTGTGCCACGGCACGTCCGAGATGCCCTCGACGACCCCGAGGGGCTTCACCAGCGCCTCGATGCGGTTCGGGCCGAAGTCGCCGAACCGGTGGCCGGCTCGGCCGAGGTCACCGAGGCCGGCGAACCGCCGGTCGGCGAGCAGCTCCGTCAGCGTGGTCGAGTGCTCGTCGAAGCCCTGCATGCGCACGAGGCGGTCCTCCCCGTCGTGCGTGCGGGCCCACCAGGAGCGCCCGTCGCCCTGGTGGTACGTGGGCGCTGCGCGGTCCATGTCGGCGGAGATCTGCGCCATCTCGTCCTCGGTGAAGAGGCCGGCGATGTGCACGAAGCCCGCCTCCTCGAGGAAGTGCGCCATCTGGTCGGGGTCGTCGTCGAGGCGGAACGACCGGCCGAGGTCGAGTGGCGAGCCGTCGGCATCCAGGAAGGTCGGGGTGCTGCCCGCGCCCGGTGCATACGGGGTGCGCCCGTCGAGGGCTCCACGGAGCAGCACCCACCAGTCGAGCAGCAGCTCCAATCGGGCGGTGCTGTCGAGCGCGCCGCTGATGAACCACGCCATCGGGGTGACGAGGTCCGCGACGAGGTCCGTGAGCGCGTCGCGACTCAGCGTCAGCCGCTGGTCGCTCGTCGCGCCGGGGGTCACCCCGACCCGACCGTCGTCGACCGAGAGCGTCCACGCGTCGCCGTCGACCTCGACGGTCAGGGGTCGTGGGTCGAGCCACGTCGCCGCGGGGCGCAGCTCCTCCGAGCTCGATGCGAACGCCGCAGGGAGCTGCTCGCCGAACAGGAGGGCAGGGTCGACCTCGGGGGTCGGCCCGTCGACTCGGGTGCGCACGTCCACCGTCATGGCGCGAGTCTGCCCCACGGCGGTGCGGCGTGGGCTGCGATCAGATCGGCCACCCGGGCCGTCGCCCTTGTTCGCAGGGTTCCCGGCGGGGTACTCCGGTGGCGGGGGGACGACGCCGCCCCCGAGCAGCACGGAGACGACGATGAGCACCGACGCCTCGGGCCCCAGCGGCTCGCCCTCACCCAGCCCAGGGCCGACACGTCGTCGCGTCCACCCCGCCGTCGAGCTGGCAGCTGCCTACGGGTGGCGCCTGCTGGTGATCGCCGCGGTGGTCGTCGGCTCCCTGTGGCTGCTCCGGAAGCTCTGGGTGGTGTCCCTCGCCGTGGTGCTGGCGCTCTTCATCGCCCGCGCCCTGGACGCACCGGCGCGGTGGCTGCGCGCCCGCCTCGGGAGGCCGGCGCTGGTCGCCGCCCTCGGCCTCATGATCTTCCTGGCGGTCGTGGCGGCGGCCGGGTGGCTCGTCATCCCCGCAGTCGCCGACGAGTTCGAATCGCTCGGGCCGACGCTGAGCGAAGCCGTCGACGACGTGGAGCAGTGGTTGGTGGACGATGCGCCGTTCGACCTGGACCGGCGCGAGCTGGAGGAGCTCCGCACGCAGGTCGGCGACGCGTTCCTGAGCTCGCTCCGATCCAGGAGCGACTCGCTGGCCAGCGGCGCGCTGGCGGTGTTCGAAGGGGTCATCGGGCTCCTGCTCGCCGTGATCGCCACCTTCTTCTTCCTGAAGGACGGGCCGCGGGTGCAGGAGGGCGTGCTGCGGCGACTGCCGATCGGTCGGCGTGAGCTCACCCGCAAGCTGGCGTCCCGGGCGTGGGAGACCATCGGCGGCTACCTGCGAGGTGCTGCGATGCTCGGCGCCGTGGAGTCGGTCGCCATCGGCATCACCCTCGCCCTCGTGGGAGCGGACCTCGTGATCCCGGTGGTCGTGCTCACGTTCGCGGCGGCGTTCGTGCCGATGGTGGGGGCGATCGTGGCGGGCATCGTGGCGGTGCTCGTGGCGCTGTCGACGTCCGGGCTCGGTGCCGCAGTGGTGGTCGGCATCGTCGCGCTGGTCGTGCAGCAGTTCGACAACGATCTGCTGGCGCCGTTGGTCTACGGGCGCACGCTGCAGCTGCACCCGCTGGTGGTGCTCTTCGCTGTGGTCGGCGGTGGCGCGCTGTTCGGCGTGGCCGGCACGGTGCTCGCCGTGCCCGTGACGGCGGTGCTGGTGAACGTGACGACGGAGCTGCAACGCGCCCGCCACCCCGAGCTCGCGGCCCCCTGATCCCTCCGCCGGTCGAGGTTCGTCAGGACCACCCTGCGTCACCCTCCGGCTCGTACGGCGGCAGCGGCGTGTGGGGTGCGACGCCGTTCGAGCCGACGCCCCGCCGCAGCGGCTCACGCCCATGGGGTGGGCGGACCGGCTCGACCTCGGGGGCCGGAGGGCAGGGCAGGGTCAGGGGATCACCGGGCGACACCGTCACCGCGTCGCCGTGGTGCATGAGCTCGAGCGGTTCGCCGGTGAGCAGCTCGTAGCGGGTCTCGCCGGCACCGATCGCGAGGCGGAGCTGTCGCCCGCGGTAGAGGAGCCCGAAGCAGATGCGCGACAGCGCCGCAGGCAGTCGGGGCGCGAGGGCGAGGGTGGGCCCGTGATCGCGGAGGCCGCCGAAGCCCGCCACGACCGCCAGCCACGCCCCCGACGACGAGGCGAGGTGGATGCCGTCCGCAGTGTTCCCCGCGAGGTCGCGGAGGTCGACCAGCGCGGTCTCGCGGAGGTACTCGTACGCGAGGTCCAGGTGTCCGATCTCCGCGGCCACGACCGCCTGGATCGACGCCGACAGCGACGAGTCGCGCACCGTGATCGCCTCGTAGTGGGCGTAGTTGCGGCGCTTCAGCTCGTCGTCGAAGTGCTCGCCGCACAGGTACATCGCGAACACGAGGTCGGCCTGCTTCACGACCTGGCTGGAGTACAGGAGGTAGTAGGGGTAGTGGAGCAGCAGCGGGTAGTCGTCGGGCGTGGTCGACTCGAAGTCCCAGCGCCGGTAGCGCGTGAAGCCCTCCGACTGGGCGGTCACCCCGAGCTCCTCGTCGAAGGGGACGACGATGGCGTCGGCCGCCCGTCGCCAGGCGTCGACCTCGTCGTCGCTCACACCCAGCTCCGACGCACGATCCGGGTGGCGTCCCACGGCGTCGGCAGCACTGCGCAGGTTCCGGGCCGCCAGCACGTTGGTGAACGTGTTGTTGTCCACCAGGGCCGAGTACTCGTCCGGGCCGGTCACCCCGTCGATGCGGAAGCAGCCTTCGGCGTCGTGGTGTCCCAGGGAGGCCCACAGCCGTGCCGTCTCGACGAGCAGGTCGAGGCCCGGCCCCTGCTCGAAGTCGTGGTCGCCCGTCGCCCAGACGTAGCGGCGCACGGCGTCGGCCACGTCGGCGTTGATGTGGAAGGACGCCGTCCCCGCCGGCCAGTAGCCCGAGCACTCCTCGCCGCGGATGGTCCGCCAGGGGAACGCCGCTCCCCGGAGCCGCAGCTCGGTGGCCCGGGCTCGAGCGAGGTCGAGTGTCGAGTGCCGCCACCGCAGCGCATCGGCCACCGTCGACGGCGCGGTGTAGGTGAGCATCGGGAGCGTGTAGGCGTCCATGTCCCAGAAGGTGTGGCCGTCATAGCCGCGGCCGGTGAGCCCCTTCGCCGGGATCGCCCGCTGCTCCGCCCTCGCCGCCGCCTGGATCACCTGGAACTGGCCGAACCGGATCGCCTGCTGCAGCTCGGGGTCCCCCTCGACCTCCACGTCCGCCCGCGCCCACACGTCGTCGAGGAACTCGCGCTGCCCCTCGAGCAGGCCGTCCCAGCCGGTCCGCCGGGCCGCCGCGAGCGCCGCGTCGACCTGATCGCGCAGCGCGGGAGCGGAGCGCACGCTGGACCACCCGTAGGCCAGCAGCTTCACGATCCGGAGCCGCTGCCCCGGATCGAGCGCGGTGCTGAACGTGATCCGGGCGAGGTCCGGCTCGCTCTCGGCATCGGTGAGGATGTCGTTCGGGCCCTCGACGAGGTGCTCCAAACCGGCGGCGATGCGCAGGCCGCTGCTGCGAGTGCGATGACCGAGGCTGGCGCCCACCTCGTGGTGCGCGTGGTACTCGGCGACGAACGGAGCGCGGAGCGCGGCAGCCGCTCGCGGGTCGTCGGTCTCCTCCGACGGCGGCTCGTTCGCCACGAGCGTGGATTGCACCGTCACGCGAGCCGGTGCGCCGAGGGGCTCGACCTCGTAGAGCACCGCCACGATCGAGCGCTGGACGAACGACACGAGACGGGTGGACTGCACGCGGATCCCCTGCCCGGCCGGCGAGGTCCACTCGACCTCACGTCGGAGCACGCCGGCGCGCAGATCGAGGGTCCTCACGTGGCGTTCGAGGGTGCCGAGGCGCAGGTCGAACGGCTCGTCGTCGACGAGGAGCCGCATCAGCTTGCCGTCGGTCACGTTGATGAGGGTCTGGCCCACCTCGGGGTAGCCGTAGCCGCTCTCCGCGTAGGGCATCGGCAGCGTCTCGAAGAACCCGTTGAGGTAGCTGCCGACGGTTCCGTGGGGCTCGCCTTCGTCGAGGGTCCCGCGGATCCCGATGTGCCCGTTCGAGAGGGCGAAGATCGTCTCGGTCTCGTCGAGCAGGTCCAGGTGGAGCTCGGGCTCGGTGACCGACCAGGGCTCGACCAGGAAGGTGGACGGGTCGATCATCCAGCCACCGTCAGCTCGGAGAGGTCGGCCACGACGACGTCGGCGCCGTGGGCGCTGAGCTCGGCGGCCTGGTCCATGCGGTCGACGCCGACCACCCAGCCGAACCCGCCGGCGCGTCCGGCGGCGACACCCGAGACGGCGTCCTCGAAGACCGCCGCCTGCGCGGGCGTCACGCCGACCTGCGTGGCCGCCTCGACGAACATGTCGGGTGCCGGCTTGCCGGCGAGCGCCTTGGCGGCGGCGACCTCGCCGTCGACGACGGCGTCGAACATGTCCGTGAGGCCGGCGGCTCGCAGCACGGCGTGGCCGTTGCGGCTCGAGGTGACCAGCGCCCGCCGCAGGCCGGCCCGGCGGCACGCCTCGAGGTACGTCACCGACGCCGGGTAGACCTCGACGCCGTCACGTTCGAGGATCGCGAGGACCATGTCGTTCTTGCGGGTGCCGAGGCCGTGCACGGTGTCGACCTCGGGCGGGTCGTCCTCCGATCCCTCGGCCAGCGCGATGTCGCGCGAGGTGAGGAACGACCGGACCCCGTCGTGGCGGAGCTTCCCGTCGACGTAGGCGGCGTAGTCGGCGGCCTCGAACGGGCGGAAGGGCTCGCCGGTGCGTGTCGCCCGCGCGCGGAGGAACGCGTCGAACATCTCCTTCCACGCAACGAAGTGCACCTTCGCCGTCTGGGTGAGCACGCCGTCGAGGTCGAAGAGGCAGGCGGTGATGCTCTGGGGCAGTCCGAGCGTCCTCGCGGTGGGGTTGGCGTGATCCGGCGAGTCGTCGTCGACCTGCGTGCCGTGCTCGGTGGGATGGCCCACCGAAGCGACCGTATCGCGTGGGTCCGTCGCCGCGACGGCGTGCCAGCCCGCCGGGGATGTCGTGAACTCGCGCAGCTTTCTCAACCTCCCGCCGAGGGCCGCCGAGTAACGAGCATGGATCTGCGACCCCACGACAGGAGACTGACCCCTCGCACGGTGACCGAGACGCGCATCGTGTGGCGAGTGCCCCGGACGACGAGCGAGGGGACCGTCCTGGCGGTCGAGGAGGCGATGGTCGAGAACGTGTCGCTGACCGGCGTCATCATCCGCGCGGACGTGGCGGACGAGGTCCACGAGGGCGACGTCGTCGACATCGCCGTCGGCGGTCACGAGGGCTCCGTGCGGATCCGCCGCATCGAGCTGGTGGGCGACGCGGGTCGTTGCTGCTACGCCGGCGAGCTGATCGCGCCGACCCCCGAGCTCAGCGACGCGCTGCTCGGCGACAGGGTGGCGGAGGCTCGGCGAGGGCTCGAGGCCTTCCGCTCCCACGCCCGGGTGAGCTGACTTCCGGGTCGGGCGGCCCGCTCAGTCGGCGGGCGCACAGACCTCCAGCTCCATCCCGTCGACATCGCGGAAGAACAGCGACCACGTGTCGCCGCCGAGCTGCTGGATCTCGCCGATGTCCGCGCCAGCGGCCTGGAGGCGCTCCTTCACCTTCTCGAGCGTGGCGAGGTCGGACACCGCGATGCCGAAGTGATCGATCGCGCCCCGGCCGCCGATGCGGCGGCGATCCCCGATCATGTCCTCCGGCGGCACCTCGAACACGTTGAGGGCCGAGCCGCCTCCCATGTCGACGATGGCCATGCGCGGGTGGTCGTCTCGCCGTTCCATCTCGAAGGTGACGACGGCGTCGAAGACCTTGCCGTACCAGTCCTTGAACCGGTCGAGGTCCGTGGTGAGGGTCGCGATGTGGTTGAAGCCGGAGGTGATGGGCATGTCGCTCCCCGTGGTGCGGCGGACCCCTCAACTATCGACGCGAGCCGTGGCTTGTCAACGGTCTGCGTGGGCCGCCTGGGTCTCGAACCCAGTACCTGAGGATTAAAAGTCCCCTGCTCTACCCGTTGAGCTAGCGGCCCGGGGCCTGCACGATAACCCCGCCGGGGTCGGTACCGAGCGGGGAAGGACGGTCGTGGTCTGGCACGACGATCCGTCGAGGTCGCAGGTCGACTCGGTGCCCGCACGCCGCGAACTAGACCGGTCGGTCAAGTTTCGACAGACTGGAGCGCTCAGCGGTCCGCACAGGGATGGCTGTCAGGTCGAGGGGAATCATGTCGATCGAGACGCTCAAGGAACGGGTCCGGCTCCAACGCGACGAGCTGCCCGGCATGTACGGCGACATCGACTTCGACCTCGTCCCCGAACGCCTCGCACTCGGCCCCGACGACGAGACGGACCTCCCGCCCAAGATGCGGATCTCCCGCGAAGAGCTGCTGGCCGACACCGACCTCATCGACATCATGGCCACGGCGACGATGCTCGGTGACGTCGTCTGCGACGCCTACGTCGCCCGCATGCCCGACTACGGGATGCAGCAGCTGATCGAGATGGTGCGGGTTGCGTGCCGCGACGGGATCGAAGCCGTGGACGACGCTCCCGCAGAGCTGGTCGCCTTCATCGAGGCGATGGAGGTCGTGCCCGACTGGATCGACCTCGACATGGTGGAGCGGGGCGCGCAGGCCGAGCGGGTGTCCGCCGCGCTGGCGGCGCCGTTCGGCATCCGGGGTGCGTTCCTCGCCACGTTCCTCAACGAGTACGCCGCCCTGCCCATGGCGATCACCGGCTCGCTCTCGGACAAGCGGGCCGCCCGCCGCGTGAACGAGACCGCGAGCTTCTTCGCCACGACCGTCCTGCCGGGCGGCATGCACCGTGAAGGACCGGGCTTCGAGGCCGCCGCCATGGTGCGCCTCATGCACTCGATGGTCCGCTACAACGCCCTGAAGCGCACCGGCCGTTGGGACCACGCGAAGTTCGGGATCCCGATCCCCCAGGTCGACCAGATGCCGGCCGGGCTGATCTCGTCGTTCCTGCTCGCCGCGCAGGCGGTCCGGTCCGGGCGAACCGAGTTCTCCGCCGACGACCGCTGCCAGATCGAGATGGCGCGCTACCGCTGCCACCTGCTCGGCCTGCCCGAGGAGCTCCTGCCGACCGATCCCCACGGCATGATGCGGATCTTCCTCGCCCGTGCGGCCACCCTCCGCAAGGGCTTCGACGACGCCACCTGCGGTGAGCTCGTGCGAGCGACGATGGGCGCCTACCTGCGGCCCGACCGATCCCTGCCGAACCGCATCGCCGAGTCCTTCGAGAAGAGCTTCAGCACCGCGTTCTTCATCAAGGTCTTCCTCCAGGGTGACAAGGAGCGTGCCGCCGCGATGGGCGTGACCATGGACAACGGCGACAAGCTGAGGGTCGTCGCCGCCGCCCCGCTGATCTACGGGCGGCTCCGGGCGGTGCAGGCCCTCGACCGCATCCCCCCGCTCCGACCGTTCACCGACGCCGCGGTGACCTGGACGCTCAAGCAGCGCCTGCGCAGCTACGGGCACCCCGAGTTCCGCACCGACGCCAGCACGTACGCCCACGCCGCACACGGCTGACCTCGGACACGGCGACGGCGCCCGAACTCGGAAGGATCGTCGTGCTCGGCCACGACAATCCTTCCCAGTTCGTGGTCGGGCCGGCGCGACCGGAGACCGCCGTCGAAACCGTCCCTCAGGCCGGGCAGTCGACGGGGGACACGTGGTCGACGTGGGTGCGGACGAGGTGCGACGACTCGACGCCGTCCGGGCCCGCCGGGCTCGCGTAGCGCCACCACCTGCTCGCCGGATCCCACTCCAGGAACCCGGCAGCCCGCACCGCGTCGAGTCCGTCGGGCCCTTCCACGCCGGGGTACTCGTCTCTCGGGTTCTGCGTGCGCGTCGCCTCGAGGGCGACGCGGATGACACTGCGCTCCGCCCTGCAGGCCTGCCGGAGCGAGTGGCTCCGAACTCGCGTGGCGGCGAACATGCCCGCCGAGGCGAGTGTGGCGAGCACGGCCACGACGACCAGCAGTTCGACGAGCGTGAGGCCCGCCTGCGATCGCCGCACCACCTCAAACCTCGCCGCCGGCGGTGTCGCCTCCGGGTCGCTCGCTGCAGGACCACAGAACATGATTCGCAGCAGCCTAGCGACCTAATGTGACCGCATCATCAGGCGGTGCGCGGAGAGGGCTCGAGAGCTCGTGGCCCGGGCGCGCCGGTCGCCACGTCGGATCGGGGTGGCCGCTGCGCTGGTGGTGGGCGCGGTGGCTGCGATCGGTTGGATCCTGACCGATGACGACCCGGCGGCCGAGAGCCCGGCGGCGCTCTCGCCGACCTCGGAGGCCCCGGACCCGACCGACGAGCCGGTGCTCGGCGACCCGGCGGTGGGAGGGAGCGAGACCGCAGTCGAGCCCGTGGGTGCGCCCCCGGTGGACGCGACCCGGTACTGCCCGCATCGATCGGGACCTGCGCCCGGCTGTCGTATCACCACGTCGCTCTCGAAGCCGGCGCAGGGAGCGACGTCTCGGCGCGCCCAACGACCCGCGCTGACGACGAGGGCCGAAATCCCGAGCGTCCTCGGGCAGCCCGCGATCCTCGACGCGGCGGACCCGGCCGTCCTCGTCGACGGTCAGACCTACTTCGTGTTCTCGACCTCGGCGCAGTTCATGCGGGTGCCCGTCGCGGTGATCCCGGCGGCGGACCTGGTGCGGAACGACGGGGGGACGTACGCGGTTCGCTCGAGCGTCGCAGCGTCCCCCGCACCGCCGAACTCCGCGCCGACCTCGTCGGTCGTGCCAGCGGCCGGGGACGACTCGAGCATTACGGCGCCGCCTGGCGCGACGGCCGTGGCCCCGTCGAGCACGAGCAGCACGACCCCTGCGTCGACGACGACGTCCGTGCCCACGTCCGTGCCCACGTCCGGCGCGACCGTCCGCACGACCGACCCCGCCAGCGTCGTCCGTCAGGAGGCCATGCCCGTCACGCCGCCCTGGGCTGCCGGCGACGACATCTGGGCGCCCACGGTCGCCCGCCTCGACGGCCGCTACGTGATGTTCTTCGCCGCGAAGCGGCCGGCCCCTCCCGATCCGGCCAACCAGGAGTGCGTCGGGCGCGCCGTGGCCTCCCTCCCCGAGGGGCCGTACGTTCCCGATCCGACGCCGTTCACCTGCGGGCTCGGCGGCATCCACGGAGCGCTCGACCCATCCATCTTCCGTGACCGGCGGGACGGGCGCGCCTACCTCCACGTGGCGTTCGGTGGCACGAGCACCCCCCTGTGGACCATCCCGCTGACCGGCGACGGCAACGCGGCCGGCCGGGCCACGCCGCTCCTCAGGATGCAGCACCCCTGGGAGACCTGGTTCCTCGAGAACCCCGCGATGGTCTTCAACGGGACCGACTACACGCTGACGTACTCGGCCGGGGACTGGAAGCTGCCGGCCTACGCGACCGGCGTGGCGCGGTGCTGGACGCCTGTCGGCCCGTGCACCTCGCTCAGCGGCGGGCCGTGGCTCGCCACGCGGGGCGAGGTCAGCGGTCCGGGCGGGTTGTCCTTCTTCGTGGCGGTCGACGGCAGCCCCATGGTCGCCTTCCACGGCTACCGGCACGGCGCCGAGGCCCAGTACGGCGCGCGCCACACCTTCTTCCGCCGGGTCTCGGTCAGTTCGGGCTCGATCCGCCTCCAGTGAGGGCAGTTCGACGCGACTCGTCCAAGGTCGCTGTCACACCCCACATTTAGGGTGTTCTCATGGCATCGACGGCGGAGACGGTGATCACGGTTCGGCTCACGGAGGCCGAGGCGATCCTGTCCGCGCTGATGACCGACCTGGCACCCGATGACGTGGCGCTGCCCGCTGCAGCGGGTGTGTACGCCGGGTTCGCGAAGCTGGAACGGCTCGCGAAAGCCGGGTGCACCCTGATGGCCCGACGCGTGGCCGAGTCCGAAGCGTGGCGCCGCTCGGGGTTCCCGTCGCCGGCGGAGTGGCTCGCCCACCAGAAGCAGACGTCACTCGGCGAAGCCAAACGCGAGGCAGAGACCTCGGACCGATTGAAGGCACTGCCCGACACCGAGGCGGCGTTGAAGGACGGCGACCTGTCATCGGATCAGGCCGAAGCGATCGCCGACGCCGCCGCGGTCAACCCCGCAGCTGAACGGGACTTGTTGGGTGAAGCGGCCAAGAAGGATCTGTCGGATCTGCGGCGGCGGGCGCGGAGCAAGAAGGCCGCTGGTGACCCCGATCCTGACGCCACCCAGCGGCGTCTGCACCGTGAGCGGCGCTGCCGGTCGTGGATGGACGGCGAAGGCGCCTGGAACCTCGCAGCTCGCGGACCCCTCGCCGGCGGTATCCAGGTGCAGCAGCTGTTGGATCAGCTGACCGACGAGATCGCCAAGCAGGCCCGAGCGACGGGGTCACGCGAGGGCCGGGAGGCGTTCACGTTCGACGCGCTGGTCGAGCTGGCCCGCCGCCACGGCACCGGCAACGGCAGCGCCACCGACGCTGGCAGCGAGGATGAACCGGCAGCGACGTCGTCGAAGTCGTCGAAGGTGAACCCGAAGCACCTGGCGTTGCTGCGCATCGACCTCGAAGCACTCGTCCGAGGCAGGGTCGAGGGCGACGAGCTGTGTGAGATCACCGGCCTCGGACCGATCCCCATCCGTCTCGCCCGCCAGCTGCTGGGTGAGTCGATCCTGCATCTCGTGATCACCAGGGGCAAGGACGTGGCCACGACCGTGCACCTGGGTCGGGGACCGAACGCCGCCCAAAAGGTCGCGTTGCTGTGGTCCCAGC
>JAEZFI010000136.1 GCA_023437745.1 Actinomycetes bacterium
AACCCGATCCGCCAACACCTTCGAGATCGCCGCCGTCAACGTCGTCTTCCCATGATCGATGTGACCCATCGTCCCCACATTCACATGCGGCTTCGTACGCTCGAACTTCTCCTTCGCCATGGGGGCGATCCTCCGTGTTTCGGTGTTGCTGCTTGTACGTGGTAGCGACGGTCGGACTCGAACCGACGACCCCTCGATTATGAGCCGAGTGCTCTCACCAACTGAGCTACGTCGCCAGAGCGCCCGGAGATCGGATCCGATCCCGGACGAGTGAGCCCCCTGTCAGAATCGAACTGACGACCTTTTCCTTACCATGGAAACGCTCTGCCGACTGAGCTAAGGGGGCGCGGCGGCGGGCTGGGCCCGACGACCAACGCGGCACACTATCAGCGGCCGCGCACACCACCAACCGAGCTCGGGCCGGGCCCGGCCGGGCGGCGCCCCGGGCTCGATCGGGCCGGTCGCCCAGGACGCGCTCAAGTCGGATGCCGGATCGTGCCGACAAGGTCACGTGCAGTACGAACGACTCGTCGTCGAAGCCGGCGACAACACCTTCACCCTCGACCTCCATCCCGGCCTCACGGTCGTGGGAGGCGTCGGTCAGCTCGAACGTGACGGGTTGGTGGCGGAGCTCTGCGGCGCCCTCGGCCACGGTCGGGCCGGGGTCCACCTCGAGGTCACGTCGGACAGCGGCACGCGCTTCGCCATCTTCCGCCCCCACGGTGCACGACACCGCGTCATCGACGTCGATGCCGCGGTCGACGTCACCCGGGAGTTCTCCGATGACGACGGCAACATCGACCTCCTGAGCCGCGCGGGCCTCTCGGTCCGCGAGGCGAAGGAGTCGATGCGGTTCACCGCCGCCGACCTGGTCACCAGCCGGGAGCGGGACGAGATGGTCCGGGCCCTGGCCCAGGTGAACCAGAACGAGCTCTGGGTGGCCGCCGAGGCCCTCCGCCAGGCGCAGCGACGCCTCGACGAGGAGGCCGCCGCCGTCGGCACCTCCGCCGAGGACGCCGACGTCATCGAGCGGATCGAGGAGCGGCACGCCGCCTTCGAGCGGAGCCAGGCCCTGCAGGAGCGGTGGCGGAAGCAGACGTTCCTCGCCTCCGGCCTGAGCGCCATCGGCGTCGTCCCCGCCGTGCTGCAGTTCGGCACGCTCGCGGCGATCCCGCTGATCCTGATCGCCGTCGCCGCCACGGTGGCGTCGATCTGGATGTGGCGCCTCACGGAGCGCACCGCCCGTGAGGAGGAGGAGGCGCTCGCCGCCGCCGGCGCCCAGTCGTACCTGGGCTTCCACCTCCAGCGGGTGAACGGCCTCCTGTCCAGCGACCAGGCCCGCAAGCGCCTGATGCAGGCGTCCGAGGAGCACCGCGAGGCGCAGCGCCGGTGGGCGGTCATCGCCGGGGACGTCGACCTCGCCTGGGCGCTCTCGCAGCGCAGCGCGATCGCCGCCGCGGTGAAGCTCCGCCACGAGGTCGTCAGCCTCGGGATGCTGCCCTCCACCAGCGACAACGCCGACGGGGAGCGCACCACCGCCCTCGCCCACGCCCTCATCGGCCGGCTCAACGAGCTCCGCACGCTCGGCCCGGGCAACGAGAGCTTCCCGGCGATCCTCGACGACCCCTTCGTGGGCGTCGAGCCCGCCATCACCCCGTCGCTGCTCGAGCTGCTCGTGCGCAGCTCGACCCACCAGCAGGTGATCCTGCTGACCGAGGACGAGCAGATCGTGCAGTGGGCGAAGCTCGAGGCGATGACCGGCGCCCTCGGGGTCGTCGAGCCGTCCCGGGTCGGGGTCACGCACCGGGGCCCGGCCGCCGCCGAGGACTCCTCCGCCGACTGGATCACCTTGGATCACTGATCCACTGGGGCGGGCCAGCTCCGGCTCAGGCTCGGCCTCGTTCCTCGGCCTTCTTCGCCTGCGCTACCCGTCCCGGGCCTGGCCTGCCGTATCGTCGGGGCGGTGATCGTGAGAGCGGCCGTCGTCGACGATGCGCCCGCCATCCGTGAGATCTACAACCTCGAGGTCGAGACCTCGACGGTGACCTTCGACCTGCGTCCCCGGACCCTCGCCGAGCAGGAGGAGTGGCTCGCCGAGCGCGCCGGCGCCTACGTCGCCCTCGTCGCCGTGGACGACGACGGCAGCGTGCTGGGGTTCGGTTCGCTGTCCCCGTACAAGCGGCGACCCGGCTACTCGACGACCGTCGAGGACTCCGTGTACGTGCGGCGGGACCAGCACGGCCGCGGCATCGGTCGGGCCCTGCTCGAGGGGCTCGTCGACGCCGCTCGGCACTCGGGCTTCCACGCCGTCATGGCGCGGATCGTCGGGGGCCACACCGCATCCATCAACCTGCACGCCGCAGTCGGCTTCGAGATCGTCGGCCACGAACGCCAGACGGGCCGGAAGTTCAACCAGTGGTTCGACGTGATCACGATGGAGCGCCTGCTGGACTGAGCGGCGGAGAGACGCCCCCGTGTCACATCCGGTGTCTAGGCTCGTCCTGCCTCTCACCGAGGGGTGCGGGCGGACATCACCACCCGATCGACAGATGAAAGGAATGCCCATGCGGAGAACCGCCACTGCATTCTGCGGAGTCCTCCTCGTGTTCTCACTGATCGCGAGCGGGTGCGGCGACGACGACACGGACAACGCGAACGACACCGGCAACGACGCCACGACCACGACGGCCGCGGACACGACGCCGGCGAACGACCGCGGCAACGTGGACGGTGTCCTCAAGTTGGGCACACTGGTCCCACAGTCCGGTGACCTGAGCGCCATCGAGCCCTCGCTGTCGACGCCGATCAACATGGCGATCGAGGAGATCAACGCTGCAGGTGGCGTGTTCGGCAAGGACGTCGTGGTGGTGCCCGCCGACGACGGCACCAGCCCCACGGTGGCCGAGACCAGCTACGGCAAGCTCGTCAACACCGACAAGGTCGATGCGATCATCGGCCCGGCACCGTCCGGCGTCGCCTCGAAGATCGCCGACCGCCTGTCGGCCGACAAGATCACGGCGTGCTCGGGTTCGACCACTGCCGCCAACCTCACGGGCGCGGGTGACGGCTACTTCTTCCGCACCGCTCCGCCCGACAGCCTGCAGGGTCCCGCCCTGGCCAGCCTGATCCTGGCCGACGGGCACACCAAGGTGGCGATCGTGGCCCGCAACGACGACTACGGCAAGGGCTTCAGCGACGCCCTCGCCGAGGCGCTCGACAACGGCGGCGCCGAGGTCACCGAGACCGTCCTCTACGACCCCGCATCCGCCAGCGGCTACGACGGCGACGTGCAGAAGGCTGCGGACAGCAGCCCCGAAGCCATCGCGGTCATCGGGTTCAACGACGACGGGGCCAAGATCATCAACACGATGATCGGCAAGGGCGTCGGTCCGGCCGACATCCCGATCTACACCGCCGACGGCATGCAGGGCTCGAAGTTCGCCGCGACGGTCGACCCGGCCGATCCGTCGAAGGTCGCCGGCATCAAGGGCACGGCTCCGGCTGCGTCCCCGGCCGGCATCGAGAGCCCCTTCCAGACCGCCTTCGCCGCCAAGGGCGTCGATCCGATCTTCTCGTCCTACTACTACGACTGCACCATCCTCACGGCGCTCGCCGCGGTGCAGGCGGACAGCGACGACGGGGCAGCGATCAAGGCAGCCTTCTCGAAGAGCCTCGAGGGCGACACGAAGTGCTCCACCTTCAAGGAGTGCATCGACGCCCTCAAGGCCGGCAAGACGATCCACTACCAGGGTGCCTCCAGCACCTTCGACAAGTGGAACGGCACCGAGCCCGGCACGGGCGCCTACGAGGTGTGGAGCTACGGACCCGACGGCAAGGTCGTCACCGAGTCCGCCGACTCGCAGATCAAGATCGACTGACCGATCGATCACGTACTGACGGTGGCCCGGGAGCGATCCCGGGCCACTGTCGCGTCCGGGCTCAGTGCGTCCGGGCTCAGCTGCGTCCGGGCTCAGCGTTGACGAGCGAGCGAGCCGAGGTAGAGCTCGATGACCTTCGGGTCGGCCAGGAGCTCGCTGCCGGTGCCCGTGTAGGCGTCACGTCCCTGGTCGAGCACGTAGCCACGGTCGCAGATCCGGAGGCACTTGTGGGCGTTCTGCTCGACGATCAGGATCGACACGCCGGAGCGGTTGATCTCTCCGATCCGGTCGAACACCTCGTCCTGCATCATGGGCGAGAGCCCGGCCGACGGCTCGTCGAGGAGCAGCACGGAGGGGTCGGTCATCAGCGCCCGGGCCATGGCCAGCACCTGGCGTTGCCCCCCGGAGAACGAGCCGGCGCGCTGCTTGCGCCGCTGGCCGAGCACCGGGAACAGCTCGACCACGGCCTCGAAGCGCTCCTTGAACCGCGACGGCTGCAGGAAGAGCCCCATGCGGAGGTTCTCCTCGACGGACAGCGAGCCGAACACGTTGCGGACCTGAGGGACGTAGCCCACGCCTTCGGACACCAGCTCGTGGGCGCTCTGGGCCGTGATGTCCTTGCCGCGCAGCTCCACCCGACCTGATCGAACGGGCACGAGTCCGAAGACTGCCTTGATGAGCGTCGACTTCCCGGCGCCGTTGGGACCGATGATCCCAACCAGCTCCCCGGTCCCGACACGAAGGCTGGCGCCCTGCAGGATGTCGACGCCCGGCACGTAGCCGGCGACCACGTCGTGGACGACGAGGAGGTCGGCGGCCCGGTCACCCGCGGCGGGTGCCGGTGCGGTGTCCGGAGCAGGGCCGTCAGTCATCGTCGCTCCCCTCGAACACCCCGGTGGGATCGAGCCCGCCCGGCTGGATCGACCGGAGGTCCTCGTGGCTCCGGCCGAGGTAGGCCTCGATGACGGCGGGGTCGGCCGCGACCTCGGCCGGCGTGCCCGTGGCGATCACGCGACCCTCGGCCATGCACACCACGACGTCCGAGATCGCGGACACGACGTCCATGTCGTGCTCCACGAAGAGGACCGTGATGCCCTCGGCAGGCAGCTCGGTGATCTTGTCGAGGAGCGCCTGGCGCAGCGCCGGGTTCACGCCCGCCATCGGTTCGTCGAGCATGAGCAGCCGGGGCGCCGCCATGACCGCGCGTGCCAGCTCGAGCAGCTTGCGCTGGCCGCCGGACAGCGTGCCCGCGTAGTCGAGCGCCTTGGCCCCGAGCCCGACCCAGTCCACGAGCTCCCTGGCCCGCTGCTCGATGGCCCGGTCCTGGTCGCGCCACCGCCACGGGAACAGGGCCGAAAACATCTTCTCGCCCCGCTGATCCGGAGCCGCCAGCTTCACGTTCTCGAGGACGGTCAGGCGGGGGAACACCCGGGCGGTCTGGAACGTGCGCACCATTCCCGAGCGGGCGACTGCGTACGCCGGTCGACCCGTCACATCGCGACCCTCGAACCACCATTGGCCGGCGTCGGCGCGCTCGAATCCGGTCAGCACGTTGAAGAACGTCGTCTTCCCGGCGCCGTTCGGTCCGATCAGGGCCATGATCGAGCCCGCGGGCACCTCGAGCTCCTCGACGTCGACGGCCGTCACACCTCCGAAGGCCCGCGTCACGCCGGTGGCCCGGAGCAGCGGGGTGTCAGCGCTCACGGACCAGTGCCTCGTTCTTGTTGCCCAGGAGGCCCTGCGGCCGGAAGACGAGGAGCAGGATCACCGCCACGCCCACGACGACGAATCGGATCGCGCCGGTGTCGGTGGAGTCGATGAACCCATAGCTCTCGTTGCCGATGGCCTGGGTGAGGATGCTGTTGAAGAGCGAGATGACGAACCAGTAGACGATGGCCCCGACGGCCGGGCCCAGCACCGTGCCGAGCCCGCCGAGGATGACGACGAGGTACCAGTTGAACGTCACCTGGGAGACGAAGAACTCGGGCTTCACGAACCCGCCGTCGAACACGGTGACGATGCCCGCCAGGGCGCCGATGACGCTGCCCAGCGCGAGGGCCTGGAGCTTGGCCGCGAACACGTTCTTGCCCAGGGCCCGGACCGCCTCCTCGTCCTCCCGGATGGCCTTCAGCGTGCGCCCCCACGGGCTCTTGGCGAGCCGCCAGACGAGCAGGCAGGCGAGGACGACGAGCGTCCAGCCGAGGATCATCGTCCAGACGTCGTTCTGGTTGAACGACCACGCCCCGAACCCGTAGCGGCCCTCGGGGATCGGATTGATCGACTTCCAGTCCTCGGCCACGTCGACGATGCCGATGGGTCCGCCGGTGATGTCCTGGAGGCGTGCCGAGTTGACGACGACCCGGAGGATCTCGGCCACGGAGATCGTGACGATCGCCAGGTAGTCGGCCCGGAGCCGCAGGGTCGGGATGCCGAGGAGCAGCCCCAGCACCAGGCCGGCGACGACGCCGATGATGACCGCGAGCCAGAGCGGAAGACCCTCGTTGACCGAGATCGCGGTGCCGTAGGCGCCCACCAGGGCGGACGCGACGTGACCGAAGTTCATCAACCCGGCGAACCCGAACTGGAGGTTCAGCCCGACCGACGCGAGCGCGTAGTAGCACGCGGAGATCCCCACCGCGTCTCTGAGGCCGTCGATCACGGCGCCACCGAAGTCGATCGCGATCATGCGGTTCGCTCCCTCACGCCGAAGATCCCGGTCGGGCGGAACAGGAGCACGACCACCAGCGCCGCGAGCGACACCACGATCTTCAGATCCGGGTCCAACCAGTAGGTGCTGAGGTCCGACACGATCCCGACGAGGAGGCCGCCGGCCATGGCCCCGAAGGTCGTCCCGAGCCCACCGAGCACCACCGCGGCGAACATGACGAGCAGCACCCGCTGTCCCATGTTCCACGACACCGTCTCGGTGAGCCCGAGCAGGATGCCGCCGCCGCCGGCCAGCGCGCCGCTGAGGATCCAGACGGTGAGGATCACCCGCTGCACGTCGATGCCGGACGACTCGGCGAGGTCACGGTTGTCGGAGACGGCTCGGATCGCGGTGCCGAGCCGGGCTCGCTGGAGGAACAGCCCCACGACCACCAGCACCACCAGGGCGACGGCCATGACGACCAGGTCCTTGGGCCGGAGGTTCACCGGGCCGAGGTCGACCGTGGGCGACTGCGCCGCGAACTGCGCGTACTGGCGCGGGTTCGCCTCGAAGACGATCGCGAACAGGTACCGCAGGGCGAACGCCAGGCCGATGGACACCACCATGATCGCCAGGTCGGACATCCCGCGACGGCGGAGGGGTCGGAAGAGCCCGAGCTCGATCGACGCGCCGAAGGCGCCCGACGCGACGACCCCCGCGATCGCGGCGAGCACGAGCGACAGGCCGAGCGTGCCCGGATCGTTGAAGTACCAGGTGGCGATCGCCCCGAACGCCAGCATCTCGCCGTGGGCGAAGTTCGTGAGCCCGGTGGTGCCGAAGATCAGCGACAGGCCGACCGCCGCCATGGCGATCACGAGCCCGAAGCGCAGGCCGGAGGCGAACAGGCTCAGCAGGCGGGTGGTGGTCGACGGCGTGGCCGACGACGTCCCTTCCCGTGCGAGACGGAACACCACCGGCGTGACGCCCGCGCTCTGCGCGATCGGGCGGAGCTCCGTTCGTCCGCCTTCGGCCACCGTGACCCCGTCGGGCAGCGTGTCCGGGTCGAGCACGACGTCGTAGGACCCCGGGCTCGGCACCTCGATCGCGACGCGACCCTTCTCGTCGGACGTGCCGGAGCCGATGGTCCTCCCGTCCTTGCTCACCGTGACCTCGGCACCTTCGATCGGGTCACCACCGGCACGCAACGTGGCGACGATCGTCGGCGTGGAGGTCGCCACCTCCGTGGTCGTCGTGGTGGCGGCCGTCGTGGTCGGCACCGGCGGCTCCTGCGCTCCGGCCGTCGGCGCGAGCGTCCACACGACGGCGCCGAGGCACCACACCCCGAGTGCTCTGCGCGCCCAAGCCATCCGGGGCGGAGCTTAGGCACACAGCTTGGGCGAGGCGGAACCACCGGGACCCTCGGAGAGCGAGCGACGGCCGGCCGACCCCGGGCTGGGATAGCGCCCTGCGCACCCCTACCGTTGCCGTCGTGGCGGGTCCGGAGCTCGACGTCGTGGTGGTGGGAGCCGGGACCGCCGGCGCGAACGCCGCGTACCAGTTCGCGCGGCGGGGACGGCGGGTCCTCCTGGTGGAGCGACGCTCCGGACAGGTGGCGGGCGCGCAGTGGCACAACGGCGTGCTCGACCGGCACTTCGTCCGAGCCGGGCTGGAGCCGCCGTCGGGCCCCGAGCGCGTCGCGGAGCGGGTCAGGGTGCACCTGCGGGCCACCGATCCCCGCCTGGGGCCCACGCTCCCGGAGGGGCCGAGCGTCGCGGCCGACATGGCGCTGCTGGGGCAGCGGCTCAGGGCGCTGGCGGGTGACGCCGGTGCCGAGCTCGTCGACGAGATCACCTCGATCGACGTCGACCTCGAGCCGCGCTCCGGGCGGATGCGCTCCCTGACCCTTCGCCGCGACGACGGGACGGACCCGGTCACCGTGACGGCTTCGCTCTTCGTCGACGCCTCGGGTCGGCGTGGCGTGCTCCGGCGGGTCGCACCCGACCTCGAGCCCTGGTGTCCGCCCCTCCGGGGTGACGAGCTGTGCTCGGCGTCCGACGTGCACCACCGCATCGCCGACCCGGCCGGCGCCGTCGGCTTCCTCGAGCGGCACGGCGCCCGCCCGGGCGACGCCGTGACCTTCGTCGGCGTCAGCGGCGGGTTCTCGACGTGCGCCGTCACCGTGTCGGCCGACCTGTCGCAGGTCGGCATCCTCGTCGGATGCCTGGCCAACGGCCGGTACGGCACGGGCCCGCAGATGGTGGCGGACCTCTGCCGCCGCGAGCCCTGGGTCGGCGAGGCCATCAGCACGGGCAGCGGGATCATCCCGCTGCGCCGGCCCTACGCACGCTTCACGGCACCGGGCCTCGCGCTCGTCGGCGACGCGGCGTGCCAGGTCTTCCCGGCGCACGGCTCGGGCATCGGCATCGGCCTGGTGGCCGGGGCGATGCTCGCGGAGGGTGTGGCCGAGCTGGACGACCCCGGCGATCTGCACCTGCTGTGGAGCCGCTACCAGGCGCCGTTCCAGCGTGCCCTGGGCGGCGACCTGGCCGGCTTCGACACGCTGCGCCGGGCCAGAACGAGGCTCGGCAGCTCGGGGGTCGACGCGCTCGTGCGATCGGGGCTGATCGACGAGCACACGGCACACGCCGCGCTCGACCAGCGCTGGGCGGCGCCCCCGCCGGCGGCCGCCCTCCGGCACGCGACCCTCCTCGCTCGTCACCCGCGGCTCGGCCGGGTGATGGTGCCGACGCTCGCCCGGGCCCAGGCCCTCCACGTCCACGCGACGCGGCATCCGGAGCACCTCGACGTCGAGGCGCTCGCCCGGTGGGAACGTCGGGCCGCCCGGCTCGTCGGGCCGCTGCCCAGCTGAAGTGCGTCAGCCCACGGATTCGAGGACGAAGAGCGGGATCGAGCGGTCCGTCGACGCCTGGTAGTTGTCGTAGTCGGGCCACACGGCGACGGCGCGCTGCCACCAGGTGGCCTTCTCGTCGCCCTCGACCTCGCGGACCGCGTGGTCGACCACCGCCGCACCGTCCTGCAGCCGTGCGATCGGGTTGGCGCGGAGGTTGTGCACCCACTGCGGGTGCGTCGGCGCCCCGCCCATCGAGCCGATGACCGCGTAGTTGCCCTCGCCGTCCGCCACCCGGACCAGCGGGGTCTTGCGGACCTTCCCCGACTTCACCCCGAGCGTCCAGAGGATGATCCACTGGTCGCCGACGAGCTCGCTGGGCTCGGCGCCGTTCGAGCGCTCGTACCGGTCCACCTCACCGGCGATGGCGTCCCACGGGCTGGGCTCGTACTCGGCGTCGTCGAAGGCGGACATGTTGGTCTCCATCTGGATGAGCGGCTGGTCGCCGGAGTGGGCCGACGAGCAGAAGGCCGGCTGCCTGGGCAACCGGCCTTCTGCTCGTGGTGGGCCGGGACGGATTTGAACCGCCGTAGGCGTAAGCCGGCAGGTTTACAGCCTGCTCCCTTTGGCCACTCGGGCACCGACCCGGCTGCGACGTTAGTGCCTCGCCGACGATGCCCTCCAAGTGGGTAGGGTCGCGATCCCGACCGGTGGCATCACCACCCCTTCACCGAGGAGAGCATCGTGCCGAGCTTCGACATCAGTTCCGAGGTCGACGCCCAAGAGGTCCGCAACGCCGTCGACCAGGCGCAGCGGGAGATCTCCAACCGGTTCGACTTCAAGAACACCGACTCGTCCATCGAGCTGGGGACCAACGAGATCACGCTCCGCACGGTCTCGAACGACCGCCTCAACGCGCTCCGGCAGGTGCTGGAGGAGAAGCTCGTGAAGCGGAGCGTCTCGCTGAAGGCCCTCGACTACGGCACGGTCGAGGACGCTGCGGGCGGCACCGTCCGCCAGGTCGTCACGCTGGTGGCCGGCATCAACGCCGACCGGGCGCGTGACGTGAACAAGTTCATCAAGGGCCTCGGGCTCAAGGGCATCCAGAGCCAGACCCAGGGCGAGCAGGTCCGGGTGATCGGCAAGAAGCGCGACGACCTGCAGGCGGTGATCACGGCGTGCAAGGAGCACGACTTCGGGATCCCGCTGCAGTTCGACAACTTCCGCGACTGACGCCCAACGGCCATCCCTGGCGGTTCTGTCACGCCGGGTGCGACATCTTCGTCGCACCGGCAGTGACGGAACCCTCCCCGCCCGTCGAGGTCGCCCGGCCCAGCCGCGGAACTCGGAAGGATTGTCGTGGCATCCCACGACGATCCTTCCCGAGTGGTGGTGCCTGGCCTTGAGGAACCTCACCTCGGTCTGACCGCAAGGCGCAGATCGCGCTCGGCAAATCTCGTCCACGGTCGCTGTCACACCCCACATTTAGGGTGTTCTCATGGCATCGACGGCGGAGGCGGTGATCGAGGAGCAGCTGGCTGCGGCGAAGACTGTGTTGTCGTCGCTGCTGGCTGGTCTCGAACCGGACGACGTCGCACTCCCTGCGGCGGCGGGTGTGTACCGGCAGTTCGCCGAGTTGGAGCGGCTGGCGAAGGCAGGGTGCACCCTGATGGCCCGCCGGGTCGCCGAGTCCGAAGCATGGCGGCGATCGGGGTTCCCGTCGCCGGCCGAGTGGCTCGCCCACCAGAAGCAGACGTCCCTCGGTGAGGCACGACGCGAGGCAGAGACGTCGGACCGCCTGAAGGCATTGCCGGACACCGAGACGGCGTTGAAGGACGGCGACCTGTCGTCGGATCAGGCCGAAGCGATCGCCGACGCCGCCGCGGTCAACCCCGCCGCCGAACGCGAGTTGTTGGGTGAGGCCGAGAAGAAGGACCTATCCGACCTCCGCCGTCGGGCGCGCAGCAAGAAGGCAGCCGGTGACCCCGATCCCGACGCCACCCAGCGGCGCCTGCACCGCGAACGGCGCTGCCGGTCCTGGATGGACGGCGAAGGCGCCTGGAACCTCGCCGCCCGCGGACCCCTCGCCGGCGGCATCCAGGTCCAGCAACTCCTCGACCAGCTCACTGACCAGCTCGCGAAGCAGGCCCGGGCAAAGGGCTCACGCGAAGGCCGCGAGGCGTTCGCGTTCGACGCGCTGGTCGAGCTCGCCCGCCGCCACGGCAGCGGCGCCGGCAACGCTGCCGACGCTGGCAGTGAGGATGAGCCCGTGGCCAAGTCGTCGAAGGTGAACCCGAAGCACCTCGCCCTGCTGCGCATCGACCTCGAAGCCCTCGTCCGCGGCAAGGTCCAGGGCGACGAGCTGTGCGAGATCACCGGCCTCGGACCGATCCCCATCCGCCTGGCGCGCCAACTGCTGGGCGAGTCGATCATCCACCTGGTGATCACCCGCGGCAACGATGTCGCCACCACCGTGCACCTGGGTCGGGGACCGAACGCGGCGCAGAAGGTCGCGTTGCTGTGGTCCCAGCCGTTCTGCTCCAACAGCGCCTGTGGGCGCACCCACCAGGAGTCCGACCACCGCGAGCCCTACGCCAACGTGCGGGAGACGTGGCTCGGGAACAGCGACGGACTGTGCGGGCACGACCACGACCTCAAGACCTACAAGGGGTGGTCCCTCGTCGAAGGCACCGGACGACGAGACTTCGTCCCACCCGACAACCCCCGCCACCCCAAGAACACCGGCCCACCGGGAACTCCCAAGCCAGCACCCGAACCCGAACCGATCGATCCGCCATCACCGCCCGGCCGCGGGCGCCCCGGCGACGACCCACCCGACACCCTCTTCGACTGCGCCTGAACACGCACTCCTACCGCCGGCCCGCGCACAACCCCGGCCTGCGGCAGCCCCTCGGTCAGGCGGTGGCCCACTCCCGAGAGCGGAGGCGGGCGATGCGGTCCGCCGTCGAGGGGTGCGTGGAGAACAGCTTCGCCATGCTCTGCCCGCGCAGCGGGTTGACGATAAAGGCGTTCTCCATCGAGGGGCTCACCTGGACGGGGTTGCGTGCCACGCCGATCTCGAGCTTCTCGAGCGCCCGCGCCAGCGGCTCGCCATCGCCCATCAGGCGGGCGGCCGACGCGTCGGCCTCGAACTCCCGGCTGCGGCTGATCGCCATCTGGATGACCGCGGCGGCGATGGGTGCGAGCACGACCATCGCGAGGGCTGCCAGCGGGTTGGCGCCCTCACGGTCGCGGCTGTTGCCGCCCCCGAACATGGCGCCCCACATCGCCATGCGGGCCACGAAGGTGATCGACTGACCGACCGCAGCCGCCACCGACTGGGTCAGGATGTCGCGGTTCCGCACGTGGGAGAGCTCGTGGGCGAGGACCCCGGAGATCTCCTCCCAGGTCAGGTAGTCGGTCAGACCGGTGTTGATGCAGATCGCCGCGTTCGACGGGTTCCGGCCCGTGGCGAAGGCGTTCGGCTGGGGGTTCGGCGACACGTACAGCCGCGGCATCGGCAGGTCGGCGCGCGCCGCGAGCGCCCGCACGGCGGCGTGGTACTGCGGGAACTCCGCCTCGGTCACCGGCTTCGCCCTGGCCGCAGCGATCGCGATCTTGTCGCTGAACCAGTACGACACGCCGGTGATGCCCAGGCCGATGACCAAGCCGATGACGAGGCCGCCACGGCCCCACAGCGCACCGATGGCCATGCACAAGCCGCCCATCCCGGCGAGCAGCACGGCGGTCTTGAGGTTGTTCTTCACGGCACCATTCTGACCTGCGGCACCCGGCGCACCACCGCGCATCCTGAGAAGTCGCTGTGCCGGCAGGTCCGCCACCTCAGGACGGACGGCGGGGCGGACGGGCTACTCGTAGTAGCCGGAGTGGATGTAGATGCACGGCACGTCCTCGGAGCGGAACATCGCCACGTTCCGGGGATCGTCCTCGAACGCAAGCCTGAGGTCGAACCCGAAGTCCCGCAGCTCGGCGGTGCTCCGACGCTTGAACACCCGAGCGGCCATGTAGTCCCCGAACTCACGCATGACCAGCAGGTCCCACCGGAGGCCGTACCGCTCGAGCCAGGCGAGGGTCTGCGGACGGACACGGATCGGGCGAGCCGTCAGCAGCACGACCCGATGGTCGTCGTCGATGACGTCGAGGAGGCGTGCGACCTCGTCGATCAGGTCGTCGTCGCCGCACGCCTCGAAGAAGCTCTCCCAGTCGGGGAACGGGTACTCGATGTAGTGCTGCCGACCGGCGGCGTCGGACAGCACGCCGTCCATGTCGAACACGACGGCGGGACCTGGCTGGACGGGTTCCGTCCGCCACAGCCAGTTCTCGTGGTGTCCGGTCTGCACGGGGCCGAGGTTACCGACGGCGCTTCCGGCTCCCTACGCCGGGGTCATCCCAGCGCGAACCACCCGGCGGTCGTCGCGAGCGCCAGCGCGCCACCCAGCCGGATCCACGGGCGGACGGACGGGCGGATCGTGGCGCCCAGGCCGGCGCCCACCATCGCCCACGTCCCGTGGGCCACGAAGGAGCTCGTGCCGACCCCGCCCACCCACGCGAACGACGATCCCTGGGCGCCGCCCGCCACGACCATCGCCACCATCGCGAGGACGGTCAGCGGGTTCACGAGCGTCATCCCGAAGAACTTGAGGAACAGGCGGGGGGCGAGACCGTCATCGCCGTCACGCCGAGGGGGCGCTCCTGCGAGGGTGCCGCCGCCGGGGAGGGCGCCCACCAGCTCGCGCCGCTCGGCGAGACCGTGCCGCGCCATCGCGATCGCCAGCGCCAGCAGGCCAGCGACGCCGACGGCGGTCAGCAGCGAGTCGATCGACGTCAGCTGGCGAGCCAGGGCGGTGCCCCCCGTCCAGGCCACCGCGCCGAGGGCGAAGTCCGCAGTGGACACGCCCGCCGCTGCCACGACCGCCTTGGTGCGGTGGCGCACGCCCACCTCGACCAGCAGCACCGAGATCGGCCCGACGACGAGCATCAGCGGCAGCGCCGTGAGGAAGCCGGTGGCGAAGGAGGACATGGACCCAGTGTGGCCGGGATCCGACCGGGCGTTCCGGGGTTCTCGGCGCCTGATAGGGTCTCAGACCGTGGATTCACCGGGGATCGACGTCCTGGACCGTGCACTCCTCGCGCTGCTCCGCCAGGACGGTCGCCGGTCGTTCCGCGAGCTCGGCGACGAGGTCGGACTCGGCGCCACCGCAACCGCCGACCGGGTGCGCCGCCTTCGCCAGTTGGGCGTCCTGAGGGGCTTCACCGCGATCGTGGACCCGGGGGCACTGGGCATCGGACTCGAGGCGTACGTCGACGTGCAGCTCGAGAACGACGTCGACCCGGAGTCGTTCGAGTCGGTGCTCGCCACCACCCCCGAGGTGCAGCAGGCCTCACACGTGACCGGCGCCTTCGACTACGCGATCCGTGTCGCCTGCCCCGACGTGGCCACCCTCGACCGCCTGCTCCGTGTGTGGAAGTCGGACCACGGGATGGCGCAGAGCTCGACGCGGATCATTCTCCGCGAGATCGAGCTGTCGTAGCCGATTCCTCTCCCGTTCTGTCGCGTGAGGCGTGACGCCCACGTCACGGTCCACGCGACAGAACGAGCGGGCCGGCTCAGTCCTCGGAGGGCATCGCGTCGGCGCGGTCGCGGATCTCGGCCACGACCGACGGATCGGCCAGCGTGGTGGTGTCACCGAGCGCCCTGCCCTCCGCGACGTCGCGCAGCAGCCGCCGCATGATCTTGCCCGAGCGGGTCTTGGGCAGGTCGGGCACCAGGATCACCGTGTGCGGCCGGGCGATCGCGCCCAGCTTCTTCGCGACGTGCTGGCGGATCTCCTCCCCCAGCTCGGTCGAGTCCTCGTGGGTCCCCCGCAGGATGACGTAGCCCACGATCGCCTGGCCGGTGGTGTCGTCGCTGGCGCCGACGACCGCTGCCTCGGCGACCGCCGGGTGGTCGACGAGCGCCGACTCGACCTCGGTGGTCGAGATGCGGTGCCCCGAGATGTTCATCACGTCGTCGACGCGACCGAGGAGCCAGAGGTAGCCGTCGTCGTCGAGCTTGGCGCCGTCGCCGGCGAAGTACCGCCCCTCGTAGGTGGACCAGTACGTGTCCCGGTAGCGCTCGGGATCACCCCAGATCCCCCGCAGCATCGACGGCCACGGCTGGGTGATCGTCAGGTAGCCGCCGCCGCGCTCGACGGGGTGCCCGTGGTCGTCGACCACCTCGACGACCACACCCGGGATCGCTGCGCAGGCCGAGCCGGGCTTCGTCGCCGTCACGCCCGGGAGCGGGCTGACCATGATGCCGCCGGTCTCCGTCTGCCACCACGTGTCGACGATCGGGCAGCGCTCGCCGCCGACGTGCGTGTGGTACCACATCCACGCCTCGGGGTTGATCGGCTCGCCCACGGAGCCCAGCAGGCGGAGCGACGACAGGTCGTGCCGGGCGGGCCAGTCGGCGCCCCACTTCATGTAGGTGCGGATCGCAGTCGGCGCCGTGTACAGCTGGGTCACGCCGTACCGCTCGATGATGTCCCAGATGCGGTCCTTGTCCCATTCGGCCGGACCGGACCCCGTTCGCTGGTCCTCCCTCGGCGTGTCGGGGGTGCCCTCGTACATCACGCCCGTGGCGCCGTTCGTCAGCGGCCCGTAGACGATGTAGCTGTGGCCGGTCACCCAACCGACGTCCGCCGCGCACCAGTACACGTCGGTCTCGGGGTGGAGGTCGAAGATCATGCGGTGCGTGGAGGCCACCTGGGTGAGGTAGCCGCCGGTGGTGTGCATGATCCCCTTGGGCTTCGCCGTCGTCCCCGACGTGTAGAGCAAGTAGAGGAGGTCCTCGCTGTCCATGTGCTCCGGCGGGCAGTCGGTCGAAGCCGCCGCGATCTCCTCGTGGTACCAGTGGTCGCGACCGTCGACCATCGGCGGCTCGGTGCCGCAGCGGTCGACCACCAGCACCGACCTCACGGACGGGCACGCCGCCAGCGCCACGTCGACGTTGGGCTTCAGGAGCGAGGGCACACCTCGGCGGTAGCCGGCGTCCGCCGTGACCACGGCGACGGCCTCGGCGTCGTTGATCCGGTCGATCAGCGAGTCGGGGCTGAACCCGCCGAACACCACCGAGTGCGCCGCGCCGATGCGCGTGCAGGCCAGCATCGCGACGACCGTCTCGGGGATCATCGGCATGTAGATCGCCACCCGGTCCCCGCGCTGCACACCGTGCGCCTTCAGGACGTTGGCGAAGCGGCACACCTCCTCCAGCAGGTCGGCGTAGGTGATCGTGCGCGTGTCACCCGGCTCGCCCTCGAAGTGGTACGCCACACGGTCGCCCCGACCGGCCTCGACGTGGCGGTCGAGGCAGTTGTAGCTGACGTTCAGCGTCCCGCCCACGAACCACCTGGCGAACGGGAGCTGCCAGTCGAGGACGGTGTCGAAGTCGTCGAACCACGTGATCAGCTCGCGCGCCTGACGGGCCCAGAAGGCTTCGGGGTCGGCGGCAGCCTCGTCGAACAGCGACCGGTCCCCCACGATCGCCTGGCGGGTGAACGCCTCGGACGGCGGGAACGTGCGGTCCTCGACGTAGTAGTCCTCGATGGTCGGCTCGCTCATCGGTTTCCCCCCGGGCATCGTGCTGACGGCGGGCGAATCTACCGCTCCGCCCACCGGAGGGCGACGGCGGCGTGGAGGGCGGCGCCGAGCGGCAGGGCGTCCTCGTTGAGGCGCATGCGGTTCGAATGGCACGACGGAGCCTCGAGCGAGTTGGCGACGTCGCCCGGGCACACGCCGAGGAACACCATCGCTCCGGGGATCTCCTGGAAGAGGTAGCTCACGTCCTCGGCGCCCATCACCGGGCTGCCGAACGGGATGAACGTGTTCGGCCCGTTCACCTCGGCCACGACCTGTTCGCAGAAGGCCTGCACGCCCCCGTCGTTGACGGTGACCGGGTACCCCGAACGCAGGTCGACCTCGACGGTGCACTCGTGAGCAGCGGCGATCCCAGCGACGACCCGCTGGAAGCCCTCGCGCACCCGCTGCCGGGTGGCGTCCGAGACGGTGCGGATGGTCCCCTCGAACACCGCGGTCTCCGGGATGACGTTGGTGGTCGAACCGGCGGTGAGGTGCGCGACGGTCACCACCGCCGGGTCGAACACGTCGACGCGGCGGGCCACGAAGGTCTGCAGCGCGGTGATCATCTCGGCCGCCACGGGCACGGGATCGTTGGAGAGGTGCGGCGTCGAGGCGTGACCGCCTCGTCCCGAGACCACCACCCGGAAGTCGTCGGTCGAGGCGAGCAGCGCGCCGGCGCGACCTCCGAGGTAGCCGACGGGGATGTTGGGCGTGACGTGGATGGCGAAGCCCAGCTCGGGGCGCTCGGCCAGGCCGTCGGTCAGCAGGCCTTCCTCGAGCATCAGGGGCATCCCCCCGGCGCCCTCCTCGCCCGGCTGGAAGGCGAAGCGCACGGTCCCCGCGAGGTCGTCGCGGCGGGCGGTGAGGAGGTGCGCCGCACCCACGAGCATCGCCACGTGCGCGTCGTGCCCGCACAGGTGGGCCTTGCCGACCTCGACCGACCGGTGCTCCCAGTCGGTGTCCTCCTGCATCGGGAGGGCGTCGGTGTCGGCCCGCAGCACGATCGTCGGCCCGGGCCGCCCGCCCTGCAGCGTCGCCACCACCGAGCTGATCGATCGACCGGTCGTGACCTCCAGACCGAGCGGTTCGAGTGCCTCCACGATCCGCTGCTGGGTCCGCGGGTTCTCGGTGCCCAGCTCGGGATGGCGGTGGAGGTCCCGCCGCAGCTCCACCATCAGCGGCGCGAGGGCCTCGGCCTCCGCGCGCAGCTCCGACAGCGCTCCGTCCCCGGTGATCGTGCTCGTCATGGGAGCGGACCCTACGCCCACCCCCGGTTCCGCGGGACGGGATCGACCGTTCGCTCGACGCGAACGGCGGTTCTGGTCCCGCGGAACGCACGAGATGGCCGTTGTGGTCCCGCGGAACTCACGGAGCGGGCAGGATGTGCGCCCATGGGTCAGGTCGTGTGCGTGGTGAACCAGAAGGGCGGGGTGGGCAAGACCACCGTCACGATGGGGTTGGCGTCGGCGGCGATGGAGGCCGGCCACCGGGTGCTCGTGGTCGACCTCGATCCGCAGGCCGCCTCCACCTGGGTGCTCGGCCTCGACCCGACCGAGCCCCGACCGTCGGTCGCCGACGTGCTCTCCGGCGGGCGGGGCGGGGCGGCGAAGGCGGTGGCCCGGTCCGAGTGGAGCCACCTCGTCGACGTGGTCCCTGCGTCACCCGCGCTCCAGCAGCTCGAGGTCCTCCGAGGCGGCGTCGAGCAGCTGCTGGGCGGGCCGAAGCCGCAGCTCCGCCTCCGCCGCGGGCTCGCCGGGGTGAGCAAGGGGTACGGCGTGGTCCTCGTCGACTGCCCCCCGTCGCTCGGCGACCTCACGACCAACGCGCTCGCGGCCGCCGACAGCACGCTCGTGGTGGCCGAGCCGACCGCGCTCAGCCTTCGGGGCATCGCGCCGGTGGCGGACCTCATCGAGTCGACGTGGGCCAGCTACAACGGCGAGCTCGACCTGGCCGGTGTCATCCTCAACCGGATGCCCGCCCGGTCCGCCGACGCAGCGCTGCACCGCGAGGCGATCGCCCGCACCGTCGGCGGCACCAGCCTTTGGGAGCCGGCCATCCCCCACCGCGTCGTGGTGGCCGAGGCCGCGGCCCATCGCCGGCCGATCCACGCCATGGGCACCCGCGGCCGGGGCGTCGCCGAGATCTTCGACCAGCTCTACGAGCGGCTCTGGAAGCTCGTCGGCCCCCACCACCGCTGACGCTCACCCGTTCTGTTCCAGGGAGAGCATCGCCCGTGCTGCGCTCCCTGGAACAGAACGGGCAAGGGGGGAGGGTCAGACGGTCCACTCCGCGACGAGGAAGGCGCCGAGGCCCGCGGGGTCGAGGAGCGCTGCCGACTCGTTGATCCGGCTGCGGGCGGCGATGGCGGCGAGGTCCCCGACGTGGGCACGCGCCTCCCAGAGCCGCCGGCCCTCCTCGACGAGGTCCTCGATGCCCCAACGGCGCAGGAAGTCCGCCTGCGTGGTGATCGACGGCTTGCCGGGCAGCTGGTCCATCGGGACGTCGATCGTGATGTCCCGCTCCATCGGCGACTCGTAGGGGTCGCTCCCCCGTTCGTGCCCGGCGTAGGTGCGCAGCCACCCCCGTCCGGCCAGCTCCGGCGTCGACCGGACCCCGTAGTCCACGCAGAGGAGCCGTCCGAGCTCCAGCCGTCCCAGCGTCGCCGTGACCCAGTCCGCCGCCCGATCGACCCACGGCAGCCGCGTGCCGGTCGGGAGCTCGAGCGCGCCGGCAGGGAGCGGCGGCTCGTCCTCGCAGGGCACGAGGACCTCGGTGACGCCCGCGTCGGCGATCTCGACGAAGACCTCCGACCAGCCGTCCGGCGTCCGGGCCAGGATCCGCGCCGGGATGTTGTCGAGCAGCTCGTTGGCCAGGACGACGCCAGACACCCGGTCCGGCAGCTCGGAGGCAACCGTCGCCCGGTCCCCCAGCAGCTCCTGGGCGCGAGCCCGCAGCGCCGCCGATCGCTCGACCACCACGTGCCGGAGCGCCGGTGCGCAGCGGGGCGCGGCACGGTGGATCGCGGCGGCGAGCGCCCCACGGCCCGCTCCCACCTCGACCAGGTCGAGCTCGCCCGGCTCGCCCAGGTCGGACCACACGGCGTCCAGCCAGCGTGCCAGCACGGCGCCGTACAGCGGTCCCACCTCCGGCGAGGTGAGGAAGTCGCCACCCCTCGTGCCCGCCCCGGGGCGCGTCACGAAGAAGCCGTGCTCGGGGTCGTAGAGGCAGCGCTCCTGGTACTCGTCGAACCGGAGCCGCACGAGGGCGGGATCAGCCGCCGACGGCGACCGACGCGGCGTCGGAGAGCAGGTTCGGCAGCACGCCGAACAGCAGCGTGGCCACCACGCAGATCGCCATGGCGGACCGCAGCGACGTGGGGATGCTCACCGGCGAGTGGTCACCGGCGACGGGCTCGTCGAACCACATCGCCTTGGCGATCTTCAGGTAGTAGGCCGCCGCGATCACGGTGTTGACCGCCATGGCCAGGGCGAGCACGTACCCGTAGCCGTTGTCGGCGTCGATCAGCACCTTCCAGATGCCGAACTTCGCGTACCACCCGCCCATCGGCGGGATGCCGACCAGTGAGAACAGGAAGATCGTCATGGCGACGGTCAGACCCGGCGCGTACTGGAACAGGCCGCTCATGGATTCGATCTCTGCCGACCGGGTGCGGCGGGCCGCGGCGATCACCACGGCGAAGGCACCGAGGTTCATCGCGGCGTAGATGACGAGGTAGGTGATGATCGAGGAGTAGGTCTCCCCCGCCCGGACGCCGGCCACGGCGAAGGGCGCCATGATGAAGCCGGCCTGCGCGATGCCCGAGTAGGCGAGCAGGCGCACCATGTTCGTCTGGCGCAGGGCGATGACGTTGCCGACGGTCATGGAGAGGCCCGAGAGCACGAGGACCACCGGGGCGATGATGTTGCCCTTGCCCCCGTCGGAGCCGGCGATGAAGCAGAAGTAGATGACGTTGATGAGGGCCACGAAGCCCGCCGCCTTCGACGCCACCGCGAGGAACGCGGTGACCGGGGTCGGCGCGCCCTCGTAGGTGTCCGGCGCCCACTGGTGGAACGGCACGGCCGACACCTTGAACATGAAGCCGATCAGCGTGAACACCACGGCGAGGGTGATGACCTCGTTGTTCTCACCGGAGATCGCCTCGCCGATGCCCGAGAGCATCGTCGTGCCGCCGACGCCGTACAGCAGCGACATGCCGTACAGCAGCACGCCGGTGGCGAAGACGCCGATCAGGTAGTACTTCAGGCCGGCTTCGTTCGACTTCTCGTCGCCCTTCCGCCAGGCCGCCATCATGTACGCCGGGATCGAGAGCAGCTCGAGGGCGATGAAGATCGAGATCAGGTCGCGGGCCGACGCCATGATCGTCATGCCGAGGACGGCCGCCACCATCAGCGTGTAGTACTCGGACTCCCAGTAGTCGCCCTCGGCGACGTAGTTGGTCGACATGAGCACCACGACGTACGCCGAGAGGATGAACAGCGCCTTCAGGAGCAGCGTCGGGCGGTCGACCACGTAGGCGCCGTCGAACATCGCCCTCGAGGTGCTGTCCGAGGTCGCCAGGGTGATGATCGGGATCGTCGACGCGAGGAGCCCGATCCCGGCGACGGCGGAGATGATCTGCTTCGCCCGCTCGAGGAGCGTGACGTCGAGGACGATCAGCAGGATCGCCGTGGCGGCCAACACGACCTCGGGAGCGAACGCGTGCCAGTCCAGCGTGGGCTGGTCGGCCCAGCGTTCAGCGGCGAGTAGGAGGCCGGTCACGGCGGATCAGCCCCCGACCACCGACTGGGCAGCGTCCGCGATGGCGACCACCGCAGGGTTGCTCACGTCGAAGACGAGACCGGGTGCCACACCGAACACCAGGATGAGGATGAGCATCGGCACCCACGCCACCCACTCGGTGGGCACGACGTCGTGGATGTGCGGGTCGTCGGCGAACTCCTCCTTCGGCGAACCGAACGAGGTGCGCTGGAAGAGCCAGAGGAGGTAGCCGGCGGCGAACACGGTGCCGATCGACGCGATCACCATGCAGGTGCGGAAGAGGCCGAGGCTGAGACCCGGTGCCGGCTGGTAGGCGGCGAGGATCGCCGGGAACTCACCCCAGAACCCGGCGAGACCGGGGAGGCCGAGCGAGGCCATCGAGCAGAAGCCCAGGATCCACCCCAGCTTCGGCGCCGAGATGAGGAGGCCGCCGAGGCGCTTGATCTCGAGGGTGTGGTACCGGTCCTTCATCGAACCGGCGACGAAGAAGAGCATGCCGGTGATCAGGCCGTGGGCCACCATGCCGAAGACGGCGGCGTTGATGCCGTAGTCGGTGAGCGTCGAGATGCCCAGCATCACGAAGCCCATGTGGGCGACGGACGAGAAGGCGATCAGCCGCTTCATGTCGGTCTGGGCGAGGCACCCGAGAGCGCCGTAGATGATGCCGATCGTGGCCGTCACGGCGATGATCGGCGCCCACCAGCGAGCGGCTTCGGGGAGCATCGGCAGAGCGATGCGGACGAAGCCGTACGTGCCGAGCTTGAGGAGCACCGCCGCCAGGATCACCGAGCCCTGCGTGGGGGCCTGGGTGTGGGCATCGGGCAGCCAGGTGTGGAAGGGGAAGATCGGCACCTTCACGGCGAAGGCGGCGAAGAAGGCGAGGAAGAGCCAGAACGCCTCGGTGCCCGTCAGCCGCAGGTACTCGATCGCGTTCTCGAAGAGGAAGTTCGGCCGGTCGGCCGGGAGCGCTCCCGCCGCGTACATCGCGTCGCCCGTGCGGTAGCCGATGTAGAGGATGGCCACCAGCATGAAGAGCGAGCCGATGAACGT
>JAEZFI010000151.1 GCA_023437745.1 Actinomycetes bacterium
GGCGGGGGCGTCGCCCCGGGCGGGGGCGACCTGGTCGGCCTGGTCTGCCTCGATGTCGCCGACCGTGTCGTCGCCCGCCTCGCCGACCGTGTCGTCGCCCGCCTCGACGGCCGGGGCCTCGTCGACCGGCGCCGTCGCGGGCTCGACCGCCGGCACCGGCGAGGTGGTCACGACGGGCGGCGTGGCGGGGGTGGACGGCGTGTCGTCCGCACCGGCCGATCTGGCGTACTCCGCCAGCTTCTTGCGGGGCTGCGCCGCGAACTCGCCCAGCTCGCGGATCGGCTGCATGCTCGGGTCGTCCAGGACCTCACGCACCTCGCTCTCGAGGTTCGCGCTCAGCGCCCGGAGCTTCTGGACCCACTCACCGGCCGTTCGGGCGGCGCCGGGCAGCTTCTCGGGACCCAGCACCACGAGCGCGATCACGATGATCGCGAGCAGCTCCGGGAAGGTGAGGGTGTCGAGCAGCGCGAGCAGGCCGCTGCCTGCGGAGGCCATGGGCCGAGTCTACCGGCGGCCGCATCGGGCCCAGGAGGCGCGCCGGCGGGTCAGCGATCGGTGATCGCGGTGAGGGCGCTGAACCACTCCTGCCCGGACAGCAGGTCGTGGAAGTCGAGGACGTCGTCGTGCGTGATCGGTTCGCCCATCGGCCGCTCGCTGAGCTCCTGGGGCATGCGCCACTCGACGCACTTCACGCCGGCGGCGGCGAGGATGTCGACGATCTGCTCGTCGGCCTGCTTGACCTCGGTCATACGGCACACCGGGCAACGGAAGAGGTAGGTGCTGGTCCCGGCATCGAGGCAGATGCGAACCTGGAGGTCACGCGAGCGCAGCTCGACGTCACCACATTCGTTGCAGGTCGCTCGGATCAGTGCCATGGGGTCTCCTCCTCTGTGCACTTCACCTTTCGGCAGCCACCCTTCGCCCATTGACCTTTTTGCGATGATTCCACGATGCCCCCCCGCCTCCGGCCCCTGATCGATCCGCCGATTCTGCTTGCTCGGCGCGGCGCGAACGCGCATGCTCCGGAGCACACGGCGGAGGGCTACGAGCTGGCGCTGCGCCTCGGTGCCACGGGGCTGACCGGCGACGCCTGGGTGACCGCCGACGGGGCCGTCGTCCTCCACGGCGAGGGGGCGGTCGGCGGGCGCCTGCGTCGCCGGAGGATCGACCAGCTGACCGCCGAGGAGCTCGCCGCGCTCAGCGACCCACCGCTGCCCCTGGAGCGCCTGTTCGACCACGCCGTCGCGCTGGTGCTGGACGTCCGGGATCCCGCCGCCGTCGACCCGGTGCTCGCGCTCGCCCGGCGTCGCGGGGTGATCGACCGGCTGTGGCTCCGCCACCCGGACCTGGGGCGGCTGGAGGAGTGGCGGTCGCAGAGCGAGGCGGTGCACCTCGTGCACGTGGCGACGGTGACGTCGCTCGTCGGCGGCCCGGAGCGGCATGCTGCCCGACTCCGCGAGGCGCAGGTGGACGCGCTCCAGATGGGACCGAGGGACTGGACCGGTGGGCTCACCACCCTCGTGCACCGCTTCAAGCGCCTGGCGTGGGGTGCCGGCGCCCATCATCAGCGCCAGATCGTGGACCTGCTCGACAGCGGCGTCGACGCGGTGGAGGGCGACCACGTGGAGCGCCTGATCGACGGGGCCAGAGCGGTCACAGGCCCCCGAAGCGGCTGAACGGCCACACCCGCAGCACGCCACGACCCACGATCAGCTTCTGGTCGATCGGGCCGAACTCGCGGCCGTCCGAGGAGTTCGAACGGTTGTCGCCCATCACCAGGTACTTGCCCTTCGGCACGACCAGTTCGTAGCCCTCCGCCTCGGGGTCCACCCGGTCGCAGTTGCCCCACGTCTCACGGCAGCCGATGCGCGTGAACGTGCCCTCGGGCAGGTAGCTCTCCTCCAGGCGGTTGCCGTCGACGTACACCTGGCCGCCACGGCTCGAGACGTGCTCCCCGGGCAGGCCGATCACCCGCTTGATGAGCACCTCGGGGTCGTCGGGCCCCGCGGGCGACGTGGGCGGCCGGTCGAAGACCACGATGTCGCCGCGGCCCGGCTCGCGCTCCAGCTTCGACACCACGACCCGGTCGCCGACCTCCAGCGTGGGCACCATCGACGTCGACGGGATCGAGTACACCTGCAGCACCCAGGTCTTGACGACGATCGTGACGGTGAGGGCGATCACGATGGTGATGCCCCAGCTCATCGCGCCGCGGAAGCGGGTCCGGCGGCTGGGGGCCTGCGGGAGTGTGATCGAGCGGTCGATGCCCGGGTCGAAGGTCCCCGCCCGGTCGGGCTCATCGGTCGTCGTCACAGGAAGGCCACCCTATTCGGTGGCCAGATCAACGCGAACGCGCGGCCCACCACCGAGTCGACCGGCACCGGTCCGAACGCGCGGCTGTCCTTGGAGTCCATGCGGTTGTCCCCGAGCAGGAACACCTCGCCCTTCGGCACGACCAGCGGCGTGTCGAGCCGGTCGGTGATCGTCCCCTCGCCGAGGTACGGCTCCGTGAGCGGCCGGCCGTTGATGTACACGGTGCCCCCGCGGGCCTCGATCGTGTCGCCGGGCAGTCCGATGACGCGCTTGATCAGGTCGTCGGGGTCGTCGGCGGAGCCCTTCGGCGCCGTGGCGGGGCGCTCCACGACCACGACGTCGCCGCGGCGGACGTCGTGGGCCCTGTAGGAGAGCTTGTTCACGAGGACGCGGTCGCCGTCGGTGAGCGTCGGGGCCATCGACTCGGACGGGATCGAGAACGACTGGATGGCCCAGCTCTCGAAGGCCCACGCGATCAGCGCGGCGGCGGCGATCAGGACCACCCACTCGCGGACGAGCCGGCTGAGCGGGGTGCGCTCGGTGGTCACCTCGTGACGCCGTACCGACGGAGGATGCGGTCCGCCATCGCCCCGGGCGCGGCGACGAGCGCCTCGCGGCGGTCGAGGGGCGCGTCGATCGCGAGCACGTCGGCGTGGAGACCGAGGCGGGTGACCAGGCTGGCCCACCACGCCTCGCCGGAGACGGCCAGCGTGACCGTCACGGAGCCGTCCTCGGCCTCGTCGAGCGCGATGAGCGGCACGTGCTCCAGCAGGATGCGGCCCGGCGGGCGCACGTGGAGCGTGACCGTCGGGAGGTCCCCCGGATCCGAGAACCAATCGCCCTCGGGGCCCTCACGCTCGACCACCGGCTCGTCGAGCACCTCGAGGTCGGAGATGCGGTCGACGCGGAAGAGCCGTGAGGCCTCGGCCTCCCGGCACCACGCTGCGAGGTACCAGGCGCCGTCGCGGGGCACGAGCGCCGTGGGCTCGACCACGCGGGTGCGGCGGACGTCGCGCCCGGCCGAGTAGTAGTCGATCCGCACCGCGACCCGGTCGGAGACCGCACCCCGAAGGGTGTCGAGCAGCTCGGCGTCCGCGCGCCCCAGATCGACGTCGAGCCCGGCGTCGTCGGTGTCGCCCAGGACCCGGCGCACCTTGGCGAGGGCGCGGGCGAGCGGCCCTTCGGGGTCGTTGCCCGGGGTGGAGGCGAGGGCCGACGCCGCCGCGAGGACCGCCACCGCCTGGTCGTGGGTGAGCGACAGGGGGCGGCGGAACCACGGGCCGACGCTGATCGACACCCAGTCGTCGTCGAGCACCATCTCGTTCAGCGCGTCGGGGGTGTACGGGTAGACGCCCGTCATCCCGAAGCGCTCGAGGTCGTCCACCAGCTCCTTCTCCGTCACGGCGAAGCGCTCGCACAGCTCGGCGACGCTCGCCCCACCCTGCTCCACCACCCACGGCACGATCGCGAGGAGCCGCTGCACCCGCTCGATCGCCGACGCCTTCGCCGGAGCGCTCATCAGCCCACCGCCTCCCAGTGCGCGGCGGCGTCCCGCACCCAGCGCACGAGGTCCTCGCGCAGGTCGGCGGGCTCCACGATCTCGGCGTGGTCGAGGAAGTCGAGGACCAGCGAGCGGAACGCGTCCATGTTGCTCACCGTCATCTCGACGAGCGCGTCGCCGTCGTCCTCCATCCGCCACAGCGCGTCCTCGCCGATCAGCGTGCGGGCGCGGAGCACGTGGTCGCGGTCGAACCGCACGGTCGCGGTGACGGAGCCCTCCCCCACGCGCCACGGGTCGAGGCGCAGCGACGGGCGCTGATCGGGGGGCGTGAACCCGTTGGGCGGTCCGGTGGAGATCGCGCCCTCGATGCGGTCGATCCGGAAGGTCCGGTGGGCGTCGCGGAGCTCGTCGTGCCCGCCGAGGTACCACTCCCCGCCCACCGACTGCACACGGTACGGATGCACCCTGCGCTCCAGCCCGTGGTACGTGAAGCCGACGATCCGGTGCTCCGTGAGCGCCCCGAAGAGCAGGCCGAGGTGCGGCGTGGCCGGCAGGTCCACGTCGATCGCTCCGCTCACCGCGGGGGTCTCGCGCCCTCCGAGGCTGCGGAGCGCACCCATCGTGTCGCCACTCACCCGGATCGTCTCGAGGGCCAGCTGCAGGGCCGCCAGCTCGTCGGGATCGAGCCCCGGGTCGCGGAGGAACGCGTCGGGATGCCGGATGATGTAGCCCAGCTCGCCCGCGCCGCCGTACTCGACGGGCTCGACGGAGATCACTGCGCCCATCGTCTCGAGGTCGGCCTTGTCGCGCTCGAACGTCCGGCGGAACGACTCGTCGTTGTCGTAGCCGTGGTAGGCGTCGAGGCGCTCCCTGATCTCTTCGCGCGTGATCGGCGTACGGGTGTGGAGGAGCTCGCCCAGGAGGTTGAGGAGGCGCTCGGCCTTGTCGGCGGACATCGCCGTGAGCCTACGAGAGGTCGCCGTCGCACGAGGCCACGGCGACCTGCGCCGCGGCCGCCGTGGCGTCGAAGAAGAGCGCGTCCTCCGTGTGGTCGCGTCCCATCGTGGTGATCCGCAGGTCGACGTCGTCGAGGAGCATGCCCGCGTCCAGCCGGGCCTCCGGCTCGAAGACCCTGACGCCGGGCAGCTCGGCGGCCTCCGGGGGCACCGACGCCACCCACGGCCGTGACGCGGTGAAGCGGGCGACGGTGCGGGTGTGGTGGCTGATGCCCTGGTGCCGCGGGCGGGCATCGCCGCTGGACGCACGCACCGCCAGCACCGGCGTGCCGTCCATGGCCAGCGCCGCGTCCAGCACGGACGCCGCCTCGATCGCGGAGTGGCCCAGGGCCGTGCCCGTGCCCACCACACCGGGTCCCATGCCGACGACGACCACGTCGGCGCCGCCCACATGTCGAGCGAGCGTCAGGGCGGAAGGCACCGAGACCGCCTCCAGCTCGCCGCCGAACGCATGGCCGGCCGTCACCGTGACGTCGAGGAGGGATCGCTCGCGGAGGGAGTGGACGAGATCCGACAGCGCGAGGGGCAGGGCCGCGCCGTCCGTCATCACGTAGGCGACGCGCAGCTCCGGCCGCAGCTGCTTGAGCGCGAGCGCCACCATCCCCACCTGGCTGTGCACGAGGCACGCGACGACCGGCGTCCCGTCGAGCTGCACCGGTAGGTCCGGATGCCCCAGCTCGGACGTGCCGGCGTCGAACTGGAGCGACGTGTAGCGCAGCTTCATCACGTGGTCGGGGCCCGAGCGGTGGAAGCCCTCACGGGCGAGGTTCCAGTGCACGACGTGCCAGCCGCCCGTGCCGAGTCCGAGGTCGACGGCGGTGGTGTTGCACACGACCCGATCACCGACCGCCACCTCGCCGGTCAGCTCCGTGAGCACGTAGGCGCGGTCACCGGCCGCGGGCGGGACCCCGGGCGCTTCAGCGGCGGGCGGCGCAGCGGCGGACGGCGCGGCGTCGAAGCGGACCCGCACTCGCTGGAGGCCGTGGCGCTCGGCGAGGATCTCGACGACCTCGGCCGTCCGGAACGAGGGCACGTTCGGCTCAGGCCTGGTGGCGCAGCGACGAAGCCGAGCTCGCGAGGCGACCCTGAGCGGAGCCGGCCTGGCTGCTCACAGCGACTCGATGAGCTTCTCGACCCGGTCGTCGTGGCTCTTGAACGGGTCCTTGCAGAGCACCGTCCGCTGGGCCTGGTCGTTGAGCTTCAGGTGGACCCAGTCGACCGTGTAGTCGCGCTTCCGCTCCTTCGCGACCCTGATGAACTCTCCCCGCAGCCGAGCCCGGGTGGTCTGGGGCGGGATCTCCACGGCGTCGTTGATGTCGGCGTCGGTCACGATCCGCTCGACGAGGCCGCGGCGCTGCAGCTTGTAGAAGACGCTGCGCGAGCGGTTGATGTCGTGGTACTGGAGGTCGAGGAGCGCCACCCGGGGGTGCGAGAGCGGCAGCTGGTGCTTCTCGCGGTACGCCTCGATGAGGTTGTGCTTGGTCACCCAGTCGATCTCGCGGTCCAGGGAGAGCGGATCGGTCTCGAGCCCGGTCATGACGTGCTGCCACATCTCGAGCGCCTGCTTCTCCTGGGGCTGCAGGTCGTGGTTCTCGGCGTAGCGCAGGGCTCGGTTCAGGTACTCGGACTGGATCTCGAGGGCGGAGGCCTCGCGGCCGTTGGCGAGCCGCACGCGCCGGCGGCCGGTGAGATCGTGGGACATCTCGCGGATCGCGCGGATCGGGTTCTCGAGCGTCATGTCCCGCAGGACCACGTTCGGATCCTCGAGCATGCGGAGCAGCAGCGCCGTCGCGCCGACCTTCAGGAAGGTGGGGTACTCACCCATGTTGGAGTCGCCCACGATGACGTGCAGGCGGCGGTAGCGGTCGGAGTCGGCGTGCGGCTCGTCGCGGGTGTTGATGATCGGTCGGCTGCGGGTCGTCGCGGAGCTGACGCCCTCCCAGATGTGCTCGGCTCGCTGCGAGGCGCAGAACATCGCCCCTCGGGCCGTCTGCAGGACCTTGCCGGCGCCCGCATAGATCTGGCGGCTGACCAGGAACGGGATGAGGACCTCCGTGTAGTGGGTCAGCTCGTCCCGGCGCGACGTGAGGTAGTTCTCGTGGCAGCCGTAGGAGTTGCCCGCAGAGTCCGTGTTGTTGCGGAACAGGTAGATGTCGCCCCGGATCCCCTCCTCGGTGAGCCGCTGCTCGGCCGACTCGAGGAGCTGCTCGAGGATCCGCTCCCCCGCCTTGTCGTGCGCCACGAGGTCGTGGAGGGAGTCGCACTCGGGCGTGGCGTACTCGGGGTGCGAGCCGACGTCGAGGTAGAGGCGGGCCCCGTTGGCCAGGAACACGTTCGAGCTCCGGCCCCACGAGACCACCCGCCGGAAGAGGTAGCGGGCCACTTCGTCGGGGCTGAGCCGGCGCTGGCCGCGAAGGGTGCAGGTCACGCCGTATTCGTTCTCGAGTCCGAAGATCCGCCGGTCCATGCGAAGCTCAACCTACCGGCGCCGGACCTCGATGTGGCTCACATCTCGCAGGGCCGGCCACGCACCCTTTCTCGACTGTCGACCCTCCGTGCGTCTCCCGCACGCTGCGCTGACTGTCGACACACGGTGCCCCGGGTCACCCGAGACCGAACAGCCGTTGGCGGCTCTTCACGACGTCGACGACCGCCTCGATGGCCGCGTCCGGCGAGGCGTGGTCGGTCGCGTCGAGGTACACCAACTCCCACCCCATGCGGGCGGCCGCGAGGTCGCGACGGCGATCGCCTCGACCGCGTCGGGGACCGAAGTGCCACTGGTTGCTGTGGAACTCGAGACCGAGGCGCAGCGACACCACCGCGAGGTCCGGGCGGAACAGGACACGGCCGTCAGGACCGCGGACCTCGTGCTGCCGGACCAACGGCGGGAGGCGCGGGTCGTCCAGCAGCCGCTCGGTCATGCGTTCGCGCCAACTGTCGGGCACGACGCCGGCACGATCCGGCAGCGACAGGACCCGCAGGAGCGAGTGGGTCCCGGAGGGCCCCGGCCGATGCAGGCGATCCAACGTCTCGGTGATCCAACGGAGCGAACAACCCTGCCGGAGTGCGTCGTCGAGTGCACGTTCGACGAGATCATCCGAGACGACGCTGCCGAGGTCGCAGAGGGTGCGTGCGATCGAGGTGACCGGGATCCCGTCGATCCGCACCACGTCGATCGCGTCGAGCTGGTGCACCTGATGGATGACGGCCGAGCTGATCGCCGGCGGACGCCGCTGGGCCCGTCGCAGGGAGAGCTCGAGGAGGTCCGATCGATGAGGAAAGCCGTCCAGCGGCCGCATCGACGCCGCCGAACGATGCGAGATGGCGCCGTCGTGGGCGAGGCACAGCGCCATCGCCTGCTGCTGCCACGTCCTCGCCGATCCCCCGATGCGGAGGACGCCCGTGCAGATCGGTTCGAGCTCGGAGCGGTTCACTCGGCGCCGCAGCCGATGGTGGTCGATGCCCAGCGCGGTCGACTGGCGCCGGGAGAACACGCCGTGCTGGGTGGCTGCGAGTGCGACGAGGTGGTTCCATCGATCTGACATGCGCCCAAGAGTGTCGACAGGGTGCGACAGTCATCATCGCCATCGACCGTCGCCATCAGCCCTGCGTCCGGCACGGAGGGTCGACTGTCGATCGCACGTGCGTCTGGCGCACCGTGGGCTGACCGTCGAGGGAGCGTGCGGCCCGGGGCAGGGCACGGAGGGTCGACTGTCGATCGCACGTGCGTCTGGCGCACGGCGGGCTGACCGTCGAGGGAGGGTGCGCGGGCGTCGCCGCCGTGGGTGTCAGGCGTCGGGGGTGGCGGGCTCGGGCTCGGGCTCGGCGACCGGGCCGAGGAGGGCGTCGAGGTCGGCGCCTTCGATGCGGCGGAACGCGCGTCGGGCACCGTTGCGGGCGAGGACGGCGACCTCGAGCTCGGACGACGTCAGCGCCCGGTCGGGTCCGGCCAGCGCCCCCACCGCGCTGCGGAGCGCGTCGGTGAGCTGGGCCCCCGGGGTGTACGACGCGGCCACCCGTTCACGGATCGTGTCGGCGTCGCCGCCCAGCACCGTGAAGCTGGTCTCGTCCACCAGCGTCCCGTCGTAGTGGATGTGGAAGAGCTGGTCGCCGTCCGCGTCGTGGCCGACCTCGACGACGAGGATCTCGACCTCCATCGGCTTCATCTCGTTCGTGAAGACCTGGCCGAGGATCTGCGCGTACTGGTTCGCCAGGCTGCGGGCGTCGACGTCCTCACGGCTGTAGGTGAAGCCCTTGAGGTCGGCGTGGCGGACGCCCGCCATCCGGAGCTGGTCGAACTCGTTGTACTTGCCGACCCCGGCGAACGCGATGCGGTCGTAGATCTCGGAGATCTTGCGCAGCATCCGCGAGGGGTTCTCGGCGGCGAGGAGCACCCCGTCGGCCCAGGTGGCGGCGACGAGCGACTTGCCCCGGGCGATCCCCTTCCGGGCGTAGTCCGCCCGGTCCTTCATCACCTGTTCCGGTGCGACGTAGAACGGCATGCTCATGGGCGAGGCTCCGAGCTCATGGGCGAGGCTCCGGGGTGGTGCCGTGCAGGCTGTCGATCAGGGTGCGGGCCCGGGACTCGAGCTCGTCGTCGGGCACCCGCTCGAAGCCGCTGCTCGTGATCGTGGCGACCACCGGGAAGATCCCACGGACCAGGTCGGGTCCACCGGTGGCTGAGTCCTCGTCGGCCGCTTCCCAGAGCGCCCGGAGCACGAGGTCGACCGTCGTGTCGCGGTCCATGGCCGGGCGGAAGCCGAGCTTCACCACCGTCGACGCATGGAGCGACCCGGAGCCCGTGGCGGTGTGATCCGTCTCCTCGTAGCGACCACCGGTGATGTCGTACTGGAACAGCCGGCCCGTCGCCCGCTTCACGTCGAACCCGGCGAAGATCGGCACCACGGCCATCCCCGCCATCGCCGCCGGCAGGTTGTTGCGGATCATCTGGCCCAGCTGGTTGGCCTTGCCCTCGAGGCTGAGGTGCGTGCCCTCGACCTTCTCGTAGTGCTCGAGCTGCAGCTGGAAGAGCCGGACCATCTCGACGGCGGGTCCGGCGGCGCCGGCGATCGCGACCCCCGAGTAGTGGTCGGCCGGGAACACCTTCTCGATCGTCCGGTGGCTGATCCAGTTGCCCGAGGTCGCGCGACGATCGCCCGCCATCACCACGCCGTCGGCGTACCGCACGGCGACGCAGGTGGTGCCGTGGGTGATCTCAAGACGGTCGGCGGCGTCGGCGGGCAGCGTGGGTGCAGTGATCCCGACCCGCCGCAGGAGTGCAGCGAAGTCGGGCCCCGGGTCGTCCCCCGGGGAGAAGAAGGGCATCGACACGCGGTTACTCGCCGCCCTTCTGGATGTAGGACTTCACGAAGTCCTCGGCGTTCGTCTCCAGCACGTCGTCGATCTCGTCGAGCAGCTCGTCCAGCTCTGCCTTGATCTTCTCGCCCTGAGCGGAAGCCGCGGGAGCCTCCTCCACGACGTCGTCCCGTCGCGAAGGGGCCGGCTTCCTGATCTGTTCACGTTCAGCCATGTTGACCTCCAGGTGGAGTTCACCGTAGCGCGAGGACTTCCGGTGCCCGCGCCAACCAACTGTGACACTGAGTACCCACTTCTCGGCGAGCGAGTTCGTCAGGAGCTGAGCAATGCGATCAGCTCGGCGGCCGAACCGGCACGCTCCATCAGCGGCCCCAGCTGGTCGCGGGTGCCCCTGGTGGGCTCCATCATCGGCACCCGCTGGAGGGACGCGGTGCCCACGTCGAACACCATCGAGTCCCAGTTCGCGGCCACGATCTCCTCGGGGAACCGCTGCAGGCACGTGCCCCGGAACCAGGCCCGGGTGTCGGGCGGCGGGTCGTGGAGCGCCGAGGCGACATCCTCAGGATCGACCAGCGTGCGGAGGCCGACACGGCGTGCGAGCGACTTCTCGGCCCGGAGGTCGTGGTACTGCAGGTCCATGGCGCGGAGCCGGGCGTCGCCCCACGCGAGGTCGTGCCGCTGCCGGTAGCCGTCGAGCAGCCGGTACTTGGCGACCCAGTCGAGCTGGTCGGCGAGCTGCATCGGGTCGCTCTCGAGTCCTGTGAGGACCTGCTCCCACAAGTCGAGCACCTCGGTCCCCACCGCCTCCCCGACGCACTCCAGCCCGTGCGTCTCGGCGTAGCGGTTGCACGCCGCGAGCAGCTCCCACTGCACGTCGAGCGCCGACATCTTCGAGCCGTCGACCATCTCGATGGGCGCCTCGAGACCGAGGTCGTAGCTCACCTGCCGCATGGCCTGCACCGGATGGGCGAAGCGGAACTCCCGGTCGAACGCGTCGTCCTCGACCACCGAGAGCCAGAGGGCCGTGGTCCCCAGCTTGAGGAAGGTGGCGACCTCGCTCATGTTGGCGTCGCCGACGATGACGTGGAGCCGCCGGTACTTCTGCGGATCGGCGTGGGGCTCGTCGCGGGTGTTGACGATGGGGCGCTTGAGCGTGGTCTCGAGGCCGACCTCCTCCTCGAAGAAGTCGGCTCGCTGGGTGAGCTGGAACGGGACGTCGTCGATCCGCACGCCGGGCGCCTCCGAGCCCACCTTGCCGGCGCCGGTGAAGATCTGGCGGGTCACGAAGTGTGTCGTCGCCCCGGTGACGATGCGACCGAACGGCACGGAGCGGGCCAGCAGGTAGTTCTCGTGGCAGCCGTAGCTCTGGCCCTTGCCGTCGGAGTTGTTCTTGTAGACGACGATCTCCTCGCCCGGGCCGAGCATGGTTCGGGCCCCCTCCATCGAGCGGATGAGGATCTCCTCGCCCGCCCGGTCGTACAGGAGCGCCTGGCGGGCGTCGGCGCACTCCGGCGTGGACAGCTCGGGGTGGGCGTGGTCCACGTAGTACCGGCTGCCGTTCGTCAGCACGGCGTTCACGAGGTGGGTCTCGATCTCCGGGGCGAAGCTCAGGTACAGCGCGTCGCCCCGCGCGTCGTTGCCCGGGGATTCGTCCTCGAAGTCCCAGCCGATCCGATGGGGCCGGGCGGCGTTCGCCTTCGCCTGCGCCATCAGGGCGACGTAGGCGTTGACCAGGGTCGACGACGCGGTGATGGGGTTCGAGTCCGTGGCGCCACGGACGATGATCCCGTACTCGGTCTCGATGCCGCAGATCTTCGGAATGGCCACGGTCTCGACCCTACCGTCGGCCCCACGCCGGCCGGCGCCCTCCACGTCGCCCCACCCCCGCTCGCCGGGCACCGTGGACGCCTGCAATACACTCGCCCGAGATGACCACGACCCGGCTCGTCCCCTCCGACGCCGAGGCGGAGCCGCCCAGCGGCCGGTCCGACCCTCCGCCCGCGGAGGGCGGCCGCGACACCTCGCGCCTCCTCCCGCTGGACGGCCTCCGGGGTCTCTCCGTCCTGGTCATCGTGATGTACCACGTGCGTGTCGGCCCCTTCACCGGGGGACTCGCCGCCGTCACCGTGTTCTTCGCGCTGTCCGGGTTCCTGATCATGTCGCGCACCGTGGCCGAGGTGGACAGGACCGGCGGCTTCCGCCTGGGGAGCTTCGTGGAGCGCCGGGTCCGGCGGCTGGCCCCGGCGTCGCTGGTCTGCCTGGCCGGGACGCTCGTCGCCACCCACCTGTTCGGCGACGCCGTGCAGCGCAGCCGCATCGGCGGCGACGTGGTGGCATCGCTGCTGCAGGTCGCGAACTGGCGCTTCCTCTTCCAGGACGCGTCCTACGACCAGCTGTTCGCCGGTGCGTCCCCCCTCAACCACTACTGGACCCTGGCGATCGAGGAGCAGTTCTACGTGCTCTTCCCGCTGGCCGTCGCCCTGGTGGTGCGGGCCCGCCCGGCTCGGAGGCCGGCGCTCGTCGCGCTCGTGTGCGCGACGGCCGCCTCCGTCGCCATCGGCGTCGCGTTCACCACCGACTCGTTCGATCGCTTCTACTACGCGACCGACACCCGCCTGTTCGAGCTGCTCGCGGGGGTGGTCCTCGCACTCCTGATCGGGCGCGGCACCCAGGGGTCGCTCCCCCGCTCCCGTCCTGGCCGGATCCTGAGTGAGGGCGTCACCCTCGCCGCCATCCTCGGCCTCCTCGCCGCCGCCGTGGTGTTCAAGAGCGGCTCGATGTCGTTCGCCCGTGGCGGCTCGCAGCTGGTCGCGATTCTGACCGTCGTCGCGATCGTCGGGCTGCGGCGCCGCGGTTCGACGGTCGGGGCATGGTGCTCCGTCCCGCCGATGGTGTGGCTGGGCACGCGGTCGTACGCGATCTACCTCTTCCACTGGCCGATCATCGCGTTGAGCCCGGACTCGATCGGTCCGATCCGCGGCCACTGGCTCGCGGCGCTGCAGGTCGCCCTCACCCTCGCGCTCGCGAGCGCCTCCTGGCGGTTCGTCGAACAACCCGTCTCCCTCCGCCGGCGGCTGCCCGACCGGCGCGGGCTCGTCACCTCCTGGCTCGGGGCCGGGGCCGCGCTCGGGGTCGTCGCCCTGGTCGCCGGGGCGGTCCTCCCCACGTCCGACGCGGCGTACGCCGGTGGCGACCCGACGACGTTCGGGCCGGTCAGCACCGTGCCGACGCCGACGGGGGCGGACCCGTTGCGCGTCGCGGTCGCCGGGGACTCGACCGCCGTCGTGCTGGCCAACGCGCTGCAGCGCTACCAGGTCGACCACCCCGTGGAGATCGCGGTGCTCCCCTTGGGCGAGGTGGCGTGCACGGTCACGATCGTGGCGAAGTCCCGTCACTACCGGGGCGAGGACGGCAGCGACATGACCTCGTGCAACCGCTGGCCGGCGACGATCCCGCCCGCGATCGAGGAGTTCCGACCCGACGTCGTCGTCGTGGTCGTCGGGATGATGGAGCAAGCCGATCAGCAGCTCGAGGGTTCGACGCGCTGGCACAACGTCCTGCAGCCGTCGTGGCGCCGCCGGCAGCTGGCCGACTTCGAGCGGCTCGCGGACGCACTGGGTGGGACCGGCGCGCCGATCCTGTGGGCCGACGTCCCGTACATGGAGTTCCAGGAGGACCTGCCCTGGCTGAGCGACGACCCGCGGCGCACCGACGCCCTCAACGCGCTGCTCCGCTCCCTCGACGACGACCGCGACGACATCGAGCTGTTCGACTACGCCAAGTGGATCGGCCCCCAGGACGGCACGGTCGACACCGAGCGGCGGCCCGACGGGCTCCACCTCAGCGACGTGGCCGCGGACGAGCTGGTCACCCGCCGCCTGGTCCCGATGCTGCTCGACCGCTGACGCCCGGGCGCCACGCCCGGGTGGGGGCTCAGAGCAGACGGGGCCAGGGGTCGAAGGCCACCTTGCGGACGTGGGCGCTGCGGCACGTGGCGCATGTGTTCCCGGCCGGGTAGGTGTGGAAGATGACCCGCGCCTGCCCGTCGGCGCCGCGGAAGAACGACAGCCCACCGGGGCCGACGCGGTCCCCCAGCGAGGACAGCCACGGCCCGTTCGGTGACGAGGAGCACGGACCGGTCGGTGACGCGCACCGGGCGATCCCGGTCTGGTAGCCGGCGTCCTGCCATCGCCCGGCGGAGTACGCGAGGACGTAGTCCTTCCCGTCGAAGTACATCGACGGGTTCTCCAGGAACCAGTCCTCCCACGGCTGCTTGCGCTCGAGGAGGTCGATGACCCCCGACGCCGGATCGGCGTTCCCGTCCAGCCTGATCGCACGGATGTTCATGGGCGACCCGCCGAAGGCACCCAGGAGGGTCGCGGAGCCGTCGGGGGCGATGTACAGCGACGGGTCCAGCGAGCCCTTCACCCCGTCGAACCCGCAGTTGAAGGCCTGCGCGTCGGGGACGTACGGGCCTGCCGGTGCCGCGGCGAACGCCCGACCGATGCAGAGGTCGTTCGCCGGATCGGGCGGGTTGGCACGGAACGACGCGAAGAACATCACGTAGCGGTTGCCGATCCGGCCCACGGTCGGCGCCCACACCTCGTCGCGCGCCGCCCACGGCACCGGCGTCGGCATGGCCTCGAGCGTCGACGAGTAGGCCTCGCCCATGGGCGTGTCGATGTCGGTGACCACCCTGACCGGGACCCGGCGGAAGTTCTTCGTGGAGAAGACGTAGTGGACGCCCCCCTCGACGTAGACGTCGCTGTCCGACGCGTTCGCGATCGTGACCGGACCGAGCGTCGAGGGTCGAACGACCTCACCCGCCGCACGCGCCCGAGCCTCGAGGACCAGCCGGAACAGCTCGACGACCTGCGCCTTGGTCGCCTTGCGGACCCAGCGGCCCCGCTCGCAGCGGAGGACGAAGTCCCCCTGATGGCCCCAGGCGTCCCCTCGGCACCGGGCTCCGGCGCTGGCCGCCTGGCAGCCGGACGCGAGGAGCGCGCCGAGCACGACGAACGAGACGAGGTGGCGACGCCGCATGATGAGGACTCCCCGGACCGGTGGACGTGAGGCCCCGCCCCCGGGCCGCCCCAGCACGCTACGGACGACCAGCCCGATCGGCAACCACCTCGGGCGTTCCGTGGCGTGCGGGGTGAGCTACAGGTACTGCCCGGTGGCGACGCGCTCGATCGCCCGGCCGCCGGAGCGATCCGGGTCGTCGCCCTGGATGAGCGTCCGGATGTAGGTGATCCGCTCGCCCTTCTTGCCCGAGATCTTCGCCCAGTCGTCCGGGTTCGTGGTGTTGGGCAGGTCCTCGTGCTCCTTGTACTCCCGGTGGATCGAAGCGATGAGGTCCTCGGTGCAGACGCCCCGCGTGCCGCCGGCCAGCTCGCGCTTGATCGCCAGCTTCTTGGCCCGTCGCACGATGTTCTCGATCATGGCGCCCGAGCTGAAGTCCTTGAAGTAGAGGATCTCCTTGTCCCCGTTCTGGTACGTCACCTCGAGGAACTGGTTGGCCTCGTCGGTCCGGTACATCTCCTCGACGGTCCGCTCGATCATCGCCTGCACGGCCTTCGCGGGGTCGCCACCGCCGAGCGAGGCGACCTCCCCGGGGTCGAGCGGGAGGTCCACCGTGAGGTACTGGGCGAAGATCTGACCGGCCGAGAACTCGTCGGGACGGTTGATCTTGATCTTCACGTCGAGGCGTCCGGGTCGGAGGATCGCGGGATCGATCAGGTCCTCGCGGTTGGACGCACCGATGACGATCACGTTCTTGAGCGTCTCGACGCCGTCGATCTCGGACAGCAGCTGCGGGACGATCGTCGACTCCATGTCGGAGCTGATGCCCGAGCCCCGGGTTCGGAACAGCGACTCCATCTCGTCGAAGAAGACGATGACCGGCGTGCCGTCCTCGGCCTTCTCCCTGGCCCGCTGGAACACGAGGCGGATGTGCCGCTCCGTCTCTCCCACGTACTTGTTGAGCAGCTCGGGACCCTTGATGTTGAGGAAGTACGACCGGCTGTCGACCCCCGTCATCTCCGAGACCTTCTTGGCCAGCGAGTTCGCCACGGCCTTGGCGATGAGCGTCTTGCCGCAGCCAGGGGGGCCGTACAGCAGGATGCCCTTGGGTGCGGGCAGCCGGTACTCGCTGAACAGGTGCTGGTGGAGGAACGGCAGCTCGACCGCGTCGGTGATCTGCTCGATCTGCTCGTCGAGACCGCCGATGTCGGCGTAGGAGATGTCGGGCACCTCCTCGAGCACGAGCTCGTTCGCCTCGGGCCGCTCGAGCCGCTCGATGAGCACGCCCGAGCGTGAGTCCATCAGGAGCACATCACCGGCGCGCAGCGGACCGGTCTGCAGCTGCTCGGACAGCTCCGCCACGCGCTCCTCGTCGGCGCGACCCACGATCAGCGCGCGGGCACGGTCCGGGAGGACCTCCTTCAGCGTGACGACCTCGCCCGAGCTCTCGGGCTCCCGCACGAGCACCACGTTGAAGGCCTCGTTGAGCACGACCTCCTGGCCGCGGTGCAGGGTCTCGGGGTCGATGTTCGGCGACAGCTCGACCCGCATCTTCCGGCCGGTGGCCACGACGTCGACCGTGCCGTCCTCGTTGCGGCCCAGCAGCGTGGCGTAGGCCGCGGGTGGCTGGGTGAGCTTGTCGACCTCGTCGCGCAGCGCGGTGATCTGGTCGCGCGCCTCGCGGAGGGTGTACGCCAGCTTCTCGTTCTGGCTGACCGCCTGGGCCAGCTGGCCCTTGGTCTCGAGCAGGCGCTCCTCGAGCGTGCGGACCCGCTTCGGCGCATCCTGGAGGCGCCGCAGGAGCGTGGCGACCTCCTCCTCCAACGCGTTGACCTGGCTCCGCAGCTCGGCCTGAGCCTGCCGATCCTCGTCGTCCGGTAGATCCTTCACGAGCGCCTCCTCGAACCAGTTCGAAGCTAACACCGGCCCTTCGGCAATCGGCGCGACCGTCGACCGAGATGGCGAACCTGGCCGGATGTCGGTGCCGGACCACCTACATCCGGCCAGGTTGCAGGCGATCGGGCGGGAGTGGGTGGCTGCGACTTTTCTCAGGGATGACCGTGCAAATTCACGCCGTGGTTAGAATGGCCGACGAGGACGACGGCGTCCGTGGACGCAGCGAGAGTCTGCGACCGCACCAACCAACAAGGCAGGTATCCCCCGATGGCTATGAAGGTCTGGATCGACCAGGATCTGTGCACCGGCGATGGTCTGTGTGAAGAGATCTCCCCCAACGTGTTCACGCTCCTCGACGACGGCCTCGCCTACGTCAAGGATGCCAACAAGGTGTACTCCGACCCGGGTGGCCCCGAGGGCCAGGCCGTGATCCCGGACAACGAGCTCGAGGGTGTCATCGAGTCGGCGGACGAGTGCCCCGGCGAGTGCATCTACATCGAAGCCGAGTGACCACGAGCGCCCTCGGCGCTCGCTGACACCGATCGGAGCCCCGCAGTCCCACCGGGACGCGGGGCTCCGCCGCGTCCCGGCCTCACCCGGCGCAGCCGCCGACCGAGGCCGGCTCTCGGGTCGTCGTGCTCGCGAGGAGTGCCCGCAGCTCCGCGACCCGGATCCCGTACGCGGTGCCGACCTGGTCCGGTGCCACGGCGAACGCGACCCCCACCAGGCGCCCGTCGTCGGCGAGCAGGGCGCCGCCCGAGTCGCCGGGATGGAGCTCTGCGGCGAGGACGAGGATCGTCCGGTCGACGCGCTGCTCCCCGTAGATGTCGCGACCGACGGCGTCCATCTGCCGCTCGATCCGGAACGGGCTGATCGCGAGGTCACCGCCTCCGGGGAAGCCGAGTGCCACCCCCACGTCGCCCGAGACGCTGTCCCGCACCTCGAGCGCCGGACGGTCGAGCCCCGGGCTGGAGAGGAGGGCCAGGTCGTTCCGCGGGTCGAAGGCCACCACGGTGGCGTCGTGCTCACGCCCGTCCGTCGTCTCGACGGTGAGGTCCGTGACACCGGCCACGACGTGCGCGTTCGTCACGACGAGGTCGTCCCCCACGACCGAGCCCGACCCCGCCTGGATCCGTCCGCACGCCGGACCCGTCACCTTCACGACCGACTGGAGCGCCCGGTCGAGCACCTCCTGGCTGATCGTGGAGTCGGGTGGCGGCGAGGTGACCCCCGGCGACGGGCGCAGGTCGTCGAAGACGTTCGGGAGGCGGTCGAGGCCGAGCGAGCGCGAGATGCCGTCGAACGCCGAGGGCGGACGGCCGAGCACGTCGTCGATCAGCTGGGCGACGGCCGACTCCCTCGCTGCCGTCGCGGTCCAGCCCGGCACGCTGGCCATGGCCGGGAGCACGATCCACATCAGGAGGACGACGCCGACGACGCCCGCCAACGCGCCGAGTGCCTGGTCCGGCTTGCCGAGGTGGGCCCGGGTCACCCAGCTCCGCAGGCGTCCGCCGACGGCGCCCCCCAGCAGCTGGCCGATCACCGCGCAGGCGACGAGGACGCCGGCGGCCGTCAGGAACTGCCTGGGCCGGAGGTCGACGTGGGTGTCGGAGCCGACCACACGTGGCAGCAGCTGGCTCCCGACCCAGAGCCCGGCCAGGAGGCCCGCCCACGACAGCAGGCGACGCACCAGGCCGGACCACCACCCTCCGACCGCCGCACCGATCAGGAGCACGACGGCGAGGACGTCGAGTTGGTTCACGCGCTCCGGCGAGCCGAAGTGAGGAAGCCGGTGTGGGCCACCATCCGGTGGTCCGGTCGCACCGCGGCGCCTTCGACGTACCACCCGCGGTTCAGCACCTCGACGGTCTCGGGGAGCAGGAACCCGTGGGCGTCCAGGGCTTCACGGAACTGCGAGACCTGCATGATCGACGGCGAGTAGCCGACGATGATCCCGCCGGAGCGGAGTGCCGTGGCGGCGTGCGGGACGACCTGCCACGGCTCGGGGAGGTCGAGGACCACCCGGTCCACGCCGACCTCGTCGATGCCCTCGTAGCAGTCGCGCAGCTCGACCCGGTACCGCGAGGCGGCCTCCGCGCCGAGGAACCGCTCCACGTTCGTCTGCGCCCGGTTCGCGAAGTCCTCCCGCAGCTCGTAGCCGACGATGGTCGCACCGGCGCGGAGCATCGCCATCGAGAGGGCGCCGGACCCGACGCCGGACTCGAGGACGCGCACGCCGGGGGTGATGTCCGCGATCATCAGGAGCGGCCCGAGGTCCTTGGGGTAGATGACCTGAGCACCCCGGGGCATCTTAAGCACGAAGTCCGAGAGCGTCGGCCGGAGCACCACGTACTCCGCGCCGCGGGTCGACTTGAGCGTCGAGCCCTCGTCGGCCCCGATCACCTCGTCGTGGGCGACGTAGCCCGCGTGGCTGTGGAACTCCTTGCCGGGCTCGAGGGTCAGCAGGTACCTGCGGTCCTTCGAGTCGAGCAGCATGACCATCTCGCCGGCCTCGAGCTGCGCGCCGCTCACGAGCCGGTCCTCACGCCGCGGAGCTCGACCGGCTGCGTGGTGCCGCCGGCCCGCTCGACGAGCCGGCAGAACGAGCACAGGCCCGCCGTCGTCGGCGCGCCGCAGCGCTCGCAGGGCGCGAGGTCCTCGCGCGACTCGGCGGCCTCGGCTTCGAAGGCGGCCGCGGCCCGCTTGAGGAAGCCGAAGTAGAACGACGCCTTCGAGCCCGGCGATTGGAGCTCCATCTGGTTCAACAGCTCCTTGTAGCCGAGGTGGGAGTTGCCCTTCGACATCGGGCACTCGTCCACGATGTAGTCGATGCCGGTGAGCACGCAGTAGGCGGCGGTCTCACGCTCGGACAGGCGGACCAGTGGCTTCACCTTGCGGGGGAAGCCGTCACGCTCGGCGAGGACGGGTGCCTGCCGGCCGAGGTACTCGGTGTGCCAGTGGGCGACGTTGCCGAACAGGACGGCCGCCTCGTCGTCGAGGTTGTGCCCCGTCACCAGCACGTCGTAGCCCCCGTCGAGGGCGGCCTTGTCGAACACGTGCCGCTTCGAGAGGCCACACGCGCTGCAGGGCGCACGCTTCGCCGCCCGCGCGCCCGTCGGGATGTCGTAGCCGTAGTCCCCCACGAGGTCGACCTCGATCAGCTTCAGGCCCCGCTGTTCGGCGAACCTCCTGACGTGCTCGCCCGAGGTGTCGCTGTACTCGCCGATGCCCAGCCCGATGTACAGGCCGTCGGCTTCGTAGCCCAGGCCCACGAGCAGGTCCCAGATCGCCAGGCTGTCCTTGCCGCCGGAGACCGCGACGAGGAGCCGGTCGCCGGGGGAGCACATCGAGAACTCGTCGATCGTGCGTGACACCTGGTCGCGGCAGAACTTCAGGAAGTGCTCCTGGCAGAAGTTGCTGTTGTGCCGACGGAGATCGATCACGGCCGGGCCCCGGCACACCGTGCACTTCACGCCCGGACCCCCGTCACCACGCCCCGCCGGAGATCACGGGCCGGATCTCGACCACGTCGTCGTCGGCGAGCATCGAGTCGCCGGGGACCAGGGTGTCGTTGCGGATCAGCAGCACCGCCTCGCGGTTGAGCTCGAGGCGACCCATGAGCTTCGCGACGCTCATGGGTCCGGGCAGCTCCAGCTCTCGGTTCGGGTTCCGCAGGCGGACGATCACGCCACCATCATGGCCGCTCGACCGGCGACCTCACGAACGGGAGGCCCCGCCGGTCAGGAGAACCGGCGCCGGACGGTCCGGGTGCCCTTCGCCGCCTTCTCCAGCTGCGCCGTGCGCTTCGCGGCGAGCGCCACCTCGAGGGCCGCCGCCCGGCGCTCGAGCTTGCGTTGCCGGCTGGTCGGCGCCGCCAGTGCGGCCCGGCGTCGGGAGGCCGCTTCGGCGCGTGTCGCCGACTTGCGGTAGCGGCGGGTGTCGGCCTTGGCCTTCGCCGCCTTGCGGGTCGCGACCTTCAGCTCGCGCTCGGCCCGGCGCTGCTGCCGGGTCGGCGCCAGCTCGGCGCTCAGCCGCGACTCGGCCTTGGAGGCCTTCTTCTCGAGCTTCCGGACCTTGCGGGTCGGCGCCGGCCTGGTGACCACCGTGTAGGTCTCGCCGGGCACGAGCTTGGAGACGTCGAGCACCTCGGGGTCGTCGTGCTGGCGCAGCTGCTTCATGGCGAAGCTCACGGCGGCCGCGCCGACCACGCCGCCCGCTCCGCCGCCGAAGACCTTGGTGAGGATCTTCGTCCGGATGATCGCTGCCATCAGTTGCGCTTGAGCTCGATGATCGTCGAGCGCTTGCGCCCGCCGCGCCGCCCCAGGAGGTACACCGCGACGATCACGACCACGCCGACGGTGGCGGCGACCGCGAGGATCTGGGACTTCGCGCCCTCGACGGTCTCGGTGGCCTCACCCTGGATCTCGGCGAGCTTCGCCTTGATGTCGTCGCGGGTGATCTGCTGGGTCTGGCTCATCGAGGTCCTCCACGCCGCTTCGCTGGCGAGCTCATCATCACCTTCGCCGCCACGCCGATCACGATGGCACCGACGACCAACGTGACCGCGTAGGGCACCAACGACATCGCGCCGGGGTGCGGCCCGTCGTCGGCGAACACGTCGAGGCCCTGGAGCAGCCGCAGCAGTCCGAGGAGGCTGAGGCACACGCCGACACCGACGAGGACCGAGCCCGCGACCCCCAAACCGAGGTAGCGGCCCAGCGACTTCACGGGGTCGACCGTCTCCTGCTTGGCGTACCCGACGACGAGCGACTTGAGCTCGTTGACGTGGTCGGCAGGCTTCTTCCGTGCCGCGGCACCCGCGGATCCCGCGGTGACCCGCGGGCTCGATTCGGACATGGGCTGCGTCAACGAGGCCTCCGGTCGGCTGGCGGTCGGTCGAACTCCACCGCTGCAGTTCTGGATTCCTAGCGGAGCCTCGGTGCCGAGGCAACCCCCGTCGGCTCAGTCCAGTCGGGCGCGCAGGACGGCCTCGGCGTCGTCGAGCAGCTCGGCGAGGAGCGCGAGCCGGGCCTCCAGCGACTCGGCCGCGA
>JAEZFI010000153.1 GCA_023437745.1 Actinomycetes bacterium
CCCCCGTCGGCGAGCGCCACGACCTGCTCGCCCTCGCCGTCGACCGCCGGGACGGCGATCCGCCACGGCCCGCCCTCCGGGGCAGGGCCGCGGGTCACGACGTCGCCTCCGACGTCGACCAGGACGCCCGCCGCGCCTCGCTCCACTGCGAGGTCGGCGACGAGGTCGGCCGCCAGACCCTTTCCCAGACCACCGGGGTCGAGCTGCACGCCGGGCGGGAGGACGACCGCGTGGATCGTGTCGATCAGCTCGATCTCGTCGGCGCGACCCAGCGGTGCGGAGGGGGCGCTCGCGCGGTCCGCCACCTCGGCCAGCTCCCGGTAGCTGCGGTCGTAGCCGTGCCAGACGAGATGGGCGAGCAGCGTCGGATCGAATCGTCCGCCGGTGAGGTGGTGCGCCGCCACGAGGTGCTCGACCAGGCGGTACGTCGCCGGTGAGACGACCGTGAGCGCGCCGGCGGAGCGGTTCAGCCCGGTGAGCTCGCTGGCGTCGAGGAAGCGGCTCCACCGGCGCTCGAGCCCGCCGAGCTCGTCGAAGAGCATCGCTGCGGTGCTCGACCCGCCGTGGACCACGACGCGGGCCGTCGTGCCCATCACCCTCCCGCCGTGGTGATCGGCGAGCGGCCTCCGCGTCCCGGTCATCCCGGGCTCCCCATGCTGCGCGTGTGGGTGGACCGCTGCGGCGTGCTGCTCCCGGCTCGGACGCTCGGCACGATCGTCGCCCTCGGCGCCGGCGGCACGGTCACCGTGGCCGACGGGCGCTGGACGGTCGGCGACTGCACGATCGGGGACTGGACCGGCGGCACCACCGGCACGATCCGCGACGCGGCCTCGACGACCTCGCCGGCGCCGGACTGCTGGTGGGCGTCGAGCTCGAGGTAGGTGCTGATCCCCAGCGTCCCGGCCACCGCGAGCCCGGCGCTGAACCAGCGGGCGCCGCGGGCGGGGTGGGGGCGGCGACGGCGGTCAGTCGTCGTCATCGTGGCCGTCCTCGTGGCCGCTCCGGTCGAGGTGGTGCTCACGCTCACCGCCGTGGTCGTCGCCGACCCGGTGGTCGTCGTCCTCGTAGCGACTCCCGTCGAGTCCGTCGCCGGTCGAGGAGCCGTCGACGCTCGGGGAGGTCGACACCGTGGGCGCCGGGGTCGACGGCACCGTCCCCTCCCCGTTCGAGGTCGAGATGGCCTCGAGGGCGGAGGTGGGCTGGAAGGTGCCGGGTCCGTCGGCCGAGCTGCGGTCCGACAGGAGCCCGACGTTCACGGCGATCGCCGCCGCCAGTGCAGCGAGTGCGATGGTGATCCCAGCAGCGATCGCCAGGCTGGTTCGTCGTTGCATCGTGCCTCCCGGGGCTCGACTGGTCATGGAGGTCAACCTACGAACCCGACGATCAGGTCCGTTCCAGGGGAAGGCAAAGGTCGGGTAAAGATCGCCGGTGGAGCGGTGCCGATCAGCAAAGGTGGTGTCGTGCGGCTGCTGCTGATCGAGGACGACACGTCGATCGCGGAGCCGCTCACCCAGGGGCTCCGCCGCGTCGGGTACGAGGTGGAGGCGGTCACGACCGCTGCCCGGGGCCTGGCGGCCGCTGGCGACGCCGACCTCGTGCTGCTCGACCTGGGTCTTCCCGACCTCGACGGCGCGGAGGTGTGCCGTCGCCTCCGTGAGGTGTCCGCCGTGCCGATCATCGTGATCAGCGCCCGGGGCGAGGAGATCGACCGGGTCCTCCTGCTCGAGTCGGGCGCCGACGACTACCTCGTGAAGCCGTTCGGCACCCGTGAGCTGGTCGCCCGGATCCGCGCGGTGGCCCGGCGGACCAACGTGGGCTCGCCCTTGGACGCCCCGCGGACGATCGGACCGCTCACCGTCGACGTCGCCGCCCACCGGGTCACCCTCCACGACGAGGAGCTCGAGCTCACGCCCAAGGAGTTCGCGCTGCTCGACCACCTCTCCGCCGAGGTCGGCTCGGTGCACCGGCGCCGTGAGATCCTCGAGGCGGTGTGGGACCCGCACTGGTACGGACCCACGAAGACGCTCGACGTCCACATCGCTTCGCTGCGCCGGAAGCTGGGCGACCCGAGGTGGATCGAGACCGTGCGCGGCGTGGGGTACCGGTTCGGGGAGCCTCAGTGACCCGGCGGATCCTCGTGAGCTACGTGCTCATGGCGGTGGTGATCCTGTCGATCCTCGTGCTGCCCCTCGGTCTCGTGTTCGGGGCGCGCGAGCGGGACCGACTGGTCACGGCGATCGAACGCGACAGCCGTGTGCTGGCGGCGGCCGGCGACGACGCGTTCGAGGCGGGCCGCTACGACACGCTCCCGGACCTCGTCGACCAGTACCGCCGGCAGACCGGGGGGCGAGTCGTGATGGTCGACGCGGACGGGAGGTCGATCGTCGACTCGGGCGACCCCGGCGGGCCGACACGGGACTTCTCCACCCGACCCGAGATCGCCGCCGCCCTCGAAGGGCGGTTCACCACCGGCGAGCGGGAGTCGAGCACGCTCGGCGAGTCGCTCTACTACGTGGCCGTCCCGGTGGTGCACGGGTCCGACGTGCTCGGGGCCGTGCGCGTGACCTACCCGGGCACGACGGTCACCCATCGCACGCGCGTCGTGTGGCTCCAGCTCGTGTCGCTCAGCGGCGTGACGCTGGTGCTGGTCGCTGCCGCCGGGTGGATCGTCGCCAGCACGCTCAGCCGTCCTGTCCGAGCGCTCGAGGCGGCGTCCGACCGGCTGGCGGCCGGCGACCTGGCGGCTCGGGTCGACAGCGAGATGGGTCCCGAGGACCTCCGCCGGGTGGGGAGGAGCTTCAACTCGATGGCGGACCGCCTGGAAGCCCTGCTCCGGTCGCAGCGCTCGTTCCTGGCCGACGCGTCCCACCAGCTGCGCACGCCTCTGACCGCCCTGCGGCTGCGGATCGAGTCGTTGTCGGCCTCCGCGTCCTCGCCCGACGGGGACGCGCTCGACGCCGGCGAGCTGGAGGCCGCCGAGGACGAGGTGGATCGCCTCTCGAACCTCGTGGACGGTCTGCTGGCGATGGCTCGCCTCGACGATCGCCCGGGTGCCGTGGAGCCCGTGCCCGTCGACGCCGTCATCGCCGAGCGGATCGAGTGGTGGCGTCCGCTGGCGGACGAGCGTGGCGTCGACCTCGTGGCGAGGACCGGCGCCGCCGGTCGGGCGTCGGTGGTGTCCGGTGGCCTCGACCAGATCCTCGACAACCTCCTCGCCAACGCGCTGGAGGTGGCCCCGTCGGGTTCGAAGGTGCTGGTGACGTCGCAGGCCGCCGGCGACCGGATCACCGTCGCGGTGGGCGACGAGGGTCCGGGCATGACCGACGCCCAGCAGCAGCGTGCGTTCGACCGCTTCTGGCGGGGCCCGCACTCCGCGCCGGGCGGCAGCGGGCTCGGTCTCGCCATCGTGCGGGCGCTCGCCGAGGCCTCGGGCGGCACCGCCTTCCTCCGGGGCGCGGACCCCACCGGCGTCACCGTGGGGGTCGTGCTGCCCGCCCACAGCGGCCGTGACGAGTCCCACGACGGGCCGGGCGTCCCGAAGGATGGGGGACGTACGTCCCTGTGAGGCGCCGCAGCATTCGCCGACCATGAGCAACGCCGGTCAACCGCCGGTCCCGACCTGCCCTGGAGCGACTCATGAAGCGACGCACACTCGACCTGCTGTTCAGCGTGGGAGGCGCCGCCATGGCGGTGCTCCTCCTGGTGCTGGGGCTCGTGCTCCAGGCCAACGCGAACTTCGCGAGCGACTACGTCCGTGAGCAGCTCAGCCAGCAGCGCATCAACTTCACGCCGGCCGACAAGCTGAGCGACGAGGAGAAGAAGGCGGACTGCCTGGTGGACAACGCCGGCAAGCCGCTCGAGACCGGCAAGCAGGCCGAGTGCTACGCCAACGAGTACATCGGGCTGCACCTGTCCGAGACGAACGACGGGAAGACCTACTCGGAGACCAGCGCCGAGGCACGCCCGGCCCGCGCGGCCGCCGACGAGGCGCGTGACGCCGGCGCCCCCGACGCCGAGGAGCTGAATGCGAAGGCGACCGCACTGGAGGGGAAGGTGCAGACGCTGTTCCGGGGTGAGTCCCTGCGCGGCCTGCTGCTCACCTCCTACGGGTTCAGCGTGTTCGGCGAGAAGGCCGAGCAGGCGTCGGTCGTGTGCTTCCTGGTCGCCGCCGTCCTCGCCCTCGCCGCCATCGCCGGCTTCGTCCACGCCTTCACCCGCAAGGAGACGGAGATGGTGGTCTGACGCAGACCGTCAGTGCGGCCGGGGCCGTCGCGGGATCGGGATGCGGTCGAAGTCCTCGGCCACGATCACGCGGGGGAACCACGCCTCGGCCTGGCTCCGGAACCGGCCGGCGTCGGTGTAGCGGCTGGAGAAGTGGGTGAGCACCAGCTGGTGGGCGCCCGCCTCGGCCGCCAACCGGCCGGCCTCACCGGCGGTCATGTGGCCGTAGTCGTGGGCGAGCTGCGCGTCCTCGTCCGTGAACGTCGACTCGCACAGCAGCAGGTCGGCGTCGCGGGCGAGGCGCAGCCCACCCTCGCACCACCGCGTGTCGAACACGAACGCGACGGACTGCTCCTCGTCCCAGGCGCTGACCTCGTCGACGGACACCGTGCGGTCGCCGATCGAGAGGTGGCCCCGGTCGAGCAGCTCGCCCACGGCTTCCCCGTGCACGCCGAGCGCGTCGAGGCGGTCGGGGAGGACGTGCCGGTGGCGGGGTGTCTCGACCCTCCAGCCCATCGAGTCCGTCGAGTGGTCGAGCCAGTCCGAACGCAGCCGGAACCCGGGCCGGTCCACGACGACCCCTGCGTCCTCTCGCGGGTCGAGGCGCAGGTCGAGTCGGAGGTCGATGATCGACGACGTGAGCAGCCGCTCCACGTAGGGCAGCCCGCTCGCCGGGAAGTGCAGGTCGACCGGGTGCCGGATCTGCGAGTTGGACAGGCGGGCCAGCACACCCGGCAGCCCGAGGCAGTGGTCGCCGTGCAGGTGCGTGAGGCAGACCCGTGTCACCCGCGTCGCCCGGACGTCGGACAGCACCAGCTGGCGCTGCGTGCCCTCGCCGGGGTCGACCAGCACGCCCTCGTCGTCCCACAGGAGCAGGTAGCCGTTGTGGTTCCGCGTCCGCGTCGGCATCTGGCTGGCCGTGCCCAGCACGACGAGCTCCCGCTCCGACATCGTCAGCCCCGGCCGGCGGCCAGCTTCGCGAAGTCCTCGGCAACCGGCCGCGGGCGTCGCGCGGCGTCGAAGAGACCGACCTCGGTGACCTTGCCGACCGGGTGCATCAGCATCTCGTCCCAGTCCACCTGGTCGCCCCGGCTGTACCAGCACACGCCGTGCGCGGGGAGCCCGTCCGCCCGCTGCCCGTCGAGCGTCGCGACGAGCCCCTCCAACCAGACCGGACCCTCGTCGACGCGGAGTCCGAGGTTCGAGGTCTCCGCGACCCAGTACGGCCGCCGGTAGCGCTCGAACCAGGCGCGGGCCTCACGGTCGTACGCCTCGAGGCGCTCGGCGACGGTGAGCGGGTCCTCCCGCTCGCCGTGCACCGTCACGCTGACGGGGTACATGTCGTGACCCGCCACCACGTGCTCGGTCGGCCCGGCCAGCGCACCGATCCGGGCGAGCACGTCGGGATCCACGAGGTCCGCCACGTCGGCGACCTCGTCCCGGGGCGACACCCCGAAGTGCAGGTCCCACACCAGCTGGCCGAGCGCGCGGGCCTCGGCGGCGGCCGGCTCGTCCTCGGGCGTGGCGGCGATCTGACAGCCGAACCCCTCGGCGCCGATCCACCAACCGTCGCGGTCCGCCTGGATCCTCGCGACGGCCTCGAGGTTCGCCAGCGTCACATGTGCGAGCGCCGTGAAGTAGTCGCCGCGGGACGCCTTGCGGTCGTTCCAGATCCCGAGGAGCCCCGAGCACGTGGCCGTGATCATCGGCTCGTTCACCGGCGTGAACCACCGGGGCGCCGGGTAGCGGGCCAGGAAGGCGTCGACGTAGCGGCGGAAGCCCTCGACCCAGGCCGGATCGCAGAAGCCCTGGTAGTGGTCGGGCAGTCCGAAGTGGCAGAGGTCCACGACGGGTTCGAGCCCGTGGCGCTCGCAGGCTGCGAGCGCCCGGTCCCACAGGGTCCAGTCGTACTCGCCCGGCGACCGCTCGGTGCGCTGCCACGGCATCCCGTACCGCCAGACCTCCACGCCGAGCCCGGCGACGGCGGCGAGGTCCTCGTCCTGGTGCTCCAGGTGCCCGCTCGCCCCGAGCTCGTCCACGCGGACCACCCGCCCCTCGTGCACCACCGTCGGGTCCGATGCCTCCTCGCCGCTGGCGACGGCGAAGTCGGGGAAGGGTCGAGAGGTCATCGGCCGAGTCTGCCAGGATGGCGCGATGAGCGGTCCCGTCACCCCCGCGGACTCGACCCCGGCCCCCGAGCCCGCCGACGTGGAGCCGAGGGTCGTGGAGGTCCTCGACAGCCGCGAGGCGCAGGTCGGCGAGATGCGGGTGCGTCGAGCGCTGCCGAGACGTCACCACCGGACGGTCGGGGCGTGGTGCTTCGCCGACCACATGGGACCGGTCGCCATCGAGCTGGACGGCGGCATCGACATCGGCCCGCACCCGCACATGGGGCTCCAGACCGTCACGTGGCTGCTCGCAGGCGAGATCCTCCACCGCGACAGCCTGGGCTCCGAGCAGCTGATCCGTGCCGGTCAGCTGAACCTCATGACGGCCGGCCACGGCGTGTCGCACTCGGAGGAGGGCACAGGCCGCTACCGCGGCGACCTCCACGGCATCCAGCTGTGGGTCGCCCAACCCGAGGCGACCCGGCACGGCCCTGCTGCGTTCGAGCACCACGCCGAGCTGCCGGCGGTCGAGCTGGACGGTGCTCGTGCGACGATCGTGGTCGGGGAGTTCGGCGGTGTGGCCTCCCGGGCCCGCTGCGACACCGAGCACGAGGGGGTGCAGCTCGACCTCCGCCCGGGCACCGTGACCGCACCGCTCGACGCCTCCCACGAGTACGCCGTCGTGGTGCTCGACGGTGCCCTCGAGTGCGAGGGTGCCGTCGTCGAGCCGGGGCACCTTGCCTACCTCGTCACGGGACGTGACGAGATCGCGTTCGCCACGAGCGCGGGTGCGACGGCGATGCTCCTCGGGGGGAAGCCCTTCCCCGAGGAGATCCTGATGTGGTGGAACTTCGTGGCGAGGTCCAACGACGAGGTCGACGCCGGCTACGCCTCGTGGACGGCGGACGACGGTCGTTTCGGCACCGTCGACTCGTCGCTCGATCGCATCCCGGCGCCCCGCCCCATGTGGTCCACGCGCGGCTGAGCCGCGTCGGGGCGGAGGCGGAGGCGTCGGAGCAGCTGGGCGTTGAGCGCGACCACGATGGTGCTCAGGCTCATCAGGACCGCCCCCACGGCGGGTGGCATGTCGACGCCGGCCCAGGCGAGCGCCCCGGCGGCGAGGGGCAGGGCCACGACGTTGTAGCCCGCCGCCCACGCCAGGTTCTGCAGCATCTTGCGGTAGGTCGCGCGGGAGAGGCGGATCACGGCCGCGACGCTCCGGGGGTCGCTCGACGCGAGCACGACCCCGGCGGACTCGATGGCCACGTCGGTGCCGGCGCCGATGGCCAGGCCCACGTCGGCTCGTGCCAACGCCGGCGCGTCGTTGACGCCGTCGCCCACCATCGCGACGGACGACCCGCGTCCCTGCAGCTCGGTCACCGCGCGGTCCTTGTCCTGGGGGAGGACCTCGGCGTACACCCGTGTGATGCCCAGCTCGGCCCCCACGGCGTCGGCCACCTGGCGGGCGTCCCCCGTGATCATCGCCACGTCGACGCCCATCCCGATCAGCTCCTCCACGGCGTCGCGCGCTTCGGGCCGGACCTCGTCCTCCACGGCGAAGGCACCGATCACGCCGCCGTCGCGCACGAGGTGGAGCACGGAGGCGCCGCGCTCGGTCCAGCCGTCCACTGCCTCGGCGAGCCCGGGCGGGACCGCCGCGCCGGTCTCGCGCAGCAGCGCAGGGCCGCCCACGGCGAGGT
>JAEZFI010000169.1 GCA_023437745.1 Actinomycetes bacterium
CGTGCTCGGCCGAGTTCGACGCCCGGACGCCGTACCACTACTCGACCTGGGAGGACGAGAACGAGGTGGGGCCGTCCGACCGGCGCAAGGTGATCATCCTCGGGTCGGGGCCGAACCGCATCGGCCAGGGCATCGAGTTCGACTACGGGTGCGTGCACGCCAGCTACGCCCTCGCCGACGCCGGCTTCGAGACGGTCATGGTCAACTGCAACCCCGAGACCGTGTCGACCGACTACGACACCTCGGACCGCCTCTACTTCGAGCCGCTCACCCACGAGGACGTCGCCAACGTGATCGACGCCGAGCAGCGGTCCGCCGCCGCGGGTGGCGGCCGCCTGGTAGGGATCATCGTGTCGCTCGGCGGCCAGACCCCGCTGAAGCTGGCCGACGCGCTCCCGCAGGAGCTCGTGCTGGGCACCAGCCCGGCGTCGATCGACCTGGCTGAGGACCGTGACCGCTGGAACGCCCTGTGCGCCCAGCTCGAGATCCCGCAGCCGGCCGGGGGCACCGCCACCACGGTCGACCAGGCGCTCGCCATCACCCACACGATCGGGTACCCGGCGCTCGTGCGCCCCAGCTACGTGCTGGGCGGGCGGGCGATGGAGATCGTCTACGACGACGAGGGGCTCGCCGCGGCCATGGCGGCGCTCGCCGGCATGGGCGGCCTCGGCCGCGAGGGCGGGCTCAGCGCCGAGCGCCCGGTGCTGGTCGACAGGTTCCTCGAGGACGCCACCGAGGTCGACGTCGACGCCATCCGGGACCACACGGGCGAGGTGGTGATCGGCGCCGTGATGGAGCACGTCGAGGAGGCCGGTGTGCACTCCGGCGACTCGGCCTGCATGATCCCGCCGCGCGGCCTCTCGCCGGCGACGGTGGCGATCATCGAGGAGCACGCACGCTCGATCGCCGAGGCGCTCGACGTGCGCGGGCTCATCAACGTGCAGTTCGCCGTGAAGCGCTCCGCCGACCATCCCGAGGCGGCACAGGTCTTCGTCATCGAGGCGAACCCACGCGCCAGCCGCACCGTGCCCTTCGTCGCCAAGGCGACGGGCGTGCCGCTCGTGAAGATCGCCGCACGGGTGATGTGCGGGGCGACGCTGGCCGAGCTCCGTGAGGAGGGCCTGCTGAGGGCCCCGGTGCCCGGCGACCACGTGGCGGTGAAGGAGGCGGTGCTGCCGTTCAACCGCTTCCCCGACGCGGACGCGCTGCTGGGCCCGGAGATGCGGTCCACGGGCGAGGTCATGGGCATCGACCTGACGCTCGGCCAGGCGTTCGCCAAGTCGCAGCTGGCAGCGGGGGACCGGCTCCCCACCGGGGGCACCGTCTTCATGTCACTCGCGAACCGCGACAAGGCGGCGGGCGCCGTCGCGGCCGCGAGGTTCCGGGACCTCGGCTTCGACCTCGTCGCGACCGAGGGCACGGCGACCTACCTCCGCGAGTGCGGTGTCGAGGTCTCGACGGTCGTCGCCAAGATCTCCGATTCGGCCCCGGGGGCGCCGCGTGAGCCCGTCGGAGTGGACGCCGTCGACCTCATCGCCGCCGGCAAGGTGCAGCTGGTGGTGAACTCGCCGCGTGGCCGGGGCCCGCGAGCCGACGGGAGCCACATCAGGTCCGCCGCGGGCCGGCACAACGTGCCCCTCCTGACGACGGCCGCGGCGGCGTTGGCCGCGGCGAACGGCATCGCCGAGACGGCGCGCCGTCCGCAGGTCGTCCGGTCGCTGCAGGAGTACCACGCCGGCGTCTACCGAGCCGACGGGGACAGCTGACCGTGCGCACCCGGCGCCGGTCGACGGTCCCCGCGGTCGTCGACACGTCCGTCCGGGTCGGCAGCCTGACCCTGCCGAACCCGGTCATGACGGCGGCCGGCACGGCCGGGCACGCCGACGAGCTGGCTCGGTACCTCGACCTCGGGCGCCTCGGCGCGGTGGTGGTCAAGTCGCTGTCGGGGGAGCCCTGGGCGGGCAACCCCGGCCCCCGCGTGCACGAGACCCCGGCGGGGATGTTGAACTCGGTCGGCCTCCAGGGCCCCGGCCTGCCGAGGTGGCGGGACGAGGAGCTGCCCTCGCTGCTGCGTGCCGACGCTCGGGTCGTCGTGTCGATCTGGGGGAGGACCCTCGACGAGTACGCGCGTGCGGCAGCGATGGTGGGCGAGCTGCCCGCCGAGGTCGTCGCCGTCGAGGTGAACCTCTCCTGCCCGAACCTCGCCGGCAAGTCCATGTTCGCCCACGACGCGGCGGCGTCGCACGACGTCATCCGGGCCGTCGTCGGCGCAGCGGGACGGCCCACGTGGGCGAAGCTCAGCCCGAACACCGACCGACTGGTCGACGTGGCCCGGGCCGTGGGCGAGGCGGGCGCCGACGCGGTCACGCTCACCAACACGCTGCTGGGCATGGCCATCGACCCGGTGACGCGCCGGCCGCGCCTCGGCGGGGGTGGTGGCGGGCTCTCCGGCCCGGCCATGCATCCGGTGGCCGTGCGGGCTGTCTACGATTGCCGAGTTGCGCTGCCGGATCTCCCGATCGTCGGTGTCGGAGGGATCACCTCCGGTGACGACGCCGTCGAGATGCTGGTGGCAGGTGCCCACGCGGTGCAGGTGGGCACCGCGTCGTTCGCCGACCCCAGGGCCGCCGAGCGGGTGTTGGACGAGATCGTCAGTTGGTGCGGTGCCCACGGCATCGCATCGGTGTCCGAGTTGACCGGAGGAGCACATGGCTGAGGCCGATGTCGGTGAGGGTGCGGTTCCCGAGGAGGTGCGCCGGCGGTTGGCGCTGGCCTTCGACACCGACGACCTGGTGGAGGCCCATCGGTTCGCCGCGCAGCTGCGGCCGTGGTTCGGGGTGGCGAAGATCGGGCTGGAGCTGTTCAGCGCGAGCGGCCCCGACGCCATCGGCGCGCTGCGCGACCTGGGCTTCTCGGTGTTCCTCGACCTGAAGCTGTTCGACATCCCGACCACCGTCAACAAGTCGACGCGGGTCCTCGGCGCGCTGGGGGTCGAGTACCTCACGCTGCACGCGCTGGGCGGGGTCGACATGCTCAAGGCCGGCGTCGAGGGCCTCGCCCACGGCGCCGAGCAGGCCGGCCTCCCCGCGCCGGTGGCGCTCGCCGTGACGGTGCTGACCAGCGACGACACGGCGCCGCCCCACATCGTCCCCAACCGGGTGCGCGTCGCGCTCGAGGGCGGCTGCGGCGGGCTGATCCTGGCTGCGTCGGACCTCCAGACCGCTCGCGAGCTGGCACCCCGGATGCGACGGGTGGTGCCGGGCATCCGCCTTGCCGGCGGTCCCACGCACGACCAGGCGCGCAGCGCCACGCCGCAGGAAGCCGCCGCCAACGGCGCCGATCTCCTGGTCGTCGGCCGTGCCGTGACCCAGGCCGACGACCCGGTCGACGCCGCCCGCCGGATCGCGTCCGCCGTCGCCGGGTAGCGAGCGCCGTGCGAGACGACGCCCACGCGTGGGTCGCTGCCGCGATCGCGGCGCGCGAGGCGTTGCTGTCGGCGATCGAGGCGGGGGAGTGCGACCTGGCCACGGCACTGGAGCGAGCGCAGGGCGACGAGCTCCTCGGCATCGTCCACGTGCTGCCGGTGGTGCAGGCGTTGCCCGGGTGGGGGAAGGTGCAGTGCCGCCGGACGCTCGACGCCCTCGGGATCGGGTTCCGGACGCCGCTGGCCGAGGTGGACGCCGACCGCCTGCTGCGCGCCTTCAGCGAGGTGCCGGCGTGATCGTGGTGATCTCGGGTCCCGGCGGCGTGGGCAAGGGCACGGTCGTCGACCTCCTGCTCGAACGCGATCCCGGCCTGTGGCTGTCCCGGTCGTGGACGACGCGCGCCCGTCGACCGGGGGAGGCCGAGGACGCCTACCGGTTCGTCACCCGCGACGAGTTCATGCGCAACGTCGAGGCCGGTGGCTTCATCGAGTGGGTCGAGTTCCTCGACTACCTGCAGGGCAGCCCCGTCCCGTCGGCGCCCGACGGGCAGGACACGGTCTTCGAGATCGACGTCCACGGCGCCCGCCAGATCCTCGAGCAGTACCCCGACGCCCTCAGCATCTTCATCGACGCGCCCAGCCGCGACCACCAGCGGGCACGGCTCGCCGGACGGGGTGACCAGCCCGAGCACGTCGAGCGTCGCCTCGCCAAGGCCGACGAGGAGCTGTCGGTGGCGACCGAGCTGGGATCGCGGGTGGTCATCAACGACGACCTCGAGGAGTGCCTCGCCGAGCTGCAGGCGATCATCGCCGACGCCCGAGCCCGCGCGACCTGAGCCGTGTTGCGGGCATGCGTCCAGAGCCAGCAGAATGGCTCGTCCTCCCCCCGTAGATCTGAGAGTGAGCACATCGAATGGCAGTCCGACTCCGACTGATGCGAATGGGCAAGAAGAAGCAGCCCACCTATCGAATCGTCGCCGC
>JAEZFI010000195.1 GCA_023437745.1 Actinomycetes bacterium
TCGCGCTGGTCGTCCATCAGGTCGATCACCGGGTACGGCGTCGCCGGATCGAGCTCGCGGCTGTTGGCGCCGGCCAGGCCGAGCACGTTGCGAGCGAAGTCGACCACCATCATCTGGAGCCCGAGGCAGAGGCCCAGGCACGGGATGCGGTGCTCTCGGGCGTAGGTCGCGGCGGCGATCTTGCCCTCGGTGCCCCGCTCGCCGAAGCCGCCGGGGATCACCATGCCGTCCAGGTCGGCGAGGCGGGAGCTGGCGAGCAGGCCCTCGACCTCCTCGGCCTGGATCCAGTCGAGCTCCACCTTGGCCCCGTGGTGGAAGCCTCCGTGGCGGGTGGCCTCGACCACCGACAGGTAGGCGTCGGGGAGGCTGACGTACTTGCCGATGATGCCGATGCGGACGCTGCGGTCGGCACCCTCGATGGTGTCGACCAGGGCCTGCCACTCGGTGAGGTCGGGGTCGCCGGCGTCGAGCCGCAGGACCTTGCAGACCTCGGCGTCGAAGCCCTCGTCGTGGAGGATCAGGGGCACCTCGTACAGGTTGCCGGCGTCGGCCGCGTTGACCACCCCCGAGGGGGCGACGTCGCACAGCGAGGAGATCTTCTCCTTGAGGGCCACCGAGATCGGCGACTCGCTCCGGCACACGATGAGGTCGGGCTGGATGCCCCGGCTGCGCAGCTCGGTGACCGAGTGCTGGGTCGGCTTGGTCTTCTGCTCCCCCGACGGGCCGATGAACGGCACCAGCGTGACGTGCACGTAGCAGACGTTCTCGCGGCCCACGTCGAGGCGGAACTGCCGGATGGCCTCGAGGAACGGGAGGATCTCGATGTCGCCGACGGTGCCCCCGACCTCGGTGATGACCACGTCGACGTCGTCGTTCACGAGGCGGGTGATGCGCCGCTTGATCTCGTCGGTGATGTGCGGGATCACCTGCACGGTCTTGCCCAGGTAGTCGCCACGGCGCTCGGCGGCGAGCACCGCCTGGTAGATCGACCCGGTCGTGGCGTTGGAGTCCTGCGTGAGCTTGCAGTCGACGAACCGCTCGTAGTGGCCGAGATCCAGGTCGGTCTCGCCGCCGTCGTCGGTGACGAACACCTCGCCGTGCTCGAACGGGTTCATCGTGCCGGGATCGACGTTGATGTACGGGTCCAGCTTCTGGAGGGTCACCCTGAGGCCCCGGGACTTCAGCAGTCGGCCCAGCGACGAGGCGGTGAGGCCCTTTCCGAGAGAGCTGGCCACCCCTCCGGTCACGAAGATGTGCTTGGCCACGGGTCCTCCTCCATCGGTTCGTCCGAACCTAGCGCGGCCGACCCCGCGGCTCCGGCATCAGGCGCCGCGATGGGGCGATCCGAGCCGATCGAACCAGCGAAGTGGGGCTGTGGCATCGATCACACGGCTGAACGAGACCGCCTCGGACACCAGGTTGAGGGCCAGCAGGCCGAGGAGCAGCAGCCATCGTGGGCCGGTCTCGAACGTGGTCACGGCGGCGAAGCCCACGGTCGCCCCGATGGCGTTCGACCCGGCGTCGCCGAGCATGAAGTCCTCGCGGAGGTCGCCCGGCAGGAGCCCCGCCGAGGCGCCCATGGTGAGGGCCGGCGCGGCGAGGTAGCCACGGAGGCCGCCGATCAGCACGAGGCCGAAGCCGACGAGGCCGAACTTGATGACCCGCCCGGGTGCCCGGTCGAGGAGGTTGGCCAGGTTGGCAGCGAGCGCGATGACCGCGGCGTCCCGGAGGACCTCAGTGATGCTGGGTAGGACCTCCCACTGGCCGATCACCACGATGGCAAGCAGCGGGCCGCCCAGCATCTTCACCATGCCGCTCGTGAGGTCCCCCCGCAGCAGGGCGCGGACGTGCCCCCGGAACCCTCCGGACTGGCCGACGCCGGCCAGGTCGTCGAGCAGCCCGAGCAGCGCGAACCCGGTGACGAGGACCACGACCGGGGTGCCGAGCGTGCCCACGGCGCTCCACCGCACCGAGTCGGGTGCCACCCCGGCGATGGCCACCAGGGGGATGACGATCCCCATCGAGGTGGGCAGGGGGTGGCCGCGGTAGTTCGTGCGGGCGAACGCGTCGGAGCCCATCATCCGCCGCATCGTGACGGACAGGATCAGCGCCAGCGCCATCCCGACCACGAAGGCCACGGCCAGGTGCAGCAACCCGCCCACTCAGGCCACGTTCCTGGCCCGCGGCGGGTCCGCGACGACGTCCAGGCCGCGCCGCCGGCGCGACTCGAGGTCGACCGCCAGGAACGTCGACCACGGCAGCGCGACGGCCAGCATCACGGCCGGCATCGACACGCCCGAGTCGTTGAACACCATCGCGCCCACACCGAGCGCCAACCCGGCCACGCCGAACGCCCGGTAGCCCCAGTGGTTGGCGTTCACCAGCACGATCGTCCGGTTGGGCCGCCATGTGATGTAGGCGAAGTACACCAGGGCGGCGGGGATGATCCACGCCCAGATCTCGGTGAACACGTCGAGGTTCGTGGCGATCTTCCGCTTGAGGATCTGCCCCACGCCGCTCGACATGGCGGTGGAGGCGAACCGCCCCAGGTGCGTGCGGTCGTCGGGCTCCCGCGCGAGGTCGAGGAGGGTGAACACCGCCAGCACGCCGATGGACCCGAGCAGCGACGCCACCACGACACGGGCGCGGATGCGGACACGGGCGATGAGGAGCACCGCCAGCACCGCCGCCGGGGTGAGAGCGAGCACGCCCCCGACGTCGGAGCCCAGGTCGGGGGCACCGTCCAGGACGATGCAGACGGCGAAGAAGGCGCTGGCCGCCGCGATGAACCAGCGGGGCGCCCTCCCCTCGTCGGTGGGCCCCACGAAGTCGTAGGCGCCCGTGACCGCAGCGAGCGCGGCGATGCCGAAGAACGAGAACGCCTGGTTGCCGAAGCCCGCGAACCGCCCGGCCACCACGGGCGAGTACCCGAAGATCGTGTCGATCTGCAGGCGGCCGCCGAAGCAGACGTCGACCGCGATCACGACCCACAACGCCACGATGATCGCCAGCGGCGCGAGACGCGGCGTGGCGCGGGCCGCTCGCCCCACGGCGAGCCCCACGAGCAGCGCGGATCCGAAGATCAGCGTGCCCAGCCAGATCGGGGTGAGCCGCTCCAGCGGCGACAGCCCGGAGAGGAAGCCGACGAGGGGCACCGACAGGATCCAGAGCGACAGCGCCGTCACCGGCCCGGTGAGCCGCGGGTAGCGCGACAGGCACAGGATCGCGAGACCGAGGTCGATCGCGATGAGGGCGACGAAGACCACCGCCGCGGGGCCGAAGGTCTCGTCGCGCAGCTCGGCGCGATCCGACGCCCTCACCAGGGCGTCGATGCGCGCGCCCGCTCGCTCCGACGAGGACTCGGCCGAGATCGTCGTGGCCTCCATCCCCTCCGGTGGGGTCAGGTCGAACCGCCGCAGGATCGCGGGGGCCACGTCGGCGAGCGTCACGTAGCGGCTCCGCCGGGTGGTGCTCGACGTCGCCCAGCCGCGGGTCGCTCCGGCACCGGCGACCGCGAACACGGTGAGCTGCTCGTCCAGCGCGGGCGGCGTCGGCCCGACCACCATCACGGTGTCGTGGGCCAGGTCGATGCGATCCAGGATCGCCGCGACGATCTGGTCGTCGTGCCGCAGGGCCTCGGCGTACAGCTCGTCGCCCCGCTCGATGCTGGTGTTCGGTCGCTCCGCCTCGGCCCGGGCGAGGTCGCTGAGCTCCACGAGCAGCACGTCGGACCGGGCGAGCTCGACGTCGATGGCGTCCACGACGGCGTCGAGCTGGTACTGCAGCCCGAACGGCGCCTCGGCCTTCGGCTCGAGCAGCACGGCTCCGACGGCGCCGGCGGCCAGCTGGCCCTCGTTGTCCACGCCGAACAGCCCTGCGTGCCGGCGCGTGACGTCGTCGCGTGTCTGCGCGGCGTTGCCGATGACGGCCACGCTGCGGCCCGCCTCGGACAGCGTCCGCCCCAGCGCGCCCACCTGGGCGCCGTAGCGCTCCGCGTCGTTGGCCGACTGCAGGCGCGGCACGTTCACGGCCAGCAGCGGAGCGTCGCTCTCGAAGCCCGCGAGCCGCCGGAAGACCTGGCTGCCCGTCTCGCCGTTCCAGGTCTCGTCGCGGCCGAGGACCACGCCGTCACGCTCGGTCTCGTCGTCGCCGATCGCCCGGTTGCCGCTCCCCAGGGTGAGGTAGGCAGCGCTCGCCCCGGGCTCCGACGACGCCGTCTTCACCGAGAGCGACGCCAGCGCGCTCCGCTCGAACAGCGACGCGAGCGCGGGGGTCGGCGACTCCCGGAACCGGCGCCACGTGAGGTGGGGCGCCGAGATCACGATGACCCGGCCGGTCTCGGGATCGGGCGCGGGGATGGTCTGCGCCGCCGCCGGCGAGGACGGCAGCAGCGTCAGCAGCACCAGCACGAGCGCGCCGAGGAGCACGGCGAGCCGGCCCCGCCTCGCCCGAGCCGGAACGCCGGCGCGCGGCCCCGAACTCATCGACCTGCGACCTCGGCGTACACCGAGCGGACGGCGGCGGTCAGTGCGTCGGGGTCGAAGCGGCGCGCTGCTTCCTCACCGAGCCGTGCGCCGGCGACCGCGGCCCTCCCCGGATCCTCCAGGAGCGTGATCAGTCCCTCGGCGAGCCCTGCCGCGTCGCCGACGTCCACGACGAACCCGGTCGATCCGTTCGTGATCACCTCGGCCACGATACCGACGTCGGTCGTCACGACCGGCGTGCCGAGCAGCGCCGCCTCGGCCACCACGAGCGGTATCGCCTCCCACTCGGAGCTGAGCGCGACGACGTCGGCGGCCTCCATCGGGGCGATCGCCGGCTGTCGAGCGCCGACGAGGCGCAGCGACGCCGTGAGTCCACGCCGGTCGATGTCGGACTGCAGCTCGTCGCGACTCGGGCCCTCCCCCACCACCACGGCGGCAGCCCCCGGGACGGCCGCGGCGACCCGGGCCCACGCCTCGACGAACGTGTGGAGGCCCTTCTGCGGGTGCAGGCGGGCGACCACCACCACGAGGGGCTGGTCCGGAGCAGCGCCGAGGTCGGCTCGGACGGCGGCGCGAGCGGCCCCGCCCCGCGGCGGCGGGAACACTGGCACGATGACGGTCCGGCGCTCGGGTGGCAGCAGGCCGTCGACATGGCGGTCGATCGCAGGGCTGGGAGCGATCAGGTGGTCGACCCGCTTCACGAGCTCGCGCTCGAGGCGCCGGAGCAGCCTGTCCTTCGGGGCGTCCCCGAGGACCAGGTTGTGCGCCGTGAGGACCACGCGCCGCCGGGGCCGAGCGGTGACCGCCACCCAACCCGCCTTGAGGCCGTGGGCGTGGACCACGTCGACCTCGGGGATCCGAGCGAGCTGCCGGCGCGCGGCCAGGAGGCCCCGCAGCGACAGCGCTGCGGGGACGTCGACCACCCAGTCCACCTCGCCCCTGTCCCCGAGCGCGCCCCGTGGCCCAGCCACCGCGACGCGGGCGCCGGCACCGCGCAGCCGCGAGACCAGTTCGGCCACGTGCGTGCGGATGCCGCCTTCGGCGGGACCCATCAGCTCGACGACCATCGGGCCGCCGAGTGGGGGCGCGTCGCTCGCGTCAGGCATCGGCCCAGCGACCCGCGTCGGAGCCGTACGACCTGATCAACGCTCTGGGCGCCACCCCGGCGACGGCCCAGTGGAGGGCGACGACGACCACGACCGTCACGACCCCACCGGCGAACGCGATCGCGAGGCACTCCGCCATCGACCGCGGATCGGCCCACGCGGACAGCGCTCCGACCGCCGACCCGATCACGAGCGACGCCGACACCGTGACCGCCAGCGGTTGCCAGGCACCCAGTGGTCGGGACACCCCTCGGGCGTGCAGGCGCCGCACCAGGATCACGCCCAGGACTCCCGCGCCGAGGAGCATCACGCCGCTGTGCGCGCCGCCGATCGTCGCGACGAGCCATCGCCCGTCGACGGAGCCGGCGGAGGTCAGGATCACCGTGCAGCCGACGGCCACGGCGAACACGTTCACGAAGGTCGGGGTCCGCATGTCCCCCATGGCGTAGCAGGCCCGGGTGAAGAACAGGAGGAGCCCGAAGCCCAGGATGCCGGGGGCGAACCCGACGACCGCCGACGCGATCTCGGGGATCCGGCGGGCCGACGATCCGTGCACGACCAGCCGGACGATGGGCTCGGCGAGCGCGATCAGCAACGCCGTCACCGGCAGGGTCAGGAGGGCGATGGAGCGGACGCCACCCGCGAGCGTCGTGGCGAACGGTGCCCACTCCCCTGCGCGTGCGTCGCGCGTCAGCTTCGGGAACCGGGTGGTCATGACCGGTACCGACCCGACCGAGTGCGGCAACAGGAACAGCACCCACGCCAGCTGGTACACGGCGACGGCGCCCTCGCGGCGGTTGGAGGCCTGGAGCATCACCACGAGCAGCACCTGCGTTGCGCTCAGGAAGACCGCGGCCCACGCGCCGTCGCTGGCGAGGCGACGCACCACCGGGTGGCGCCAGTCCAGGTTCGGCCACAGGCGGAACCTCCGGGCCGCCGCGGTGACCGGGAGCGCGCAGAACGCCACGACGGCCAAGGTCGTGCCTCCCGCCAGCACCCAGAGCTCCAGGGTGCTGAGGTCGAGGCTGGGCGAATGGCCCGACAGCAGCGCCCCGAACCAGAGGTAGGCGCCGATCACCACGAGGTTGTTGACCACCGGCGCCACGGCCGGGACCACGAAGCGGTTCGTCGAGTTGAGCAGCGCCGTCGCGACGACGTTCGCCGAGTAGAGGACCATCTGCGGCAGGAAGAACCACAGCATCACCGTGCCCAGGCGCACCGCCTCGTCACGGACCGCCGGATCGTCGAGGTCGGAGAGGAGGGCGCGCATGATCGGCCCCGCCAGCACCATGCCGATCACGGCGACCACCCCGAGCACGAGCGCGGTGAGCCCGATGACCGCACCGGCGACGTGGCCGGTCTCGGCGTCGTCGCCGCGGTCGACCGTGGTGACGAGGGCGGGCACGAGCACCGCCTGGAGCGCCCCCGCCGCCAGCAGCTCGAACACGACGTTCGGCACGGTGTTGGCGGTCTGGTAGGTGTTCGCGAGGTAGGTCACGCCGAGCACGTTCGTGACGACGATCGTCCGGAGGAAGCCGGTCCCCCGGGAGACGGCCGTCACCGCCGCCATGGCTCCGGTGGCGCGGTGCAGGGAACCCGCGGTGTCCGTCACGAGGTCGGGAAGGGACTCGACGCGCTCGGCATCACGCCGTAGGCACCGGTGGCCTCGGCGGGGGGCAGCGCGAGGAGGCGCAGGAGGGCGAACCGACCGAACGGCTCGTCGAGCGCGTCGATCGTGGCGAGCTCTGTCGCGTCCGCGTCCTGCTCCCGGAGCGGCTCGACGAACGCCCCACGGAGCGGCTCGGTCGCTGCCAGGTCGCGGTCCACCTGCTCGACCGCCGGCCGTGGGTCCATGACCTCGGCCGCGACGATGCGCCCGGGGAGGCGATCGGACAGCGCCGTGGTGAGCGCTGCCAGGGCCGCGTGCTGGGCGTCCGAGGCCCCCTCGCCCGAGATCACGACGATCCGGACCGGTTCTCCGGCGAGCACCGGCTGCGGCTGCCCGCTCCCGGCGATCGACCACGTCAGCATGCCCGCCGACGTGAGCCGCTCGAGGAGCGCGGCGGCCTCGGACTCGGCGGGGGGCACCGTCGTGGTGGTCGTGGCGGGATCGATCGGCGTGTTCGGGTCCGGCGGCGCGTTCGGCTCGGCCGGACGCTCGGCGCCGACGGCGCCCAGGGCCCGGGCCAGCTCGACGCGCACCGCGTCCGCCACCGCTTCGGCGTCGGCCCGCTCGGGATCCAGGCCGACGACCTCTGCGACGCTCCGGCGGACGTCGTCGGCGGCGAGGTCTGCTCGCTCCTCCCACCAGACCATCCCGGCGCTGGCGGCACCGATCGCCGCGAGGTCCGCCTGCACCGTGCCGACCGCGTCGGCCGAGACCCCACGGGCGGCGACCAGCAGGACCTGGTCGGCCACCGTGCCGTTCAGCAACCTGCGCATCTGGCCGTCGGCGAACGTGGTCGCGCTCTCGTCGCTCGCCGTGGCGAGGGCCCGCAGCGCGTCGTTCTCACGGCCTCGCTCGGCGATGCGCTGCTCGAGGCTCTGCTGCGTGCTCGTCAGCGACTCGACGGTCGCCCGGTCGAGCAGGCTCGATCCCATGAAGATGCCGATCGCCAGGGCGAGGAACACGGCCGTGATCGACACGATGTGGAAGCGGATGTTGATCATGTCGTCGTCTCAGTTGGTGAAGTCGGTCCAGTAGGTGCGGATGATCAACCGGATCGGCTCCGACACCATCGCGAGGACGGCCAGCACGATCAGCGCCGCGAGGACCATCAGGAGCAGGTCGCGCTTGCGCACCCGATTCCGATAGAGCCGGCTGACACCCTTCGCGTCGACCAGGATCGGACCGACCTTCATGCGGGTGATGACCGTCGACGCCATCCCGCGCCGGCCCTTGTCGAGGAAGTCCACCATCGACGTGTGGGTGCCGACCGCGACGATCAGCTCGGCACCGTGCTCGTAGGCCATCAGCATCGCGATGTCCTCGCTCGTGCCCGACGCGGGGAACAGCGTGTACGGGAGGCCCAGCTCCTCGAGGCGCCCGGCGCCCGGCGCAGTGCCGTCGCGGTAGGCGTGCACGACCAGTGCTGCGCCCGAGCGGAGCGCCTTCTCGCTCACCGAGTCGAAGTCCCCCACGATGACGTCCGGCGACAGCCCGAACTCGAGCAGCGCGTCGGCACCGCCGTCGACCGCCACGAGCACCGGTCGCATCTCGGACACGTACCCGGTGTCCCGGATCAGCCGGAGGTCCTCGCGGTAGTCGTGGCCGCGCACGACGAGCAGCACGTGCTCGCCCTCGAACGACACGCCGACGTCGGGCACCACGAAGTCGTCGGAGAGGAGGTCGAGGTTGTCGTCGACGTAGGTCACCGTGTTCTCGATGAACCGGATGAACTCCTGCTCGAGCTGCTCGTTGGAGGTCCGGTGCACCCGCTCGATGGCGCGGCGGGTCTGCCGGCGGCCGGTGGCGAGGAACTCGCCGTCGACCAGGACCTGATCGCCGTCGATCGTGACGATCGCTCCCTCGGCGATGCCCATGACGTCGGGACCGCACCCGTCGATCAGCACGATGCCCGCGTCGAGGATCACGAGCGGACCCTCGTTCGGGTAGCGGCCCGACGTCGACTCCGCAGCGTTCACCACGGCGACGACCCCCGAGCCCGCCAGCGATTCGCCCGCGATCCGGTCGATGTCCTCGTGGTCGATCACCGCGACGTCACCCTCGTCGAGCCGGATGATCAGGTCCTTCGTGCGACGGTCGGGTCGGCCGGGCCCGCTGACGACGAGCGGCGGGGACACCGTGCTGACGGGGCGCGCACGGCGGGAGGGACGTCGAGCCATCAGCCTGACCCTCGCCCACGCCGACCGCCGCTGTCGATTCGACCGCTGGCCGTGAGGAGCTCGCGCGCGTGCTCGTGGGCCGCCTCGCTGTCCGGCGAGCCCGAGAGCATGCGTGCGAGCTCGACCACCCGCTCCTCGGTGTCGAGGACCGTGACCGTCGAGGTGGTCATCCGGTCGTCGCTGTCCTTGCGGACGGAGACCTGGAGGTCGGCGCACGCAGCCACCTGCGGCAGGTGCGTGACGACGAGGACCTGGCGCTCACGGGCGAGGCGGGCGAGCGACGCCCCGACGGCCGCCGCGGTGACCCCACCGATGCCGGCATCCACCTCGTCGAAGACCATCGTCGGCGGCCCGGCGGACAGGACCTGGTGGATGGCGAGCATCACCCGCGACAGCTCGCCACCGGAGGCGACCTTGGTGAGCGACGCGGCCTCCATGCCGCGGTTCGCCGCCAGCGTGAACTGCACCTCCGAGCCGTCGACTCCCCCGACCTCCACGTCGAAGGTGGCGGAGGGCAGGCCCACGTCGGCCAGGCGCTCCTCGACGGCTGCGGCGAGCCCCGGTGCCGCGGCGGCGCGGGCGGCCGCCAGTGCAGCGGCTTCGGCGTCGAGGCGGTCGACCGCTGCTGCCAGCTCGGACTCGAGCGCAGCTGCGCGGGCGTCGCGGCCCTCCAGCTCCTCGAGCCGGCCTCGCGCCTCCTCGCCGAACGCGATGACGTCCGCGATCGTGTCGCCGTACTTCCGCCGCAGCTCGAGCAGCGACTGGCGGCGACGCCTGACCTCGTCGAGCTGCTCGGGATCCTCGGACACGCCGTCCGTGAGGGAACGCACCTCGGCAGCGCAGTCGCCGAGCTCGGCTGCCACCGCGACGAGCCGCTCGCTCACCGGGGCGAACGCTCGATGGTCTGCGATCAGCGCGGCGGCGCGGGCCACCAGATCGGTGGCGCCGTCGTCCGCTCCGAGCAGCTCGCCGGCCGCCGCACCGACCTCGCGGGACCGCGTGGCGTCGGCCAGCAGGTCCTCGCGCTCGGCGAGCACCGCCAGCTCGTCGGGGTCGGTGAGGTCCGCTCCGTCGATCTCGGCCACCTGGAAGCGCACGAGGTCCAGCTCGCGTGCCCGGGCTCGATCGTCGCCTCCCAGCGCCTCGATCTCGTCCTCGATGGCCCGCAGCTGCCGGCGCGCCTCGAGGTACGGGCCGGTGTCGACGCCCCCGAAGCGATCGAGCGCATCGCGTTGGGCCTTGGGCCGGAGCAGCGCCTGCTGGGCGTGCTGGCCGTGGATCTCCACGAACGCGCCACCGCGTTCGGCCAGCTCCGTGAGCGTCGCGAGCTGGCCGTCGACGTAGCAGCGCGAGCGTCCCTGGGCCGGGACGACACGGCGGAGCACCGTCTCGTCGTCACCGTCGACGAACCGGCCCTCCACGACGGCCGCGTCGGCGCCCGGGCGGACCCTCGCAGCGTCGGAGCGGGCGCCGAGCAGCAGCCCGATCGCCTCGATGATGAGGGTCTTGCCGGCGCCGGTCTCGCCGGTGACGGCGCACATGCCCGCCGCCAGGTCCACTCGGAGGGCGGACACGACGCCGAGATCACGGACCGCAAGCTCCACCAACATGACGTCCGGAGGCTAGTGGGCGGGCCCTCATGGGCCGGGCCAGCTCCGCTACCGCTCGGGCAGCGAGAACTTCGCGCGCAGGACGCTGAGGAAGTGCTGTCGTCCGAAGTGCACGAGCCGAGCGGGCCGGGGCGACGCCGTGCACACGATCGCCTCGCCGTCCTCCACCACACCACCGTCGCGCCCGTCCATGCTGAGGCGAGCGGAGCGATGGCCTCTGATGGTGAGGCGGATCTCGCTGGTGGGCTCCAGCACGAGCGGGCGGTCGAACAGCATGTGCGGGGCGACGGGGGCGAGCAGGATCGCACGGTGGGCCGGTGCCACGATCGGGCCCCGGACGCTGAACGCGTACGCCGTCGACCCGGTCGGCGTGGCGACGATCAAGCCGTCCGCCACGTACGGGGTGAAGCGCTCGCCGTCGAGCTCGACGTCGATCCGGACCGTGTGGCCGAGCTCCTGCCGCTCGAGGACGATCTCGTTGAGGACGTTCGTCGTGACGGGACCGTCCGGCCCGCCTCTCGTGACCGAGAGCCGCATCCGCTCCTGCACGCGGGCGTCACCCGAGAGGAAGCGCTTGACGGCGACCCGCAGACCGTCGGCCTCCACGACGGAGAGGTAGCCGAGCTGGCCGGCGTTGACCCCGAGGACCGGGACGCCACGATCGGCGGCGGCGTCGACCGCCCGGAGGATGGTCCCGTCGCCGCCGATGCCGATGAGCAGGTCGAGGCCCTCGATGAGCTCGTCCTCGGCGACGGCGATATCGCTGCGGCCGATCAGGCCTGCGTCCGGGCTCGGCATGCGGACCTCATGGCCCCGCTCCGCGAGCCAGTCCACCAGGTCGGCCCCCACCAGCCACGCCGCTTCGCGCTCGTGGTGGACGAGGATGCCGAACGCGCTCACGAGGTCGCCCCGTGCGGTCGGGTCGCGCCCGCGTCGACCAGCTCGAGCGCCGTGTCCACGAGCCCTGCGAGGTCCGCTGCCGGCTCCGCCCGTGCACCCGAGCGCGCGAGCGCGAGGAACTCGACGTTTCCCTCGGCCCCTCGGATCGGTGACGGCACGATCCCCATCATGGGCGCGCCGGCCCCCGCCAGCGCGGCACCCACGTCGAGGAGCGCTCGACGCCAGATCTCCGGGTCCGTGATCACGCCCTTCCCCCGGGACACCTCGACGCGTCCCGCCTCGAACTGCGGCTTCACGAGCGCGACGAGGGCACCCCCGTCGTCCAGCAGCGACACCAGGTGCCCCGCCACCGACGTCAGGGAGATGAAGGACAGGTCCGCCACCACCAGCGACACCGGACCTCCGACGGCGTCGGGCCCGAGCGTGCGGATGTCGGTCCGTTCGAGCGACGTGACGCGCTGGTCGGCGCGGAGGCGCTCGTGGAGCTGGTTCCGACCGACGTCGACGGCCACCACGCGCGCCGCGCCACGCTGCAGGAGGCAGTCGGTGAACCCGCCCGTCGACGCGCCGGCGTCCACCGCGGTCACGCCGTCGACGTCGATGCCGAACGCATCGAGGGCCGCCTCGAGCTTCTGGCCGCCGCGCCCCACGTACCGGGGACCTTCCGCCACGACCACCACGGGCTCACCCGAGTCGACCTGCCGCGCCGGCTTGTCGGCGACGCTGCCCGACACCAGCACCGCGCCGTCGGCGATGAGCCGCTGCGCCTCGGTGCGCGAGTCGACGAGGCCCCGGCGCACCAGCTCGGCGTCCAGCCGGCGACGCATCAGCGACCGCCGTGCCCCTCGCCGAACCGCTCGACGAGCTCGGCGAGGTCGGCCCCGACCCACTCGGGGTCCGTGTCGGCCGGGACCTCCGCCGGCGAAGTGTTCCCCGTGAGCACCAGCCCGAACGGCCACCCCAGGGCGGCGGCCAGCGCGCCGTCCGTCGCCGGCGTGTCGCCGACGACCACGCCGTGGTCACCACATCGACCACGGACGAGGCGCACCATCGCGTCGTGGGGCTTGCCCGCGACCTCCGGCGCGCGACCGGTCGCGGTGGCGATCGACGCGACGATCGCTCCGCACCCCGGGCTGAACCCGGTCTCGTGCGGGTAGCGCGGATCGGTGTTCGTCGCGAGGAATCGGGCGCCACCGAGCACCGCTCGTGACGCGACGTCCATCGCGTCGTAGTCGAAGGCTCGCCAGTAGCCGACCATGACGGCATCGACCTCGGCGTCGTCGTGAGGGTCGACGACCACGGCACCGCGGCGCGCCAGAGCTTCGCGCACGCCGTCGTCGGCCACGGCGAGGACCCGCTCCCCCGGCTCGACGAGCAGGGCCGCCGCCTGGGCCGACGTGAGCACGTCGTCGGGCTCGGTCTGGAGCCCCGCAGCCGTCAGCTTGTCGACGTAGCCAGCGACCGTGCGCGACGAGTTGTTCGTGCAGAACGCGACACGGTGGCCGGCTCCTCGGAGCGCGGCCACCGCGTCAGCAGCACCAGGGATCGGCTGGGACCCCAGCCACACGACGCCATCGAGGTCGAGGACCCATGTCGTCACGAGGGTGCGGTCACCGGGCGCGACGCGTCAGGCGATCGTGATCGACTCGTCCAGGTACACGTCCTGGATCGCGTTGAGCAGCTCGATGCCCTCGTTCATCGGGCGCTGGAACGCCTTGCGACCCGAGATCAGGCCCATGCCACCGGCCCGCTTGTTGATGACGGCCGTGCGCACGGCGTCCGCGAGGTCCGACTCGCCCTTCGACTCGCCGCCGGAGTTGATGAGGCCGATGCGGCCCATGTAGCAGTTCGCCACCTGGTAGCGGGCCAGGTCGATCGGGTTGTCCGAGGTCAGCTGATCGTACACCAGCTTGTGGGTCTTGGCGAAGCCGATCGCGTTGAAGCCGCCGTTGTTGGTCGGCAGCTTCTGCTTGATGATGTCGGCCTCGATGGTGACGCCGAGGTGGTTCGCCTGCCCGGTGAGGTCCGCGGCGGCGTGGTAGTCGACGCCGTCCTTCTTGAACGCGTCGTTGCGCAGGTAGCACCAGAGCACGGTGAACATGCCGAGCTGGTGGGCCTCCTCGAACGCCGCGGAGATCTCCTGGATCTGCCGGCGGGACTCCTCGGAACCGAAGTAGATCGTGGCACCGACGCCGGCGGCGCCCAGGTCGTAGGCCTGCTGCACCGAGCCGAACAGCACCTGGTCGAAGCTGTTCGGGTAGGTCATCAGCTCGTTGTGGTTGAGCTTCACGATGAACGGGATCTTGTGGGCGAAGCTGCGCGACGCCATGCCCAGCACGCCGAACGTCGTGGCCACGGCGTTGCAGCCGCCCTCGATGGCGAGCTCGATGATGTTCAGCGGGTCGAAGTACGCCGGGTTCGGAGCGAACGAGGCGGCGGCGGTGTGCTCGATGCCCTGGTCGACGGGGAGGATCGACACGTAGCCGGTGCCGCCCAGGCGACCCGAGCCGTGGAGCGAGGCCAGGCTGCGAAGCACCTGCGGTGAGCGGTCGGACTGCACGAAGATCCGGTCGATCGAGTCGGGGCCGGGCAGGTGGAGCGCGTCACGAGAGATCGTCGAAGACTGATGTGACAGCAGGTCGTCGGCGTCGTTGCCGAGCAGTGCGTGGATGTCCACGGTGGGGTCTCCTCAGGGTGTGCTCGACCCGGCGCATCCCGGATCGGCGAGCGCTGCTGCGCCGCGACACGCAGCGTACGGGACCGCCCCCACGCTCCGGAAACCGCGTCCACCGCACCTCGGGGCCGCCGCGCTGCCTGGCCCGGGGTCCGGCCGCTGGGCCATGCTGGTGCGTCCGTCTCGAAGGGGACCCCGGCCGGCGTGTCGACGGTGCTCCCCCGACCCGAGGAAGCCGATGACCGAGCCCGCCCTCCGCATCCCCCTGCCCGACTGCCCGGTCGACGACGCCGGGCCCGACGCGGGTGTCACCGAACCGGAGCTCGCTCCGGTGGAGGCACCCTCGGCC
>JAEZFI010000231.1 GCA_023437745.1 Actinomycetes bacterium
GATGAAGCGTCGGTAGCTCACGTCACTCCATCGGCCCTCGGCCGGCGAACTCAAGATTTATCCCGGCCGTCGAGTGCGATGTCGAGCATGTCGGACATGATCCGGCCGAGGTCGTAGTCCTTCGGCGTGTAGACGCGGACCGCGCCGGCGTCGAGCAGCTTGGGTTGGTCATCGACGGGAATGATCCCACCTGCAACGACCGGCGCGTCGACGCCTTCTTCGCGGAGGAGGCGGAGGGTCTCGGGGATGAGCTCCATGTGGCTCCCCGAGAGGATCGACAGGGCGACGAGGTCGACGTCCTCGTCGCGGGCAGCCGCGGCGATCTGGCCCGGCGTGAGCCGGATCCCCTGGTAGATGACCTCCATGCCGGCGTCCCGGGCCGCCACGGCGATCTGCTCGGCGCCGTTGGAGTGGCCGTCGAGCCCGGGCTTGCCCACCAGCACGCGAGGCGGCCCGTCGGGCAGGTCCATCACCCTCTCGGAGAGCGACCGCAGCTCGGGGGAGCCGCCGCCCACGCCGGCGGCCGCAGCGACGCCGGTGGGTGCCCGGTACTCGCCGAACACCTCGCGCAGTGCGCCCGCCCACTCGCCGGTGGTCCCGCCGGCCTCGGCCAGGGCGATGGTGGCCGGCATGATGTTCTCGTCGGTGCCGGCCACCCGCACCAGCTCGGCGAGCGCCTTCTCGACGGCCGACTGGTCACGCTGCGCCCGCCACTCGGCCAGCTCGGCGATCGTGTGCTCCTGCAGCGCGGGGTCGACCCGGAGGATGTTGTCGTCGCCGTCGAGCGGGGACGACGCGGTCTCCGTGAAGGCGTTGACGCCGATGACGACCTGCTCGCCGGACTCGATGCGGCGGATGCGCTCGGTGTGGCTCCGCACCAGCCGGCCCTTCATCTCGTCGATCGCCTCGAACGCACCGCCGAGGGCGAGGATCTCGTCCAGCTCCGACTGCGCCGCGTCGATCAGCTCGTTGGTCTTCGCCTCGATCACGTGGCTGCCGTCGAAGATGTCGTCGTACTCCAGGAGGTCGCTCTCGAGGGCGAGCACCTGCTGCATCCGCAGGGCCCACTGCTGGTCCCACGGGCGGGGGAGGCCCAGCGCCTCGTTCCACGCCGGCAGCTGGATCGAGCGGGCCCGGGCCGACTTCGACAGCGACACGCCCAGCATCTCGAGCACGATCCGTTGGACGTTGTTCTCGGGCTGCGCCTCGGTGAGCCCCAGCGAGTTCACCTGCACGCCGTAGCGGAACCGGCGGGCCTTGGGGTCGGTGACGCCGTAGCGCTCGAGCGTGAGACGGTCCCACATGGCGACGAAGGCCCGCATCTTGCAGGTCTCCTCGATGAAGCGGATGCCGGCGTTCACGAAGAACGAGACGGAGGCGACGACCTCGCTCATCCGATCCTCGGGCACCTGCCCGGACTCCTTGACGGCGTCGAGCACACCGATGGCGGTGGCGAGGCTGTAGGCCAGCTCCTGGGCGGGGGTCGCGCCGGCCTCCTGCAGGTGGTAGCTGCAGACGTTCATCGGGTTCCACAGCGGAACGTGCTCGTTGCAGTAGGCGAACATGTCGACGATCAGCCGGCGGCTCGGCCCGGGCGGGAAGATGTACGTGCCCCGGGACAGGTACTCCTTCACGATGTCGTTCTGCGTCGTGCCGCGCAGCTGTCGGCTGTCGACGCCCTGCTCGGCGGCGTTCGCGATGTAGAGCCCGAGCATCCACGCCGCCGGGGCGTTGATCGTCATGGACGTGTTCATCTCGCCGGGAGGGATCTCCGTCAGGAGCGTCCGCATGTCGCCCAGGTGGGCGACGGGCACGCCGACCTTGCCGACCTCGCCCTTCGCCATGATGTGGTCGGGGTCGTACCCCGTCTGCGTCGGCAGGTCGAAGGCGATGCTCAGGCCGGTCTGCCCCTTCGCCAGGTTGGTGCGGTAGAGCTCGTTCGAGGCCTTCGCCGTCGAGTGGCCGGAATACGTGCGCATGAGCCACGGGCGGTCCTTCGCGTGCCCTGCGCTGCTGCCGCCCGTCGTGCTGGTGGAGGTGCCTGCCATCCGCACATTCTCGGCGATGGACGGCTGCCCTGCCCATTTCCTACTGGGCCGGGCCAGCTCCGCCTCCGGCTCGCCTCGCCGCTCGTTCCTCGCGGGCGGGCTTCGTCGGCTGCGCTACCCGGCCGGGGTCCTGCTGGGCCGGGCCTGCCGGAAAACGAGAACACCCGCCCGGAGGCGGGTGAAGGACCGTGGGGCGGAGTGGGAGTCACGGCGCCAGCACCTGGAAAGCGCTGGTGGCGATGCGTTTGGAGGGAGATTGTTGTGCCCCCCACTCCGGTTCCCCGGTTGTCAGCGGGGGCGAATCCGCTGATGTACTGAGTATCGTCCTTCCGGGCCAGACCTTGAGCACGAATCTCGCACGATGCGATGATTTAAACAGATGGAGATGATCAATCGAATCGATGCGGACGATCGAGTTCTCGGCGAAGTGCGTTCACGGTTTCACGATACGTGAGAGTTACACCGCTGTGCTCCCTGCCGGCGCCCAGGGTGCGACGGTTCGATGAACCATCATCCGATCGTCGCCGAGACCCTCTTCCTCGGGAAGGACCTGCTGCCGTGGCTGGTGCTCGCGCTCGGCGCGGCCATGGTCGTCGGCAACCTCGCGGCCTACTTCAAGCCTCCTGCGCCGGATCCCGAGTCGGCCGACGAGCCCCGCGTCCCACCGCCGCTCGGGCGGACGCTGGCGTTCGTGCTGGTCGGAGGCCTCGCGGCCGTCTGGGCACTGGCGAGCCTCATCGGCTGACCGTCCGGCTCACCGCCAGTTCTCCCGTCACGGATCCGTGACGGGAGATACGTTCCCGACATGCACAGGGCGAGGGTGTGGCATCGGGGTGGAGTCGGGTTGGCCGTGCTGGCGGCGTTGGCGCTGTCCTGCACCCCGCCGACGCGGCCGACGGGGACGGGAGGCACCACGGCGGAGGGGCCGACAGCGCGCTGGGTGGTCACCCGCGACCTCGATCGTCCGGCGCCGCCCGACTGCGAGACGCCCCGGTACGCGGACCCCGACCGGTCGACGCTCCCCGGCGAGTTCGACGACGACGACTACGAGCTCACTTCGTCGCGCATCCCGGAACGCCTCTCCTCGGTCCACCACCTGTGCGGGCAGCGTGGACCGGCGGTCGATCTGGCATGGGGCCTGACGAAAGGTCGGGACGACGTCGTGATCGCCGTCCTCGACTCGGGGATCGAGTGGGACCAGGCGGGCGACATGGCCGACCTGGCCGATGCGGCCCACCTGAACGCCGGTGAGCTCCCGGTCCCCGAGGGCGCCGCCGACCACGACGCCAACGCTGACGGTCGCTTCTCGATCGCCGACTACTCGAGCGACCCCAGGGTCGAGGATCGCAACGCCAACGAGCTCCTCGACCCCCAGGACCTGATCCTCGATCCGCGGTTCTCCGACGGCGTGGACGACGACGGCAACGGCTACGTCGACGACATCTCGGGGTGGGACCTGTTGTGGGGCGACAACGACCCGTTCGACGACGTCCACTACGGCCACGGCACGGGTGAGGCGAGGGATTCCACGGCGGTGGAGGACGGCAAGGGGGCCGTGGGCACGTGTCCCCGCTGCCGGTTCCTGCCGGTCCGCGTGGGGGACTCGTTCATCACCGACGGCGCCCGGTTCGCTGCGGGCGTCCTGTTCGCGATCGATGCGGGTGCCGACGTGGTGCAGGAGGCGCTCGGCACGCTCAACAACCCGACGCAGGCCCAGCAGGCGGTCGACGCCGCGTACGAGCGCGGGATCCCGGTGGTCGCCTCGATGGCGGACGAGGCGTCGAAGCACCCGAACCTCCCGGCGGCCATGAACCACACCATCCCCGTGAACTCGGTGACCCGAGTGACCGACTTCCTCGGGGGCGTCAACGCACTGCCCGGCGTGGAGACCGACGTGCTCGCCCTCAACGGCTGCACGAACCACGGCGCGATCACGTGGGTGACGGTCCCGTCGAGCTCCTGCAGCTCCGGGGCTACCGGCCTCGGTGCCGGGATGGTCGGCCTGATCATCTCGGCCGCACGCGACGCCGGACGCGACCTCTCGGCGAACGAGGTCGCACAGCTGCTGCGCGCGACGGCGGACGACATCGACTTCGCGACACCGCGGCCGGGGGAGCCGGCGAACGACGCCCGCAACGACGCGTTCGAGCGCTACCCGACCACGCCGGGGTGGGACGCGACGTTCGGCTTCGGTCGTGTGAACGCGTTCGAGGCGGTGCGTGCCGCCGCCGAAGGGGAGATCCCACCGGAGGCGGATCTGACCGGGCCCCAGTGGTTCGAGGTGCTGCCGGTGCAGGGCGAGGTGGACGTCGTGGGATCGGTGGCGGCGCCGCGATCCGGTCACTACGACCTCCGGGTCGAGTGGGCGCCGGGCCTGCAGTCGGCGCCGCATCCGGCCACCGACCGGTGGACGGTCCTCACCTCGGAGGAGGGCCTCGCCGGGCCGCGCAGCGGTGTGCTCGCCACCCTGGACCTCGCCGATGCCGCAGCGGCGCTGCCGGCGCCCGGCGCGATCGAAGACCGATCGGCGGTGCGGATCCGCGTGGTCGTGACCGACGCCGAAGGTCGTCACGCCGTGGCCCAACGCCAGGTCTTCATCGGCGACGATCCGACCCTGGTCGACGGGTACCCGCGCCGGCTCGCGGGTGCCGGCGCAGCGAGCCCGGTCTTCGCGGACCTGACGGGGGACGGTGCCGACGAGCTCGTCGTCGCGACGGACGACGGGGTCGTGCACGCCCTCGGCGCCGACGGCAACGACGTCGGCGGATGGCCCCAGCGCACCCAACCCGCGGCGTGGTGGCCTCGCGGGTCGGCCACGGCCGCCGAGGCGGGGATCGAGGTGCCGCTCGACCCCGTCGGGTTCGGGGCGCCGGTGGTGGCGGACCTCGACGGCGACGGGTCGGTCGAGGTCGCAGTGACCGACGGAGGGGGCCACGTCTCGGTGTGGTCGGCGTCCGGCGAGCTGCGATGGCGGGCCTCGGTGGACCCCGCGTGGTCGCAGCAGTCCGCCACCGACGCGGAGAACCGCCTGAAGCGGGGGTTCCTCGCGAGCGCCGCGGCCGGCGACCTCGACGGCGACGGCGACCTCGAGCTCGTCGGGGCCGCCCTGGACCGACACGTCTACGCCTGGCACCACGACGGGACGCCGGTGACCGGCTTCCCGGTGCTGCTCCTCGACCCGGCAGCGATCAGCGCCGTCGATCCGGCGACGCACGCCGCCACGTGGGACGGCGAGGTGTCGATCGGCGGCGAACTGGTCGTGACGCCGGCGGTGGGTGACCTGGACGGCGACGGACGAGCGGAGATCGTGGTGGGCGCGCAGGAGGCCTACCCGGAGCCGGTCGACGTGTTCCCCGCACTCGGCCTCCCCGGGGTGAGCGGCAACACGCGGCTGTACGCGATCTGGGGCGACGGGACGGCACATCCCTCCGCGGTGGACCGCGTGCCGGCACATCCCCACGAGCAGGCGTACCTGCCCGGTTGGCCCAGCCGCCTGGCGATGATCAAGACGACGGTGCTGCCGCTCGTGGGCAACGGGGTGAACACCCAGGCCGCCATCGGCGACGTGGACGGGGACGGCCGGGTCGAGGTCGTGGCGACCAGCTCGGCGGGCCCCGTCTACGTGCTCGACGTGACCGGGCGGTCCGCCCTCGACCCGGTGTTCGGCCAGCGGGTGGCGCTGCCGTGGCTGGGCACGCCGTTCGGCGGCGCCGCCGACAGCCAGGACGGTGGTGTGATCGCCACGGCGTTCGGTGGCCCGTCGCTCGGCGACCTCGACGGCGACGGCATCCCCGACGTCGCAGCGCCCACCGTCGGCCTCGGGCAGGCGCTCGACCAGCTGCTCCCGGGGAAGCAGGTGGGCGACACGCAGCTGTCCGCCTGGTCGACGGCCGACCTCTCGACGATGCTGCCCGGCTTCCCGCACCGCACCACGGACCTGGCCCTGTTCGTGACGCCGGCCATGGTCGACGTCGACGGCGACGGGGACCTCGACGTCGTCGCCGGCAACGGCGTCCAGCTCATCGACGCGCTCGACGCGCACGGCCACGTCGCCCCCGGCTTCCCGAAGCTGACCGGGGGTTGGGTGGTCGGGACGCCCGGATTCGGCGACCTCGACGGCGACGGGATCGCCGAGATGGCGGTCACCCGGCGGGACGGCGTGGTCCTCGTCTGGCACACGTCCGCCCCGACCGACTCGCTCACGGGGTGGTCCCGCTTCGGTCACGACGGCCGCAACTCGGGGGACATCCGGACGACGCGCTGATCGGGTCGTCCACTCGCGTCCCGGGGGACAGCCGGGTCAGATCTTCAGCACCTCGAGCACGTGGTAGAGGACATAGGCGGGCCAGACCGCCGCCTGGAGGAGCGCCAGGATGAAACCCCAGAACCCGTCCGAACGCTGCACGAAGTAGATGGCTGCGCCGATGTAGGCGACGAAGAAGATGAAGCCCAACGGTCCGTGATCGTTGATCACCTTCACCGTCTTCTCGTTGGCCGCCATGGGCACAGTCTGCACCCGCGCCGGACCCGCCGTCAGGGGATGTAGCCGCCCAGCAGCGTCATCACGGTCAGGCCCAGCAGGCCGGCTCCGGAGACGGCCGCGGTGGCCCACATCGAGCGGTCGTCGCGCATGACGCCGGCCAGCGCCACGACGAGCGGGAACGCGACGAGTCCGTAGCGGCCGGTCGAGTCGATCACCGGTGCGCTCACCGCCACCAGCACCGAGAGGCCCGCGTAGAGGGTCCACTCGGCCGGTTGCCGGCGCCCGCACACGACGAGGAGCGCGAGGAAGAGCACGGCGAAGCCCAGGGCCGGCGCGTCCAGCTGCGAGTCGGTGACCACGTGCCACGCCGCCTCGGCCAGCCTGCTGAACGGGTCCTGGATGCCCTTGCGGATCTCGCGCTGTTCGTCGATGGGGAGCGTCCAGTCACCGTGGACCAGCTGCACCCACCACAGGTACGAGGCGACACCCAGTGCGGGCGACGCCGTGGCCAGCACCCGAGCGACGCGGCCGGCAGGTGCAGCGCTGCGCCATCCCCGCAGTGCAGCGATCGCGAGGGGCGCGCAGAGCAGCACGGCCACAGGCCGGGAGAGCCCCGCGGCGACGCCGGCCGCGGCCACCCACCACCAGCTCCCGCGCCGGACGGCCAGGTAGATCGCCAGCGTGAGCAGGAGCATCAGCGACTCGCTGTAGGCGAACACGAACGAGCCCGCCGCCGGGAAGACGGCCATGAGCCACACGCTGCGCCGGGCGAGCGCCTCGTCGTCGAACTGCTCCCGAACCAGGCGGTGGAGGAGGACGAGGCAGCCGAGCGCAGCGCCGTTCGAGATGACCAGCAGGGCGAGGTCGGCAGCTCGCCCGAACGACAGGAGCTGGGCCAGGAGGTGGTAGAGCGGGAAGAACCGGAGACCCTCCCGCGCGGTGCCGGCGTAGCCGTGCTCGGCCAGGCTCCTGTACCAGGTGCCGTCCCAGGTGAGCAGCCCCTCGTCGAGGTGGAGGAAGCGGACACCCGGGATCGTCGAGGCGATGCCGTGGGCGACGGCGAACCCGGCGGCGACCAGGACGCGGGCCGTCACCCAGGCGCCGAGCACGTCGACCCATGGCGTGCGGATGCGGGCGCCGGTGGTCGCCGGCTCGGTCGGGTCGAATTCCCCGTCGACCGTGGTGGCGGCCATCCGCGTCACGGCCCGTTCGCGCCGGGCAGCACCACGAGGGTCATCGCCTCGAAGAAGTCCTCGGGCTCGGGGCTGAGCAGCACCCGGCTCGGGCGGCTCTGGTTGAGTCGGCCCACCATGTCGGCGCACTGGCTCTTGATCGTCAGGAAGTCGGTCCTGTACGCCACGTAGATCGCGCGGCTCCCCGCCCGGGCCAAGAGCTCGTCGGCGAAGGCGATCGGGTCGTTCTTGGCGTTGCGCTCCGCGTAGTCGACCCAGTCGACCCGTAGGGGTGACTCGAACCGTGGGTAGGTCACGACGTCGAAGTCGTCGCCCAGCGCCCGTGAGAGCGCCGGCCCGAGCTGGTCCGGGCAGGTCACCACGATCGAGTCGGACGCCGGGTGGTGGCGGATGGCCTCGGCCGCCGGCCCGGCCTGGGTGCGGTCCTGGCGGAACACGAAGGCCGACCCGAGGAGCGACAGCGCGCCGAACACCACGAGCACCACCGTCCGCGCCCGGCCGGGCACGAACCGGTGCAACCCCAGCGCGACGAGCAGCACCCAGAACGGGAAGAAGACCGCGGCATAGCGGCTCGCGAAGGCGGCACCCATCAGGAGGCTGGCGACGCTGGCGAGCGCCATCGTGCCGAACATGAGGACCGCCGGGAGGCGCGCGTCGGCCTGCGTGCGCAGGTCCACGGTGAGGGTGACCCGGTCGGTCCCCACGGCGAACAGCGCCACGACCGTGAGGATCAGCGTGAAGAGCATCAGGATCTGCGGCTCGCTGTACGGCCCGCCGTTGAAGTCCGTGACCGCCGTGATGAAGAGCGTGGCCGGGCGGAACGGCTCCGCCCACGGCGTGCCCGTGTGGTCGGCCTGGTACAGCATCGACGGGAGCCAGGGGAGGAACCCGAGGCCGCCCACGCCCATCGCGGCGATGACGGCGACGGTGGGCATGAGCGGTCGTCCCCGCCGGCGACGGACCACGAGATCGCCGAGGAGCAGGAGGCCGGCCGTCGCGAGGAGCCACCACGACCAGTAGTGGGTCCACAGCAGCCCGCACGTGCTGAGGGCCACCCCCACGAGCGCGACGTTCCGTCGCTCCCGGAGTGCAGTGTCGACGGAGAGATAGCCGGCGAGGGACAGCACGATCACGAGCGAGTACATGCGGGTCTCGCTGCCGTAGCGGAGGAAGAACGGCGAGAGCGCCAGCGTCCACGCGGTCAGGACCCCCAGCCAGTACCCGCCCGTCCGTCGGCCCACGAGGAAGGCGAGCGGCAGGGCGATGAGCGAGATGACGCCCGACATCGCACGGACGGCCAGGTTGCCCTCGCCGAACACGTCCATCCACCCGTGGAGGAGGACGTAGTAGAGCGGCGGGTGGCCGTCGTGGCGGAGGGCCTCGCCGAGCTGCGAGAGGGGCAGCTTGGCGATGTTGACGCTGAGCGCCTCGTCCAGCCACAGCGGGGTGTCCACGACGAACCGGGCCGCCAGCGGCAGGGCGGCGACGGCCGCCATCAAGATCATCCCCCGGCGAGCGACGGTGCGGTTCGCCTGCTCTCCGCTGTCGCCCACGGCCGACGACGCTAGCGGCCGCCGTGTGGCGCCCCGGTCAACCGTCGCCGTTCTGTGGCGTGGAACGCGCCCGATCTGGCGCGTCCGACGACACAGAACCGGGAGGTGGTGGCTGCTCGCGGAGCTGGGCCACCGAGCCCGACAGCTCGACGAGCCGCGACCGGTCCTCGAGCGCCAGGTAGTCGTACGCCTTGCGGAGGCGCCGCAGCACACGGAAGGTGGCGCGCCGAGCGGCCGACTGCTGCGTCCAGGGGTTCTCGACGTCCGTGGGGAAGTCGAGGGCCCGTGCCCGGCGACCGAACGCCGACCACCGCAGGATCTTCTCGACGGAGTGCCGCTCGACCCGCTCCGGATCGAGGTCGGTGGGGAGGTCCGCGTAGAGCGCCCCCGGCCGGTGGAGCTCCTCGTAGAAGTTCTCGAACACGTACTCCGTCGGTCGGACCCAGAACGGCCACTCCCCGGGGAACATCGGCCAGCCGAGCGTCCGGTAGGGCTCGGGATCGCAGAAGTCCTCCGGGTGGAGGTGGCGGGCGATGTTGCCGTAGACCGCCCACTCGCAGAGGAGCGTCGAGTCCGTGAGGCGACCGAGCAGCTTCCACGCCTCGGCGAGGTGGTCCTTGCGGATGATCTGCGGCTGGTGCGACCCGTAGGCCAGGCGTTCGCAGCCGAGGTAGCCGAGGACGTCGGCGGCGACGTGCTGGCCCTCGTCGAACGGCGTGCTCCGTCCCGGCCACGCGGTGAGGTCGTAGAAGTAGAACAGCCGGTGCCGACCGTGCTCGTCCACGAAGAGCGAGGGGTCGACGGGCTTCATCGGCCGGCTGTCGTCGTCCGCCATCAGGAACACGTCGTCGAGCGCGGGGTGCTGCGCGACCGCCCGCCGGAGCGCGGAGTTCCGGCTCTGGTGGTCGAGGTCGCGGAGGGCCGCGGTGGTCAGGCCGGTGAGCTGCTCGTCGGTCACCGTCGTCACGCCGTCGAGGCGGGCGAACTCGTCGGCGGCCGACGCCGGCGTCACGACCAGGGCGCGGTCGACCCACGGCATGAAGTGACGGACGTACGCCCAGGTCTCGGCGAACACGTCCGGACGGATCGAGAGCGTGACCAGCTGCATGACCTGACCAGTCTCGCACGACGTCGGCTCAGAGCCCGTCCAACGCTCCCGGCGGCCCGTCGCGCAGGTACCACTCGAAGCCGTACACGTCGGTGAACGAGCCGTGCGGCATCATCCGGAGCGCGGACTCGTCGGGGAGCTGCGAGTGGTGCAGCTCGATCGCTCGTCGCTTCTGCTCGATGACCGGGCGCACGTCCACCATCGTCGAGATCAGCACCGAGGGCGAGCCGAACCCCGGCATGTCGGGGAGGGTGCTGGACGCGTGGTCGACGAGGTGGGTGTCGACGAAGTGCAGGTACTCCGCGTCGACGGTGGCGTCGTAGCGCGTGGCGATCCCGGCGGTCTTCGCCGCGAGCAGCCCCACCTCGTGCACCCGGATGTGGTCGGGGTGCCCGTAGATCCCGCCCGGCTCGTAGCTCACCAAGGTGTCGACGGCCTCCGCCCGGAGGACCGCAGCGAGGTCGGCGGCGGCGATCTCGAGCGGGACCACCGAGAACGCCTCGGGGTCGAGGTTCGCCGGGTCGCCGGGCATGCCCGAGTCGCGGTACCCGAGGAAGTGCACCGCGTCGACGCCGAGCTCGGCGCAGGCGCCGCGGGTCTCGGCCCGCCGGTGTGCCGCCAGCTCGGTTCCCTCGTCGTGCACCCGCCCCAGCTCGCCCGACGTCGCCACGACCACGACCGTCCGATGGCCGGCTCGTGCCAGGAGCGCGAGCGTGCCGCCCGTGAAGATGGCCTCGTCGTCGGGGTGCGCGTGGAAGAAGGCCACGCAGGCACGGGGCGCGTCCGCTGCCGGTGGGCTCTCGTCAGCGGTCACCGACCGGGCACCATCCGGTAGCGGGTCAGGAACGCATGCTCCGCCTCGGTGTCACCGATCAGCACGAGCTCGCCGCCGGCGGGGAGGGGGGTCGACGCGTCGGGGTTGGAGTGGAGCTGTCCGTCCACGGTGACGGCCATGACGTGGCAACCCGTCGACTGGCGGATCCCGGACTCGGCCAGCGTGCGCCCGGCGAGCGCGGCCGGGACCTTCACCCGGAAGACGTCGAGACCCTCCGCCAGCAGCAAGGTGTCGTTCGCGTTGAGCTGGTTCCAGATCGCGGTGGCGCCGGTCGAGGCGTAGGACAGCACGACGTCGGCACCGGCCCGGTGGAGGGTCGACACGTTGCGGTCGTGGTTCGCTCGGGCGAGCACCTGGATGCCCGGCCGGAGGCGGCGGGAGTACAGGGTGAGGTACACGTTCGTGTCGTCGTCGTGCGTGGTGACCACCACCGCCTCGGCCTCGGCGATCCCCGCCGCTCGCAGGACCTGGAGGTCGGCGGCGTCACCCACGACGTACTGGTTGGGGTCCCGGACCCGTGCCTCGTTGCGCTCGATGATCCGGTAGTGGATGCCGGCTGCGGCCAGCTGGCGGCCGGTCGCCCGACCCACCCGGCCACCGCCGATGATGATGGCGGACGGCTCGCTGGCCTGGGCGACCGTGAACTCGGCGTCGTAGGCGCGCAGCTGGTCCTTCGTGCCGGAGAGCACCAGGACCGTGGACTCGGCGATGAGTGTGTCGGCGGCGGCCAACTCGAAGTGGCCACGGTTCCAGACCCCGACCACGTTCACGCTCACCCGCTCGCGGAGCCGGGCCTGACCCAGCGTCTGGCCGACGAGCGGCGTGCCGGCCACGCTCGCCTCCGCCACGAGGAGCTCCCCGAACTCACCGATCAGGTGGCTGGCGGCTCCGGGCATGAGCACGCGGTCGGCGAACCCCGAACCGAGCATCTCGCCCAGCTGGAGGACCGTGTCGCAGCCGGCCAGCGAGAGGATGTCGACGGCAGCCGCCGACGAGGCGGTCGCGAGGATCGGGACCGTCGCGGCGATCTCCCGTGCCGTGAAGGCCACGTTGGTGTTGGTCGGGTCGCTCAGCGTCGTGGCGAGCAGCGCTGCGGACCCGACCCGTGCCGCCTGGTACGTCTCGGGGTCGTCCAGCGCGCCGACCATCACCCGGTAGCCGCGGTCGTGCAGTCGGAGCGCGTCGTCGAGGTCCGGCTCGATGACGACGTAGCCGACCCCCGCCCTGTCGAGCCGGCGGACGAGCGCCTCCTCGATGGGTCCGAACGCCGTCAGGAGGACGTGACCCGACTCGCCGTCCGGCAGCTCGCGAGGAGCCCGGGCGGCGGCGCGGGCTTCCATCCAGGGGACGAACACGAACTGGATGAACGTGAAGGGCAACAGGACGAGGATGAAGACCGAACCCGACAGCAGGACCACGACCGAGAACATCCGCCCCAGGTCCGAGGTGAACGTGATGTCGCCGAACCCCAGCGTCGACATCGTGACGAGCGTCCAGTACACGCTCGTCGGCCAGCTGTAGCGCTGGTCCTCCGTGGCCATGATCCAGTGGAAGCCCACGCTGAACACGGCGACCATGACCGCCAGGAGGCCGAGCAGGCCCAGGAACACCCGGACGCTGCGGCGCCCACGACCGTTCGCCAGGTAGCTGAGGACGAAGCCGAGCGACTTCACGAGAAGGCGTCGAGCCCGTTCATCACCCAGAGGAGCGCGGTGAGCGAGAGTCCGTCACGCACTCCGCCCGCAGCGATCTCGGCGCGCACCTGGCTCCAGCCCACCCACTCGATCCGTTCCGCCTCGTTGACGTCGGACGGGTCGCCGCGGTGCTCGGCACCCTCGGCTCGGAAGAGGTGGAAGGCGACGTCCGAGGTGCCGTTGTGGGGGAAGTACGTCGTGAGGTGCCGGAGCGGGCCCGGCTCCCACCCGGTCTCCTCGAGGGTCTCACGGCGGGCGGCCTGCTCGGGTGTCTCCCCCTGATCCACCCTTCCGGCCGGGATCTCCCAACCCCAGGTGTCGGTGGTGAACCGATGACGCCACAGGAGCAGGACGCCGCGCACGGGGTCGGCGACGACGGTCCCGGCAGCCGGGGCGGGCATGCGCACCACGTGGTGCTCGAAGCGCTGGCCGTCCGGCAGCTCGACGTCGACCAGCGACAGCGCGACCCACTCGCTGTCGTAGATCCGCCGCTCGCCGTGCACCGTCCATCGCATGGGCCGCGAGCGTAGGTCTGGCCGGTCCCCGACCCGGGCACGTACGAGCCATGACCGACACGGACCCACCGGACGATCCGGCCTTCGAGGCGGACGAGCCGGAGGGCGCGCCCGGGGACGAGCTGTCGCCCGGGGCGACCCTCGACGAGGGCGACGTGGCCGAGCCGAACGAGCCGGCGTGACGCCACCGCCACGCGAGGCCGGAGTCGAGGAGCGCGACATGACCGATCCGGATCCGACCGACGAGATCGCCGCCGCCGACGTGCGCAACGGCGAACCGGACACGCTCGACGAGCCCCGGGAGGGTGCGGACGGCGAGGACCTCGAGCAGGACCCCGGTCCGGGGCAGATGCCCTCCGACACGGACGTGCAGGCGGAACGGCAGCCCTGAGCCGGACCCGGGTCGACTCGGCGGCGGGTCGGCGGCGGGTCGCGAGAAGGTGCCTGGATCAGGAGATCAGGTCGCCCAGCGTCGTCTGGTGGGCATCGCCGACCGGGCCCGTGTTGCGGGGGAGTGACCCGTCACCATCGGGGTGCGGGCGGTCGCCGCTGAGGTCCACGTCGGGGATGCGCGGGTGCCCGACGTCCGCCTCCAGGTCGCGGTGACCCGTTCCCGTGGCGAGCGCGAACGACATGTGGCCGCCGAGGAAGCCGGACACGGTGGCGATGGTCGTGCCGACGAGGCCGTGGAACACCCCGCGCAGGTGGTCACCACGACGACGGGCCAGCCACGAGCTGGCGTAGAACGTCAGGGCGCCGGTGTTGAGGAGCGCGTGCGTCGCGGCGACGCGGCGGGTGCCCGGGTCGTCGATCCGCCCCAGCTCGGCCAGGCCGGTCGTCGCCGTGGGGAGCGCGCTGAGCACCCCGAGTCCCATCAGTCGCTGCGCCGCCTTCCGGCCCGAGCGACCGCCCACGAGGTCGAGGACGTTGGCCGACGACCAGCAGCCGATCGGGATGTCGGTCAGGAACGGATGGACCGCGTGCCCGAGCCAGGCGCCCTCGAGCACCGGTCGCGCTGCTTCCGGGATGCTCTGTGCGAGTGCGTGGAGCTGCCGGGCGAGGGGATCGAGCCGCTCGTCGTGTGACAGGTCGCGTGCAAGGTCGTCGAGTTGTGCCATGGGGGCCTCCGCAGGAAGTGGGCGACAGTGGAGAGGTGCCCGTTCGCACGGTGGTTCAGAACCTCGATGTGCACTGATCGCCGCCACCCGGCGGGGCTCGCGGTGAGGCGCGTCGGTCGAGCGGGCGCCCGTCGGTTCCCGTCAGGAACGCGCCGATCGCCGCGCCGGCCGGCTCAGGAGATCGTGGTGGTCGCGAGCACCGGATTGGTCGGTGCGTAGCAGTTCGTGGGGGCGCTGATCTCGAAGAACACAGCGAACACCACTGCGGTGAACGTGATCGCCGGGTCGTCGTGGCTGGTGCCCGACAGCTGTGCGGGCAGCGACGTCCCCACGGCTCCCGTCGCCTTCAGGTTGACGGTGAGCGTGGGAAGGACCGCCGTCGTGCCGGGTGCCAGGGGGCCGGGCACGTTCAGCGTGAGGACGTTGCCCGACACGGTGACGCTGCGCGCACCGGTGCCGAGGTTCGAGCCGCCGGCCTGGGTGGCGCTCACGAAGGTGCTGCCCGACGGGATCCGGAAGCGGACCTTGAGGTCGGTCAGGCGGCGGATCGGGTAGCCCCCGCCGTCCGTCGGCACGTTGATCGGGTCGGCGGTCAGCTTCACTGTGAACGTGCCGCCGGCCGGGACCGAGGCCGGCGCCTCGGCGGTCACACCCGACTCCATGGGGTTGACGCTGGTCTGGCCGGCCGCCGTCGCTCGGCAGCTCATCGAGACGGCCGTGTGCACCGGTCCCGTCGGGACGGTCGTCGTCGTGGTCGTCGTCGTCGTGGGTGCTGCGGTGGTGGTGGTGGACGTCGAGGTCGTGGTGGACGTGGTGGGGGACGTCGTCGTCGTGGTGGACGTGGTGGTCGGTGCCGCCGTCGTCGACGTGCTGGTCGTCGACGTGGTGGTCGTGGTCGTCGGCTCCGGCTCCCCGGTGGGGGGTGCCGTGCACGCCCCGACCCCGAGGGCGGCAGCCAGCGCCGCCGTGCCCCAGACCGCGCTCCGTCGACGCATCCCGAACTTCTGCATGTCTCCCCCGATCTCGCCACCCCGGAGTGCCACTCCGAGGCCCGTAGCTTGGCCGCTGGCAGCCGACCCGGCAAGCACCATGATCTGGTGGCCCGCGGCGCCGACTTTCGGCCACCATGTCCGGATGAGTCAGTGGCCACCGCCCATCGACGGACCTGACGGGTGGTCGCCCACGCCGCCATCCACTCCGCCGCCCCCGTCCCCATCGATGCCCCCGCCCGCGGCACCGACTGCCGCGCCGGCTGCGTACCCGCCACCGGGCGCTGCGTACCCGCCGCCGTCGCCCCCTCCGGGCGCCGCGTTCCCGCCGCCGCCCGCGCCGCCGTCGTCGCCCTTGCCGCCGCCCGGTGCGAACGGCCCGTCCAACCTGTTCGCGCCGCCGCCCGGGTACGGCCAGCCGTCCCCCTACGGCGAGCCGGCGGCGGTCGTGACCAGCCAGCGACGCTCGAAGGCGGGACGCCCCGTGCGGTTCGGGTCCAGCTTCTGGACGCTGCTCGGCATCGTGGTCGTCGTCATCGGCCTGGCGGTGGTTGCGCTCGTCTTCCTCCGCGACGACGACGGGGGTGACGACGTGGCGTCGGGACGCGAACGCGGCCTCGACACCGGCACGATCGCCCCTGCGCCCACGGACGCCGCACCGACGGCCCCGCCCGAGTCGGTGGCGCCGGTGCCGGCGACCCCCCAGCTCGAACCCTGGCAGCGCACGCAGGTGAAGTCGGGCATCTTCAGCGTCGAGCTGCCGAGCGACTTCACCAGCACCAACCAGGAGGTGCCGTCACCCGCCGGTGTGGCCAACGCCCAGATGCTCCTGGTCGACCGAGGCGTGTGGGCGCTCGCCGTCATGGACCTCCGTGCGCCGTTCGGTTCGACCATCGACCTGCGTGGGGGCGTGGACGGGATGATGATGTCGCTGAACGGCAAGGTCACGACCTTCGCGCCCCAGAAGAGCAAGCTCGTCGACCTCGCCGACTTCACCGGATCGGGCACCTACGCCGGTCGGCCCATCACCGTGATGGGTCGGATCCTCCGCACCGACGGCGGCTTCGCCGTGGTGTACAGCCTGGCAGGCACCGGCGCCGCCTCGGAGATGGAGCCCCAGTACCTGCGCCTCCGCGACTCGCTCGAGGTCAACCACTGACCTGCTGGACGGGGCTCCAGGACCGTCGGGGGTCGGTGCTCAGACGGGGACCAGGAGGTCGGCATGGGCGCCGCGCACACGGATCGTCCGTTCAACGCGGTAGCCGGCGGCGATGATCCGGTCCTCGGGCTCGTACTCGTAGGCCTGGAGGGCGGGCAGGGTGTCGCTGGGTGGGGTGTCGGTGGCGATGTACCAGATGCGTTCGTGGTGGCGGGCGAAGCGCAGCGCGGCGTCGGGGTCGTAGCCCGTCTCGTAGTACTCGGCGGGGAGGATGAACACGTCCGGGTCGGGTGAGGACACGGTGAACCGCGTCGAGTACCGCTCGCTGATGACGATCGTCGGATCGGGCGCCGCCGCGTTCGCATAGGCGAAGCGGCTGTAGGGCGCCACCACCACGCCGTCACCCGAGCCGCGGGCCTCGTCCACCGAGCGGACCAGGTCCGCCATGTCCGATCCGGGGTAGGGCGAGCGCTCGAGGACGTGGCGGGTGCTGACGAGCGCGATGGCCACGAGTCCCGAGGCGACGAGCGTGGTCGTCGCTCGGCGGGGCCAGGCGCTGAGGAGCGGCTCGCCGATCTCCTGGGCGGCGACCGCGAGCGTGAGGGCGAGGCTCGGGTAGAGGTAGATGTCGATGCGTCCACCGCCCAGCGGGACCCGGCTGGCCGCGGCCAGGGCGAAGGCGAGCACCGTCGGGCCGACGAGCAGCCCTGCGAGCCGGGGTCGCCGCCAGACGACGACGGTCGCGGCGGCCACGAGCACGACAGCACCGAAGGAGCCGCCCCGGTGGAACAGCCCTTCGGCGAGCGCGCCCGCGATCCGCCACGCCTGCTCCAGGTCGTCCACGTAGTTCGGGTTCCAGGAGTCGTGCAGCGGCGGCGGGGTGGCACGTCCGATCACCGTCGCTGCCACCGCCAGCAGCGCGAGGTGCACGCTCAGCACGATCACGGCGGGGTTCCACCACCACACGCCAGTGCTCGCAACCGGGGCGTCCGCCGGGCCCGGCGGCGCGGCGCGACGGCTTCGGTCGATGCGGAGGCAGCGCCACGCCGCCCACGCGGTGGCGGCCGTCGTCACCGGGACCACCGATGCCGACCACACCGCGGCGAGGAGGTTGGCGACGGCGAACACGAGCCATCGTCGGCCGCTCGGCCGTTGCACCACCCAGCACGCGAGGGCGATCACGGCCACCGCACTGAGCGAGTCCATCGAGTACGGCTTGACGCGAGTCGCGAACACGATCGCCTGGGCGGAGAGCGCGATCGATCCCGCGCCGGCCAGCGCCCAGACCCGGTCACACCGGAGCCGGCGAGCGACGAGGTAGGTGGCCATCACGGTCGCCACCGACGCCGCGAGCTGCGGGAGCTGCGCCCACGCGCTGCTCCCACCCATCCGTCCCCACAGCGCGTGGAAGGTGGCGAACCCCGGGATCGTGAGCCCGAGCCGGGACGCGGTCACGAGGTCGGTGCGCGCCGCCAACGCGACCCAGGCGTCGTCGCGGTACAAGCTGCCCGAGGTGAGCCCGCCGACCCGCAACAGCAGCGCCGCCACGCCGAGGGCCGCCGCCACCACGACGTCCAGGCGATCGAGGCGGGGGACCGCGTGGCCTCGCTCGGACCGAGGACTGGTCCTGCTCCCCGACGCTCTGCCTCTGCCTCTGCCTCTGCCTCTGCCTCCGCCGGGCGGGCCGCTGCGGCGGCTCGTCACGTCGGTCATGCCTGGCTCCTCGCCGTCCCCCACACCACGAGGGTGTCAGTCGTCAGCGCGGGTGGGTCGTGAGAGCGGGTGAGGAGAATCGAACTCCCGTATTCAGCTTGGGAAGCTGATGTTCTACCATTGAACTACACCCGCGAGCGGGGTGAACCGTAGCAGCTGCAGCGGCTCCGGATCCCCCAGAGGACCCGTCCGGCGACCGGCATCGACCCGGCCGTCGCCCCCGCTCACGGGCCCGCCAGGAGTGCGTCGGCGACCGGGACGCTCCGGCTGACGTCCGGCGGGGGCGGGTACCCGCGGCGCATGGGACAGCACCCGAAGAGCGAACCCGCGGGCATGGACGACCTCCCCCGGGGACCCCAGCGCGACCGGGAGGCCGGGCGCCCCGTGCGGTCGTCGGACGACGATCCGAGGGCGGACGCCGAACGGTCCGGGCCCGCGTCCCGGCGGGTAGAGGAGGACGGGATCCCGAGCGTCGACCCCCGTGGTGACGGACCGAGGGACGCCTCGCCCGCCGATCCCGACCCCGCTGCAGCCACGTCCGAGCACGCCACGCTGGGGGACACCGCCTACGGCAGCGCCGTCGAGTAGCCGGGGCGCGCGGCCTGCGGCCGCCGGACCGTCCTGCACTACCGTCGCACCCGATGATCCTGTCCGACCGCACCATCCTCGAGGCCCTCGACGCCGGACGCATCGTGATCGAGCCCTTCGATCCCGCGAGGGTCCAGCCGTCCTCGGTGGACCTCACCCTGGACCGGCGCTTCCGGGTGTTCCGCAACCACACGCGAGCCCTCATCGACGTGAAGGAGCCCATGGACGACCTCACCGAGGAGGTCGAGATCGATCCCGAGGGCGTCTTCCTCCTCCACCCCGGCGAGTTCGTGCTGGGCGCGACGGCCGAGCGGATCGGCGTCCCCGACGACCTGGTGGCGCGCCTCGAGGGCAAGTCGTCGCTCGCCCGCCTGGGGCTGGTGATCCACTCGACCGCCGGGTTCGTGGACGCCGGCTTCGACGGCTACCTCACGTTGGAGCTGTCGAACGTCGCCACCCTGCCGATCACGCTGTACCCCGGCATGAAGATCGGCCAGATCAGCTTCCTGCAGATGACCACCGCGGCGGACCAGCCGTACGGCTCCGGCGCGCTGGGCTCGAAGTACAAGGGGCAGGTCGGCCCGACGACCAGCCAGTACTGGCGCAACTTCGACACCTGAGGGCGCCGCCGCGACGGCGCGCCGACCGCTCGAGCGCTACGAGACGACGGCGGCCGGGGATCCGGCGTGGTCCGACGCGTCGTCGGCGATCGCCCAGGTGGCCTTGACCTCGTCGACCATCGCCCGGCGGTAGGCCATCCGCTGGCTCTCGGGTCGGGCCACCATCGCCTCGACCGCCTCCACGAGGGAGCCGTCGCTGAACGGCCGCATCAGGATCGCGTCGGCGCCCGCCTGGAGGCAGAAGATCTGCTGGCGCGGTTGATCCGAGATGAGGAGCACCCGCAGGTGGCTCAGCCGGTCGAGGTGGTGGTTCCGGAGCGCGTCGATCAGGCGGAGCCCGCCGGACGTCCCGGTCGTCGTGAAGCTGGCCACGACCCCCGCGACCTCGTCCTCGTGGTCGATGAGCGCGCTGACCGCGGTCTGGTGGTCGACGAGCTCGGCGACCTCGAAGCCGGCGCGGCGCAGCAGCTGGGCGATGAGGTGGCCCGCCTCGACGTGGTCGTCGACCACGAGGAGTCGGCGCGTCGAAGGGACCTCGGGGATGTCGACGGGTGCTGGTGGGGTCTCAGTCGTTGATCGTCTCAGCAAAACTGGCGCTCACAGGGCTCGAGTTCTCGATGGCTTCGAGGACGTGGATGGCGATGTCCGCCACCTTCACCTGATCGTCCTCGACCCCCTGACTCTTTACCCCGTCGTCGATCATGATGTAGCAGAACGGGCACGCAGTGGCGATGCGGGACGCACCGGTCGCGAGCAGCTCCTGGCTGCGCTCGACGTTCACCTGCTTGCCCGTGTGCTCCTCCATGAACATGCGAGCGCCGCCGGCGCCGCAGCACATGCCCTTCGTCCCGTTGCGGGGCGCCTCGACGATCTCGATGCCCTTGAGCGACCCGATGACCTTCCGGGGCGCCGTGTACACGTCGTTGTGACGGCCCAGGTAGCAGGAGTCGTGGTACACGACCCGCTCGTCGAGCTTGGCGTCGGTCAGGTCCAGCTGGCCCGAGTCGATCAGCTGCTCGAGGAACTGGCTGTGGTGGATCACCTCGTAGTGGCCGCCCAGCTGCGGGTACTCGTTCTGCAGCGTGTTGAAGCAGTGCGGGCACTGCGTGATGATCTT
>JAEZFI010000259.1 GCA_023437745.1 Actinomycetes bacterium
ACCGCGAAGACCTCGCAGAAGGTGTCCGCCGAGGACAGCTCGGACCGGGCCGCGTCGAGCTGGGCGGCGAAGTCGGGCGGTGGGTCGCCGGGAGCGGCCGCCTCGCCGTCCGGCGCGCCGCCGGCGCCCGGTGCGACCGTCGTCGTGCCCTGCGTGGCGGCGTCGTCGTCGCCTCCGCACGCCGCCAGCGAGCACGCGAGCGCCAGGGTGAGGACGGCTGCGGTGAGGCGACGGGCCAACGAGGACTCCCTGTACGAGGTCGTGTGGAACGGACCGCCTCACCGTAGCGAGGGGCCCGAGGGCGATTGCCGCGTCCCGAGGGGCCCGGGCTACCGTCGGCCGTTCTGACGGTGCGTCAGTTCGAGAGTGACGAGGAGCGGTGATGGCCATCCCCGACAAGCGCACGACCGAGGCGGAGGTGGTCGCGTCCCTGCAGGACGGCATGACCATCGGCATCGGCGGCTGGGGCTCGCGACGCAAGCCGATGTCGTTGGTGCGCGAGATCCTCCGCAGCGACCTGCGAGACCTGACGATCGTGAGCTACGGCGGTCCCGACGTGGGGCTCCTGTGCCGATCGGGCAAGGCCCGGCGCATCGTCTCCGGGTTCGTGTCGCTCGACTCCATCCCCCTCGAGTCGCACTACCGGGCCGCGCGCCAGAACGGCACGATCGAGGCGACGGAGTACGACGAGGGGATGCTGCTCCTCGCACTGCAGGCGGCGGCGTGGCGTGTCCCCTTCCTGCCCACCCGCGCCGGCCTCGGCTCCGACCTGCTCGCCCTCCAGCCGCAGCTTGAGCTGGTCACCTCGCCGTACCCCGGTCCCGATGGCGCCGAGCCCGAGGAGCTGCTGGCGGTGCCGGCGCTGCACCTCGACGTGGCACTGATCCACATGCACCGCGCCGACCGCGGCGGCAACGGTCAGTTCCTGAACAGCGATCTCTACATGGACGACACCATGGCGATGGCGGCCGACCGCTGCTTCATGAGCTGCGAGCAGATCATCGAGACCGAGGACTTCCCGTCGCACGGCTCGCACCACACGCAGCGGATCAGCCGGCTGATGACCACCGGGGTGATCGAGCGCCCGGGCGCTGCGCACTTCACGGAGTGCCCGCCGGACTACGAGCGCGACGAGGCGTTCCAGAAGGAGTACGCGGCCACCGCCAAGAGCGACGAGGCGTGGGAAGCGTTCGAGGAGAAGTACCTGATGATCCCGGAGGACGACTACCAGCGACTCGTGGGGGTGGCGAAGTGAGCAGCCACGACGGTTCCGACCTGGTGACCCGCGCCGAGGTGTGCTGCATCGCCGTGGCCGAGGCGTTCCGCGGCGACGGCGAGCGACTCGCCAACCCGATCGGGACGATCCCGATGATCGGCGGGCGACTGGCACGGGAGACCTTCGAGCCCGACCTCGTCATGACCGACGGCTTCGCCGGCTTCGCCGCCAACCCGCTGCCGCCCGGCGCCGACCCGGCCGAGGCGGTCCTCGAGGCCTGGAACCCGTACCCGCAGATGTTCTCGGTGCTGTGGAACGGCCGTCGTCACGTGATGATGGGCGCCACGCAGGTCGACCGCTACGGCAACCAGAACATCGCCTGCATCGGCGACTGGCACCAGCCGCGCACCCAGCTGCTCGGTTTCCGCGGCGCACCCGGGAACACGATCAACCACACCACGAGCTACTGGGTGCCGAACCACGGCACCGGCGTGTTCGTGGAGGCCGTCGACGTCGTGTGCGGCGTCGGGTACGACCGCGCGGCCCAGCTCGGGCCGGTGGCAGCCCGCTTCCACGAGATCCGCCACGTGGTCTCCAACCTCGGGGTCTTCGACTTCGAGACGCCCGACCACCGGATGCGCGTCCGCTCCCTCCATCCCGGGGTGACGCTCGACGAGGTCGTCGCCGCCACGGGGTTCGAGCTCGAGGTGCCCGACGACATCCCCACCACCCGCCTCCCGACGCCGGAGGAGCTGGAGCTGATCCGCACCGTCATCGATCCTCGTGGCCTGCGCGAGCGCGAGGTGCCGAGCCTGTGAGCACGCCCGGAACCGGCATCACGACGAGGGCCACGCAGCTCTTCGGCACCCGGCTGCCCGTGGTCCAGACCGGCATGGGGTGGGTGTCCGGCGCCACGCTGACCGCCGCCACCTCCGCGGCGGGAGGGCTCGGCATCCTCGCGTCGGCGACGATGACGCTCGACGAGCTGCGGGACGCGATCGGGAAGGTGTCGGCTCGGACCGACGCGCCGTTCGGCGTGAACCTGCTCCCCAACGCGCCCGACGCGGCGGGGCGCATCGACCTGATCATCGAGCGCTCCGTGCCCGTCGCCAGCTTCGCAGCGGCGCCGCGCCCCGAGCAGATCGCCCGCCTCTCGGAGGCCGGCGTGACGACCATCGTCACGGTCGGCGCCAAGCGCCACGCCGAGAAGGTGGCGGGGATGGGCGTCTCGGCCGTGATCGCTCAGGGCGGCGAGGGCGGCGGCCACACCGGCACGATCCCCACCTCGCTCCTCCTGCCCCAGGTCGTCGACGCCGTGGCGGGCACCGACGTCGTCGTGCTGGGCGCGGGTGGCTTCTTCGACGGGCGCGGCCTCGTCGCCGCCCTGGCCTACGGGGCGGACGGCATCGCCATGGGCACCCGGTTCCTGCTCACCGCCGAGTCGCAGGTCCCCGACAACGTGAAGTCGATCTACGTGGCGACGCCCCCGACCGGCACCGTCGTCACCTCGGCCATCGACGGGGCTCCCCAGCGTGTGATCCGCACCGAGATGATCGACGCGCTGGAGAAGGCGCCCGGGCTGCTCCGCTTCCCCCGCGCGGCAGCGAACGCCCTGCGGTTCCGCAAGCAGACCGGTACGTCGCTCGTGGCGCTGGCGCGGACCGGGCTCGAGATGAAGCGGGACCAGGAGCTCACCTGGTCCCAGGTCGCGCTCGCCGCCAACGCGCCGATGATGACGAAGGCGGCGATGGTCGACGGTCGCCCCGAGGTCGGCATCCTCCCGACCGGCCAGGTCGTCGGCGCGATCGACGAGCTGCCCACGGTCGCCGAGCTCCTGGCGGAGATCGAGGCGGGCGCCCGGGTCGCACTGGCCGGCCTCCCGAGGGACTGACCGGGACCCGACTCGGTCAGGGGACGGCCAGCTCGGTGGCCTGGGCCGGCAGCGACTCGTTCGGGCACCCGTAGTACTGGTAGTACGCCGGGCCCCGCATGTACCGGCCGAAGCAGTCGGCGAAGGACTCCGCCGGGGCGCCGCCGTTGAGCGCCGAGGGCCAGCTCGGCGGTGCGCTCCCGATCGCCGCCCACCGCAGGCAGGCGATCACGTGTGCGCCCTCGTGCGCGATCAGGTCGGCCAGCGCCTTGTCGGTCGCGGTCTGCACCGCATCGGCCTGGATGGTCACGCTCGGCGTCACGCTCACCGTCCGACCGCCGCGTGTGGCGTAGGAGCAGGTGGTCATGCCGCCGGAGCCACCGGGGATCGCGGGGACGACGGACCAGGGCACGCCGAGCACCTGCCCCGCCCAGTAGGACGTGCCGTACACGCCCTGCACCGTGGCCAGCAGCCGCTGCGTCAGCGGATCGTCGGGCACCGTCGTGGTGGTGGTGGTGGTGGTCGTGGTCCTCGACGCGATGACGGCGAGGATGAGGTCGGCCGCAGCTGCCTTCGTCATCGTCCTGACCCAGCGACCGGACCGGCACTGGAGCACGTAGGTGCCGTCCTCACCGAAGTCGGTGGTGCGGCAACGGGCCCCGGCCCGGGCGGGCTGGCAGGCGGCGAGGGTGAGGGCGACGAGGGTCAGCGCGAGGACGGCGGCGGTGCGACGCATCGCCACAGTCTGGCGCGCGCCCCTGCCGTCCTCACCGCCGTGCGTGCGGCCGCCCGAATCTGACGGGCCCTCAGGTCCCGCGCCAAACTCGCGAGGTGGACCTCACATGGAGCGATCGAGAGCAGGCCTTCCGCGCGGAGGCCGCCGAGTGGCTCGAGGCCAACGTGCCGCAGGCCGGGTTGCCCTCGGGTGACACCGCGGAGGGCTTCGCGCTGCACCTCGAGTGGGAGCGTGCGCTGCACGCCCAGGGCTACTCGGCCGTGTCCTGGCCCGTGGAGTACGGAGGCCGCGCCGCCAGCCTCTGGGAGTGGCTGATCTTCGAGGACGAGTACTACCGGGTCGGTGCCCCGCAGCGGGTCACGCAGAACGGCATCTTCCTCCTCGCCCCGACGATCTTCGAGTTCGGGACGCCCGCGCAGCAGGACTGGTACCTGCCCCGGATGTCGGCCGCCGAGGACCTCTGGTGCCAGGGCTGGTCCGAGCCCAACGCCGGCAGCGACCTGGCGGGGATCACGTCCAAGGCGCGGCGCGACGGCGACGGCTGGCGACTCAGCGGGCAGAAGACCTGGACCACCCGCGGCGCGTTCTGCACGCACCTGTTCGGCCTGTTCCGCACCGACCCGGAGGCCACCCGGCACCACGGGCTGACCTACTTCCTCGTGCCCCTCGACGCGGAGGGCGTCACCGTCCGCGGGTTCGGACGGCTGGACGGCGACGAGGGCTTCGCCGAGGTGTTCTTCGACGACGTCTTCGTCCCGGACGGCGACGTCGACCCGGCCCGGGGCGGGACCCTGGGCGCGGTCGACGGCGGGTGGGGTGTGGCGATGGCCACCACCGGATCCGAGCGGGGCCTCACCCTGCGGTCCCCGGGCCGGTTCCGGGCCACCGCGGCCCGTCTCGTCCAGCTGGTCCGCGAGCGTGGTGTCGACGACCCGGTCCTGCGCGATGCCGTCGTGCGGGCGTGGATCGACGCCGAGGCCTACGCCCTCTACACGCTGGGCGACGTGACCGCGATCACCGACGGTGGCTCACCCGGCGCCCGGTCGAGCCTCAACAAGATCTTCTGGTCCGAGCTCGACGTCCGCCTGCACCAGGCAGCGCTCGACGTGCTGGGCGGTGAGGCGGAGCTCGACGAGGACTCGTGGATGAAGGGCTACCAGTTCGCGCTGTCGGGGCCCATCTACGCCGGGACCAACGAGATCCAGCGGAACATCGTCGCCGAGCGCGTGCTCGGCCTGCCGAGGAAGTAGATCGCTCATGAGGTTCGCGTTCGACGACGACCAACTGGCGTTCGCTGCGGCGATGCGCGACCTGCTCGCCAAGGAGTGCGCCCCCGAAGGGGTGCGGGCGGCCTGGGCGGGTGACGGACGGGCGCCGGGCGTCTGGTCCCATCTCACCGAGATGGGCGTCATCGGGATGCTGGCGCCCGAGGGCGTCGGCGGTCTCGGCATGACCGAGCTCGACCTGGTGCTGCTCTGCCTCGAGGCGGGTCGTGCCGGGCTGCCCGACCCGCTCGTCGACGTCGCCATGGTGGCCGTGCCCGCGATCCGCGACCACGCGCCGACCAGCGACGCCGAGATGTACCTGGAACGGATCTGCATCGGTGCGACCGTGGCGGTCGGCCTCGCGTGGGATCCGACGGTCGCCGACGCCGACGGGGCCGTCGCCTATCTGCTCGAGGCAGAGGACGGGCTGCACCTCGTGGATCCCGACGTGGTGGAGGTGACCCCTGTCGAGAGCGTCGACGGTGCGCGGCGCCTCGGGCGCGTCGACTGGACGCCGTCCCCGGCGACGCGGCTGAGCGAGGCGGTCGCCGCCGCGTCCGGTGCGCGCGACCGTGCCGCGCTCGGCGCGGCCGCGGAGCTGTGCGGGCTGTCCCACACGATGCTCGACATGACGGTCGCCTACGTGACCGAGCGCCGCCAGTTCGGGGTGCCGATCGGGTCGTTCCAGGCGGTGAAGCACCACCTGTCGAACGCGCTCCTCGGGCTGAGCTTCGCCGAGCCGCTCGTGTGGCGGGCCGCCGCGTCGGTGTCGTCGGGCGATCCCGACGCCTCCGTCCACGTGTCGATGGCGAAGTCGGCGGCGTCCGACGCGGCACAGCGCGTGGCGGACGTCGCGCTCCAGTGCCACGGGGCGATCGGCTACACGGTCGAGTGCGACCTGCACCTCTACATGAAGCGTGCGTGGTCGCTGATCCGGCGTTCGGGCGACGCCGTGACGCATCGTCGCCTCGTGGGCGCCACCCTCCTCGACCGCTGACGGCGGCCGGTCCCAGGGGACCGGTTCAGAAAATCCTCACTCCACCGGAGATCGTGCCGATCGGAGGTGGGCGGCGATCTCGCGCATCGCACGCCTACTGCATCCATGACCTCCTCCGATCGCACCCGAATGACTCGAGCCCAGCGGGCCTGGTGTCTCACCGCGGTCGCCCTCGTGGGTGTCACGCTGGCGACGATCTGGCCGGAATCGACGCTCGGAGTGCTCGCGTACGCCGGGCTCGGGGTCTTCGCCGCCGGTTCGGTGTTCTGGTCGATCGTCGTCTGGCGGCGACGCCCCACCGGCGCCTGGCTCTGCGTCGGGTCGGCCCTGCTCCTCTTCATGGTGGCCGCGTGGCTGCGCACCACGTACAAGACCCTCGGCGACCTCAGCGCGGACCGGTCGCTGCTCCCGGATGTGTTCGGGATCCCGGGCTACATCCTGCTCGGCGTCGGCCTGGTGCTCCTCGTGCGCTCCCGTCGGCGGCTGCTCCCGGGCGGGATGGAGTCGCTGATCGATGCCGGCATCGCCGGGATGGCGGCGCTGTCGCTCGCCTGGGTCTTCATGAGCGGACCGGCGCTCAGCAGCCACGACGCGCCTACAGCCGTGCGGGTCGCGCTGGCCGTGTACCAGCCGATGTCGGTGATGCTCGCGGTGTTCGCGGCGCAGCTCGCCTTCGACCGCCGATCGGGCGCCCCCGGTGCGTCCTCGGTCGCGGCCTTCACCGCGATGCTCGCCCTCCTGATCGGCGACGTCGTCTACACGCTGGCCGACGCCCGGTTGCTCTCGCCGCCGCCGTGGGTGACGAACCTGCCGTACGGCATCGCCTTCGCGGCGATCATCCCGTTGATCTGGCACCCGACGGCCTCGAAGTTCTCGGATCCGATCCCTCTCCGGGAGGCCAGGCCCGCGAAGCTCCGCCTGCCGGTCATCGCTCTGGCGCTCGCCCTGCCGTCGCTGGTCGCCTCGCTCCGCGGGGACTCCACGCTCGCCGACCGGGTGGTCCTGGCGGCGATCTCGATCTCGCTGGCGACGCTCGGCGTGGTGCGGGTCGTCCGGGCCATCTCGGCGCAGGCGAGGACCGAGGAGGTGCTCCGCTACCAGGCGACGCACGACCCGCTGACCCGACTGCCGAACCGGTCGAGCGCGATCGCCCACCTGGACGCGCAGATCCTCAACGTCGAGTCGACCGACGAGCCGCTCGCGGTCCTCTTCCTGGACCTCGACCGCTTCAAGCTCGTGAACGACACGTACGGGCACGGGATGGGCGACGCGCTGCTCGTCAGCGTCGCCGACCGCATCCGCGACCTCGACGTCCCCACGTCGCTCGCCGCCCGCATCGGCGGTGACGAGTTCGTGATCGTCCTCGGTGGTGTGCGGAGCCTCGAGGACGCGGTGATCCAGGCCGACGAGGTCCGGGCCGCGCTGTCCCGGCCGATCAAGATCCGTGACATCGAGCTGCCCGCCTCGGCGAGCATCGGCGTGGCGTTCGCCGACGGCACCGACGAGGGGCTGACGGGCGAGGAGATGCTCCGCGACGCCGACACCGCCATGTACCAGGCGAAGGCGGCAGGTCGGGACGCGGTCGTCGTGTTCGACGCCGCGATGCGCGACGTGGTGAGCCGCCGCCTCGAGCTCGAGACCGACCTGCACCACGCAGCCGACCGCGGTGAGCTCGAGGTCGTCTACCAGCCGATCGTCGCCCTGCCGTCCGAGCGCATCAGCGGGTTCGAGGCGCTGGTCCGCTGGCACCATCCCGTGCTGGGCACCGTCTCACCCGGCGAGTTCATCCCGATCGCCGAGGAGACCGGCATGATCGTGAAGCTCGGCGACTGGGTCCTCGAGCGTGCGCTCGACCAGCTCGCGACGCTCCGCCGTGAGGTGCGATGGGGCGAGAGCTTCACCATGGCGGTCAACGTGTCGACCCGTCAGCTCCTCGACGACCGCCTGGTCGGCCGGGTCGCTGCGCTGCTGGAGCAGTACGACATCCCCGACGGCCGCTTGTACCTCGAGGTCACCGAGTCGGTGCTGATGGACGACCCCGAGACGCTCGAGCTGGTGCTCCGCCGCCTGCGCGACACCGGCGTCCGGCTCTCGATCGACGACTTCGGCACCGGCTACTCGTCGCTCGCGTACCTCCGCCGCTTCCCGTTCGACCGGGTCAAGATCGACCGTGCGTTCGTCGACGGCCTCGACCGGGCGCCGACGTCCGAGCGCAGCCTGATCACCGCCATCGTGGCGATGGCCGACGCGCTGCAGCTCGACACCGTCGCGGAGGGCGTGGAGCAGCCGGGCGAGGCCGACGCGCTCGCCACCATCGGCTGCACCGCCGCGCAGGGCTTCTACTTCTGGCGGCCGGTGTCGGCCGATCAGCTCGCCTCGGCGATCGTCCGGCTCGGCGTCGTGGAGACCGCCTCCGAACGGGTGTCGAACTCGAAGTAGTGGTGCACGTCGACCTCGTCGACGGGAGCGCTGATGTGGGACTTGACCACTCGGCCGATGAGCTCGACGTAGCGGCGGCCGACGAGCTCGTGGGACACGTCGAAGGCGACGATCGCGTCCCGCTCGACCGAGAACCTGATCCCCTCCTCGAACAGCGCACGCAGCACACGCGGGTTCCGCACGTCGGGATCCACGAACGTGTCCTGCTGGTAGAAGATCCGGCGACCGGGGTGGCGCGCCCGGTAGAAGTCGGGCGAGATCCAGGGCACGGCGTCGAGGTCCTCGGATCCCGTGATCAGCCCGGCGGTGCGCCCGTCGAGGGTGGCGATGATCTTCACGATGCGGTCGTTGCGCATCAGCTCCGCCCACTCGTCGGCGGTGTAGACGTAGCGGAAGGGCGTGCTCGTCTTGTGGTGGGCGTACGCCCGCTCCATGAGGTCGAACAGCTCGTCGTTGAGCTGCCCCTCGACGACCCAGTGGCGCAGCACGACCAGCAGTCCCGACGGGTGCGAGTCCGACCGCCGTCCACCCGGTGTCTCGAGTGCGGTGTCCTCGCCGGCCGAGGGCCGCGGGGGAACCGGATTCGACATGATGGCCCCAATCCAGCGCTCGTTCGGCGGTCACGAGCGCTCAAGAAGTCTCGCAGTGTGCAACATCTGCGTGGCGGATGCTCGGGGTGAACCTTCCCGTCCCCCGTTTGAGCGGACCCGGGGGAGCGGGCGTAGCCTGACCGGACTGGATCTGGCCACCGCGGGTGGTGGGCAGCAAACTCCGAGGAGCCCCCCGATGGCCGAGGCCTACATCATCGACACCGTCCGCACCCCGGTGGGGAAGCGCGGCGGCTCGCTCTCGCAGATGCACCCTGCGGACCTCGGCGCCGTGACCCTGAACGAGCTGGTCGACCGCACCGGCATCGACCCGGCGCTCGTCGACGACGTGGTGATGGGCTGCCTCGACACCATCGGCCCGCAGGCCGGTGACATCGCCCGCACCGCATGGCTCGCGGCGGGGCTGCCCGAGCACGTGCCGGGCACGACGATCGACCGCCAGTGCGGCTCGTCGCAGCAGGCCGTGCACTTCGCGGCCCAGGGCGTCATGTCGGGCACCCAGGACCTGGTGGTGGCCTGCGGCGTGCAGAACATGTCGATGATCCCGATCAGCTCGGCCATGACCGCCGCGGAGCCGATGGGCTTCACCGATCCGTTCAGCGGGTCCGAGGGCTGGATCAAGCGCTACGGCGACCAGGAGGTCAGCCAGTTCCGCGGCGCCGACATGATCGCCGAGAAGTGGGACATCACCCGCGAGGACATGGAGGCCTTCGCCATCGAGAGCCACACCCGAGCCATCCGTGCCCGGGCCGAGGGGCGGTTCGAGCGGGAGATCGTGCCGGTCGGCGAGTTCGCCCACGACGAGGGCCCCCGTGAGCCGAACCCGGAGAAGATCGCCTCGCTGGCGACCCTCCGTGAGGGCGGGCGGATCACCGCCGCCGTGGCGTCGCAGATCTCCGATGCGTCGGCCGCGATGCTCATCGCCTCCGAGGCCGCGGTGAAGGCCCACGGCCTCACGCCGCGCGCCCGCATCCACCACCTCTCGGTGCGCGCCGACGACCCGATCTACATGCTGTCGGCACCGATCCCCGCGACCCGCTACGCGCTCGACAAGGCCGGCATGACCCTCGACCAGATCGACCTCGTCGAGATCAACGAGGCGTTCGCGTCGGTGGTCCTGGCCTGGGCCAAGGAGCTCGACGCCGACCTCGACAAGGTCAACGTGAACGGTGGCGCCATCGCCCTGGGGCACCCGCTGGGCGCCACGGGCGTGCGCCTCATGACGACGCTCCTCAACGAGCTCGAGCGCACGGGCGGTCGCTACGGCCTCCAGACGATGTGCGAGGGCGGCGGTCAGGCGAACGTCACCATCATCGAGCGCCTGTAACCGGCGGCACCCCCGTTCTGTGTCGTAGGACGCGCCAGATCCGGCGCGTCTCACGACACAGAACGGCCGGCACTTCTTGCGTGGTTCTGACGTTTCGTGCAGGCGTGGCTCACCTCGGCGCGTGAACGTGATCGCCGACACCGACACGGACACCCGAACACGGAGGAGCGCTCATGACCGAAGCACCCAGGAACCGCCGTCGCCGCCTCGCTGCGGTCGGCCTCGTCGCCGGCCTCGGCGTCGGGGGCGTCGCCGGCGTCGCCCTCGGCTCGCCCGGGCTGAGCGGCGCACAGGAGGAGACCACCACCACCGTTCCCGACACGCCGGCGGCACCCGACGAGGGGTCCCATCGCCCGGGCGACTGGATCGAGGAGACGCTCGCTCCGCTCGTCGAGGCGGGCACCATCACCCAGGCCCAGGCGGACGCGGTCACCAAGGCCCTCGTGGATGCTCGGCCCGAGGGTGGGCCCGGCGGACCCCACGGCCACGGTCGGATGGGTGTCCGCCTCGAGGCCGCCGCCGCAGCGCTCGGCATGACCGAGGACGAGCTCCGCACCGCGCTGCGCGACGGGAGCTCCCTCGCGGAGGTCGCGGCGGCCCGCAAGGTCGACGTCCAGAAGGTCATCGACGCGCTGGTCGCCGACGCCACGACCAGGCTCGACGAGAAGGTCAGCTCCGGGGACCTGACCCAGGAGGAGGCCGACCAGCGGAAGGCCGATCTCACCGAGCGGATCACCGCCATGGTGAACGGCGAGCGGCCCGCCGGTCCGGGCGGCCCGCGCGGCGGTCACTGGCACGAGCGGGGCGAGGGTCCCGGCCACCGGGGTGACGACGGGACCGACGGGACCGACGACACGACGACGACGGCTCCGGACGCGCCGACCACCACCGAGGCCGGCTGACGCTCACCGAGGCCGACCGAGCACGACGGGGGCGCCGCGCGGCGCCCCCGTCGTCGCGCTGCGGAACGCATGTCTCCGATTCGAGGGTTGCGGGTACCACGACGCATCCACAACTCGGAGGTGAATCGTGCAACTGACGCATCGACATGAGCAGAGGGTGAGCGCCGACCGCCCGACGGTGGTCGATCGCCCCCCCACCGTCGTGAGCGAGAGCGACTCGATGGTCCACGAAGAACGAGACATGGCGCCGGGACGGATCCTCGCGGTCATCGCCGGCGCGGCACTCACGGTGATCGGCGCGATCGTCCTGGTCCGCACCGGCATCGACGGCTCGCTGCAGACCCCCACGACCGAGCTGCTCGGCGCCTCCCACAGCGCCTACGCCGGCATCGTCGAGGTCGTCTGCGGCATCCTGCTTCTGGTGGCGGGTGCGTCCCGCGACCAGACGCTGGCCGTGCTGCCCGGCATCCTCCTGGTGGCCGGCGGCATCTTCGCCCTGGCGGCGACCAACCAGCTCCGGCAGGACCTGGGCGTGACCGACTCGACCGGCTGGTTCATGATCATCGCCGGCATCGTGGCGTTCCTGTGTGCGGCGATGCCCGTCGCCCACCGCTCCCGCTACCGCCGAGAGGTCCGAGCCTGACGTCGGGTCGGCGGGCGGGAACCGCTCACCACTTCGCCCGGCACTCCTCGGCGAACCCCTGGAGGCCGGCGAGCTGGTGTCGCTCGCCCGCCGGGCCGGTCACGTGACCGGCCCAGTGCCCGAAGACCTGGTGCACCTCCATCCCCATGAGTACGGCCGCCACCTTCGTGTGGCGGTCGTACCGCGTGGTGAGGGTGAGATCGAGCGAACCGTCCGGATGGCGGACTCGCCAGGGCCGGTGCGGGTGGTCCCAGTCGTACGTCCACTCCAGCTCGGCGCCGATCTTCTCGAGCACGCCGTCCACGGTGATGCCGTTCTCGGTGGCGCCGGTCCCCTCCGTCCACTTCGCACCGAGCTGCACGCCGATCACCGCGCCGCGGTCGGACCGCCCGGCGCCGCCGCCCCAGTTCCAGTTGGTCCGGTACGGCCAGCGCCCGCGACCCACGTCGAGCACGCCCCACGCGTCGCCGTCGTCGCCGAAGGAGTGGGTGACGCTGCCGAGCTGCAGCGTCCCCCGCGCCGGGCGCGCCTGGTGCTTGGCGGTGTACTGGAAGCGGCGGTCGTCCCACGGGATCACGACGTGCAGCGCCTCGTACCCCGGTGGGCGGTCGATCGTCGCGTCCAGGCGGCAGCGCCCCCTGCCTCGATCGTGCCATCCCACCTCGACCCGGGTGGAGCCGTCGAGGTCCTCGATCCGCACGTCGATGCGCGAGTTGCGGAAGGTGAGCGGTGCCGTGCCGTAGCGCTCCGGCAGCGAGACGCCGCGGGCGAGCGGCAGGATCATCTCCCTGCCCCCGGTCGCTCCGGTCGACAGGTCGCACCACCAGACGGTGGCCATCCCGATGTAGTCCACGTCCGCGTACGTCACGGCCATGACGAGATCGCCTGCGAGGATCGCCCAGTAGTCCCAGCGCTTGGTGCGCCCCCAACCGCCCGCGAGGTTGGCGGTCAGCAGCGGGGTGCGGCTGTAGCCCCGGGCCGCCGGGTTGAGGCGCGTGCCGCTCGGGTCGCAGAGCAGGACGGGCTCGGTCAGCTCGGGTTCGTGCGTGGTCATCCGTCGAGTCTGGACGACGCGGCGCCGAGCGTGGGTCGTCCCCGGCTCGACGGGACGGGCTCCAAAACTGGAACCTGTTCTACTATCGGTGCCGTGGACATCGGTGACTCGCCGGAGCAGGCAGCCTTCAGGGCGGAGGTCAGGGCGTTCCTGGACGCGCACGCCGAGCTGAAGCGCGGCGACGAGCGGGACTGGTCCCGCAACGGCGCGTCGACGGACCCCCGGATCAGCGCCGACTTCCGGCGTCGGTGCCAGGAGTGGCAGCGGACGCTGTTCGACAAGGGCTGGGCGGGGATCACGTGGCCCGAGCGGTTCGGCGGGCGCGGCGGCACCGCTGCGCAGCAGATGATCTTCAACCAGGAGCTGGCGCGGTACGACGCGACGAGCGGGTTCCTCACCGCCGCGCAGGCGCTCGTCGGCCCGACCCTCATGCAGCACGGGACGCCCGAGCAGCAGGCCCGCTACGTGAAGCCGCTGCTGCGGGGCGACGAGATCTGGTGCCAGCTCTTCAGCGAGCCCGGCGCCGGCAGCGACCTCTCGACCCTGGGGTGCCGCGCCGTGCGCGACGGCGACGAGTTCGTGGTGACGGGTCAGAAGGTCTGGACCAGCCAGGCGCAGCACGCGCAGTTCGGCATCCTGCTGACGCGCACCGATCCCGACGTCCCGAAGCACGACGGCATCACCTTCCTCATCGTCGACATGGCGTCGCCCGGGATCGAGGTCCGCCCGCTGGTGCAGGCGCAGGGCGTCGCCCACTTCAACGAGGTCTTCCTCGACGAGGTGCGCATCCCGGTGAGCAACGTCGTCGGCGAGATCGACGGCGGCTGGAAGGTCGCGCGGACGACGCTCCGCAACGAGAGCTCGATGATCTCGGGCGCCGGCCAGGCGACCACCTTCGTCGCGGTCCGGAGCACGGCCGAGCGGATGGGGCGGACGAGCGATCCGCACGTCCGCCAGGAGCTGGCTCGCGTGTGGACCAACGAGCAGGTGCTCCGCTACCTCCAGCTCCGCACGCAGACGGCGGTGGTGACGGGTCGGCGCGACGTCGCGGTGCACGGGTCGCTGATGAAGAACTTCTTCACCCGTTCCCTCTCGCACCGGGTCACGCTCGCCGTCGACCTCCTGGGCCCCGAGGGGATGCTCTGGGACGACGCCGAAGGGGGAGGGTTCTGGCAGTACCAGTGCCTGAACCAGTTCGCGTCCCGCATCGGGGGCGGGACGGAAGAGGTGCACAGGAACAACCTCGCCGAGCAGGCCCTGGGCCTCCCGCGCGAGCAGCGGTCCGACCTGGACGTCCCGTGGAAGGACGTCCCGAAGAGTTGATCCGGGCCCGCGAGCGCGGGCTCAGGGGGAGCGAGGGGTGACATGACAGGACTGCTGGACGGTCGCACGGCCGTCGTGACCGGCATCGGACCCGGCATGGGGCGTGACATCTCGCTCGCGCTCGCGCGGGAGGGCGCCGACCTGCTGCTCGTCGGGCGGAGCGATCGCCACATGCCCGGGGTGGCCGCAGAGGTCGAGGCGCTGGGGCGCCGAGCCGTGTCCGTGCAGGCCGACGTGGCGAAGCCGGAGGACTGCGCCGCGGTGGCCGAGGTGGTCGAGACGGCGCTCGGCGGCGAGCTCGACATCCTCGTGAACAGCGCGTTCCACGCCGGCCGGATGGAGCCGTTCGCCGAGGCGGACCTCGCCAAATGGCGGCGCCCGATGGACATCAACTACTTCGGCACGCTGCAGCTGACCCAGGCGCTGCTGCCGGCGCTCCGAGCGGCCGGTCGGGCCCGCGAGGACGCCAGGATCATCATGGTCAACACGATGTCCGTGCAGCACCTCGAGGCGAACCACGGCTCGTACGCCGGGTCGAAGGCGGCGCTCGCAGCCGTCACCAAGACCCTCGCACTCGAGTTGGGCGCCGACCACATCCGCGTCAACGCGGTGCACCCCGGCTACATCTGGGGCGACAACGTGCGGATCTACTTCGAGATGCAGGCGGCGGAGCGCGGGGCCGACGCCACGTGGGAGGACGTGTACGCGGAGCGGGCCTCCGAGACGGCCCTCGGGTACCTGCCGCACTCGTCGGAGATCGCAGGAGCCGTGGTCTTCTTCGCCTCGCCGCTCGCCAAGTGCGTGACGGGCACGGCGCTCCCCGTGAACGCCGGCCACTGGATGGCGCCCTCGGCGTGACGCCCTCGCGCGGGCCGGGACCATCCCCGGTGCGCAGAACGGCCGTCAGTACGCTTCCGGCGTGCGATGTGTCGGTAGTTCGGGCTGATCGGCTGTGGCTGACCTCGACGCGTCAGGGGACCTCGAGGCCCGCTACCGCCGGGCGCTGGACGACCCGGAGGGTCGGCTCGACGAACTGCTCGAGCTGAGCCTCGACTATGGCCGCTCCCTCGTGGAGCACGAGCCCGACCACGCGACCGACGTGCTCGAGACGGCCTGCGCGCTGCTCGGCGACGCGCCCGGCGCGGCGCACCTCGCCGTCGCCGTCGAGCTGACCGGGGCGCTGGCCCGCGTCCGGCGCCGGGTGGGCGACGTCGTGGGGGAGTACGAGGCGCGGAGCCGCCAGCTCCGCCTGCTCAGGTTGCTGCCCGTCGACGAGGCGTGGGACCGGATCACGAGCACCACCCGGCGCCTGGTGTGGCTCGACCTCGCCGCCGACCGGGTCGACGACGGGCTGCTGCTGCTGGTCGAGCGCGCCCGCTCCGTCGTGGCCGAGGACGACCGCGCCCGGTTCGACGCTGCGGTCGTGGAGCTCACCCACTGGGTCGGCAGCGTGATCGCCGGGCCGTCCGTCTCGTCGGCGATCGCCGAGCTGATGAGGGTGACGCGTGCGGGGCACGGCGCACCGGATCGTGAGGCCGCCCTGTCGGCGTCGTTGGCGGCGTTGCACCTCACAGCCGGCGACGTCGAGCTCGCCGCCGCCCACGTGCGGCGAGCCGCTGCCCTTGCCGCGTCGGGGGACGACGCGCCGTTCGTGTGCCGCTGGGTCGATGCGATGGTCGCCGTGGCGCAGGGCGAGGTCGGGCGGGCGCTCCCCGCGCTCGAGGCGCTGGTGGCGCAGGTGCCGGCCGAGGCCGGGTCGAGCCTGCACCTCGAGCTGCTCGGGTGGCTCGGCGAGGCACGTCTGGCGTCGGGGGATGCCCAGGGCGCGCGTGCGGCGCTGGTCGGGGCGGCGTCCTTCGACGTCGGAGCGGAACGCCGGCTCGCCCGGGTCCACGAGCTGCTCGCCGAGCTGGAGCGCTCGGACGGCGGGATGGCGGCTGCGTACGAGCACCTGCTGTCGTGCCGGCGGTACGAGGCCAGGTTCCTGTTGCGGACGGCGCGCGCCGCGGATCGCCGACAGGCGATGCTCCGGCCGGTCACCCTCATCCATCCACCAAGGCTCGCCGAGGCGTCGCCCGAGGTCGACGGTGCCCACCGCGCCGGCGACTGGACGGGTCGCTCCGATCTGTTCCGGCGCGCCGCGCACCCTGGTGCCCCTGCCGCGTCGGAGGGTGAACCGATCGTGCCCGACGTCGTCACCGCCCCACGCATCGAGGTGGGGGAGCGGGACGACAGGGTCTCGTCGCTCGAGGACCTCGTCGACTCGCGGACCCGCGAGCTCGAGCAGGCGCTCATCGATCTGCGCGACCTCTCGCACCGGTCCGAGATGGACCAGCTGACGGGGCTCATCAACCGGGCCCGCCTGCGATCGCTCCTCGCGGAGATGGCGGGGCAGGGGACGGCGGTGTCGGTCCTCTCCATCGACGTCGATCGGTTCGGGCGCCTGAACGAGTCGCTCGGGCACGACATCGGCGACCAGCTCCTCGTCGAGATCGCCCGCCGCCTCCGCCGAATCGCCCGCACGGCTGACGTCGTGGGGCGCTGGGGCAGCGACGAGTTCGTCGTCGTGCTGGTCGGGACGGTGGACGAAGCCGAGGTCCGCGCTGCGGCCGAGGCGGTCGTCGCGGCCATCGCCGTGCCGTGGCGCTCACCCGCCGACGAGCGCGTCGTGCCGTCCGCGTGCGTCGGGGTGGTCGCCGTGCCCGACGGGGTGGTCGACGCCGACCTGGTGCTGCGACAGGCGGACGCCGCCCGCCAGCAGGCCAAGCAGAGCGGGCTCGGCCGGGTCGAGTGGTTCGGGCACGAGCTGAGCGACGTCGCCCGGCGCCGGTTCGACACCGAGCTGCTGATCCGCGACGCCCTCGCCGAGGGATGGTTCGAGCTCTACTTCCAGCCCGTGCACCCGAACTCCGACCGCGACCCGATGTCGGCCGAGGCGCTGATCCGCATGCACCACCCGGACGGGCGGCTGCTGGCCCCGGGAGCGTTCCTCGACGTCGCCGAGGACACCGGGCTCGCCCAGCCGATCGGCGAATGGGTGATCGACGAGACGGCCCGGATCGCGGCGCGCTGGTCCCGGTCCGGGGTCCCGTTCCGGGTCGCCCTGAACGTCTCGGCGTCCCAGCTCGACGACGGCTTCGTGGACCTCGTGGACGGGTCGCTCGCCCGACACGACCTGGCGCCGGAGCGGCTCATGATCGAGCTGACCGAGCACACGCTGCTGGAGGCCGACGCCGGTCAGGTGGCGTCGATCACCGCGCTGCGCGACCGCGGGATCGGACTGGCGCTCGACGACTTCGGCACCGCCTACTCCTCGCTCAACCACCTGCGGCGCTTCCCGGTGGACGTGGTCAAGATCGATCGGAGCTTCGTCGCCGGCATCTGCCACGACCCGCACGACCACGCGATCGTCGCGGCCGTCGTGCAGCTGTCCCTCGCCTTCGGCTTCCGGGTGATCGCCGAGGGGATCGAGACCGCCGAGCAGCTCGACGCCCAGCGCCGCCTGGGGTGCCACGGTGCGCAGGGCTACCTCATCGGCCCGCCTCGACCGGCGGATGCCTTCGAGCGCCTGCTGTCGTCGCGCGAGCTGGTGGGCGTCCTGCTGCGCACGGCGTAGCGCCGCCCTCACCTCCGAACCCGGCCGGATGTCGGTGGCGGAGCACCGAGATCCGGCCAGGTTCGGGCGGTGTCGTGTCAGACGAGCGTGGCGATGTACTCGTCGAACTTCACGAAGCTGCTCTGCATCCCCGCCTGGGCCTCGGGGTTCAGGAACATCGTCGGGATGTTGGTCTGGTGCGTGATCGTCTGGGTCGTGCCGTCGCCGAGGTCGGTGAAGGTGATCGCTGTCGTCATGCCGCCGGCCGGGCCGGGTTCGGTGAAGACCAGTCGCTCGGGGACGACGACCTCCACGAACACACCCCGCATCGGGTACTCCTCGCCCGTCTCGTCGTTCACCATGATCGTCTCGAACACGCCGCCGGGGCGGAGGTCGACGGTGATCTTGTCGAGCGGCGTGTGCGCGCCCTTCGGCCCCCAGAAGTGGGTCAGGTGCTCGGGTGTCGTCATGCACTCGAAGACCAGCTCACGCGGCGCCCTCATGATGCGGGTGTAGGTGATCTCGCCGAGCTCGATCTCGTCGGTCGTGCCGGTGTCGCTGCTGGTGTTGGTGTCGCTCATGGTCCCGTGTCCTTCGTGTCGTTGGTGGGTCGCTTCGTGTTGGCCCGCTGGAGGTCTCGCAGGTGCTGTTCGAGCTGGTCGAACCGGTCCTTCCACACGTCGCGGTGGCGGTCGATCCAGTCGACGGCGTGCTCGAGGGGCGCCGCTTCGAACCGGCACGGCCGGAACTGGGCGTGCTGCCCGCGGGTGATGAGACCCGCCCGCTCGAGCACCTTGAGGTGCTTCGAGACGGCTTGGAGGCTCATGTCGAACGGTTCCGCCAGCTCGTTCACCGAGGCCTCGCCCTCCGCGAGCCGGGCAAGGATCGCCCGTCGGGTGGGATCGGCCAGTGCGGCGAAGGTGAGGCTGAGGGGATCGTCCGGCATCTGCTTGTCAACCTATCAGTTGATCAACTGATAGGTTGAGCATCGCGAGGACGCTCTGCGATGTCAAGCGCGTCGTAGAGTCGTCGGATGGCGAACCCGGCCATCGAGGTGGAGGCGGCCGGCCGAGCCGTCCGTGTGTCGAACCCCGACAAGGTCTTCTTCTCGGCCGAAGGGCTCACCAAGGGCGATCTCGTGCGCTACTACCTGGCCGTCGGGGAGGGCGCGCTCCGAGGCGTGCGCAGCCGGCCCACGGTGATGAAGCGGTTCCCCGACGGGGCCGAGGGCAAGTTCTTCTTCCAGAAGCGAGTGCCCACGTCACGGCCCGACTGGCTGCAGACCGCCGTGGTCGCGTTCCCCAGCGGCCGCACCGCCGAGGAGCTCTGCCCTGTCGACGTGGCCCACATCATCTGGGCCGTGAACCTCGGGTGCATCGACCTGAACCCGTGGGCCATTCGGAAGTGGGACCTGGCCTGCCCCGACGAGCTGCGCGTCGACCTCGATCCGCAGCCCGGGCTGCCGTTCGACGCAGTGCGCACGGTGGCCCTCGAGGTCCGGGACGTCCTCACGGAGCACGGCATGGTCGGCTACCCGAAGACCTCCGGGTCGCGCGGGATCCACGTGAACATCCGCATCCACCCCCGCTGGAGCTTCACCGAGGTGCGTCGCGCCGCGCTGGCGCTCGCTCGCGAGGTGGAGCGCCGCCTTCCCGGCCTGGCCACGTCGAAGTGGTGGAAGGAGGAGCGGGGCGACGCAGTCTTCATCGACTACAACCAGAACGCCCGGGACCGGACCGTGGCCTCGGCGTACTCGGTGCGCCCGTCGCCGCACGGGTACGTCTCGGCGCCGCTCACCTGGGACGAGGTCCCCGACGCGGCGATCGAGGACTTCACGATGGCGACCGTCGCCGCTCGCTTCGCCGCGGGGATCGACCCGGACGCCGGCATCGACGACCAGCCCTACTCGCTGCAGCCGCTGCTCGACCTGGCCGCCCGCGACGAGGCCGAGGGCCTCGGCGACGCCCCGTGGCCGCCGAGCTTCCCCAAGGCGGAGGGCGAGCCCCGACGGGTCCAGCCGAGCCGGGCCCGCCGCGACCCCGACTGACCGCCCTCCCTCGCTGCCCGCCGTTCTGT
>JAEZFI010000268.1 GCA_023437745.1 Actinomycetes bacterium
CGGCACGCTCGCGCAGGTCGCCGGCGGCGCGGCCGACGCCGCCATGGAGGCGCTCGAGCTGACCGCCACCCGCCGCCCGGAGCTGGTCGAGGCCGGCGTCGTGGATGCCGGGGCCGCCGGGTGGGTCGTGGTCCTCGAGTCGGTGGCCGTGCTGGCGGGCGGCGTACCGGACGAGCCGCTCCCGTTCAGCGGGATCGAGGGCGCCCGCTACGAGGTGTCGCTGGTCCTCGCCGCCGACGACACGGAGGCAGGGGACCGGCTCGCGTCGATCTGGTCCGCCCTGGGCGACGAGATCGCCGTCACGCCGGCAGCGCCGGGCACGTGGGAGGCGCGCGTCGCGACCGACGACATCGGTGCGGTGGTGGAGGCTGCGATCGCGCTCGGCCGCCCGTCGAGGCTGCAGGTCGACGACCGGGTCGCGCCGGGATGACCGAGCAGGCCACCGCCGTCGCGACGTCCGGCATCACGCTCCGCGACCTGGACCGGCGGTCGATCGACACCCTCACCGGCGTGGGGCCGAAGAAGCTGACGGCGCTCAGGGCGACGGGCATCGAGACCGTGCTCGACGTCCTGCTGCACTACCCGCGGCGCTACCTGGACCGGACCAACCAGGCGCGCATCGCCGACCTCGCCCCGGGCGACGTGGCGATGGTGCTCGCCACGGTGCGGCGATCCGACAGCCGGCGGGTCCGCGGTGGTCGCGTCATGGTGAACGTGACGGTGCACGACGGCTCGGGGTCGATGAAGGTCACCTTCTTCAACCAGGCGTGGCGGGAACGGCAGCTGTCCCCCGGCACCGAGGCCGTCTTCTTCGGGAAGCTCGAGTCGTTCAACGGCACCCGCCAGATGACGAACCCGGTGGTCGACCTCGTCGGCAACCGCACCGGCCGGATCCTCCCCGTCTACCCGCAGTCGGAGAAGTCGGGGGTGTCCACCTGGGAGCTCGGCGACCTCGTGGCCCAGGTGCTGCGCCGCTCCCAGCAGCGGGGCCTCGCCGACCCGCTCGACGACGAGCTGAGGGACCGGCTCGGGCTCGTCGACCGGGACCGGGCCTTCCACGCGGTCCACGAACCCGAGTCGATGGCCGACACCGTGGAGGCGCGTCGCCGCCTCGTCTTCGACGAGCTCCTGCGCCTGCAGGTGGCGCTGGTCCACCGGAAGGTGACGATCGAGCGCGAATCCCTCGGGATCGCGCACGCCGTGGAGCAGGGTTCGGGTGTCGCCCCCGGCCTCGTCGACCGGGCGCTGGCGTCGTTCGGCTTCGCCCTCACGGGCGCACAGGATCGGGTGATGGCCGAGATCGCCCGGGACCTGGCGGTGCCGCGACCGATGCACCGCCTCGTGCAGGGCGACGTGGGCTCGGGCAAGACGGTCGTGGCGCTCGCGGCGCTCCTCACCGGCGTCCAGGGCGGGCACCAGGGCGCGTTCATGGCGCCGACCGAGGTCCTCGCCGAGCAGCACGCACGCAGCCTGCGCGCCGCGCTCGACGGTCTCGTCGTGCGCTCCGAGGGCACGCTGCTCGCCGAGCGGCCCGTGCACCTCGCCCTCCTGACGAACCGGGTGCCGGCCGCCGAGCGGCGCCGGATCCTGGCCGGGCTCGCGGACGGCACCGTCGACATCGCCGTCGGAACCCACGCGCTCATCCAGGACGCCGTCGCCTTCTCCTCCCTGGGCGTCGTGGTGATCGACGAGCAGCACCGCTTCGGCGTGGAGCAGCGCGACGCGCTGCGCTCCACCAACGCCGACGGGACCGTTCCCGACGTCCTGGTCATGACCGCGACGCCGATCCCGCGGACCGCCGCGATGACGGTCTACGGGGACCTCGACGTCTCGGTCCTGGACGAGCTGCCCCCCGGTCGTACGCCGATCGTCACGCATCGCGTCGACACCGAGGCGGCCGAAGCGGCGATGTGGGATGCGGTCCGAGCCGAGGTCGCCGACGGCCGCCAGGCCTACGTGGTGTGCCCGCTGGTGGAGGAGTCGCCGAAGCTCGAGGTCAGCTCGGCCACCGAGACCCACGAGCGCCTCGCCGCCGTCGAGCTGGCGGGACTCCGGGTCGGTCTGCTGCACGGCCGCATGAAGGGGGACGAGAAGGACGCCGTGATGGGCCGGTTCCGGTCGGGCGACCTCGACGTGCTCGTGGCGACCACCGTGATCGAGGTCGGCGTCGACGTCCCGAACGCGACGGTCATGGTCATCCTCGACGCCGACCGCTTCGGCATCGCGCAGCTCCACCAGCTGCGTGGTCGTGTCGGCCGGGGGACCGCGGCGTCGGACTGCTACCTCGTCGCCGGGCTGGAGGTGACCGAGGAGGCGTCGGAGCGCCTGGACGCCATGGTGCGGACGACCGACGGCTTCGAGCTGGCGGAGGTGGACCTCGACCTGCGCGGCGAGGGCACGATCCTCGGCGACCGGCAGAAGGGCCGCAACGACCTGCGCCTGGCCTCGCTCCGCCGAGACCGCGAGTGGGTCGAACGTGCCCGCGAGGTGGCGGTCGAGCTCGTGGGCGACGGCACCGGCCTGGCCCGGCACCCCGTCCTCGCCGACGAGGTGGACCTCCTCATGGCCGACGGCGACACCGACTACCTCCTCAAGAACTGAGTTCCGTCGCCCCTGGCGGAACTGTCACCACCCACCCTCCATGTCTGGGTCCGCGGTGACAGTTGCGGGGCCGCCCGAGCGTCCTGGCGGAACTGTCACCGTTCACCCGGCATGTCCGGGTCGGCGGTGACAGTTCGGACGGCGAGCCTCAGTCGTCGTCGGGGCTCATCTCGAGGTCCCACCGGTCCAGGCAGTCCTCGCAGCGGTAGGCCACGATGAGCGACGTGCCCTCGGGTTCGGAGGGCTCGCTGTCGTCCCGCACCGACAGCAGGTGGCAGAGTCCCCCGCAGTCGACGCAGATGATGGTCTCCGGAGGTTCGATGCACGGCACGCTACCCGCTCTCCCGTCCGCCCCATGAGGGTCGTGGCCGGGACCGCACGCGGGCGGCGGCTCGTCGCGCCGAAGGGCGACGCCACCCGACCGACGTCGGACCGCGTGCGCGAGGCGGTCTTCAACGCCCTCGCCTCGCTCGACGCCGTGCGCGGCTCGCACGTCTGGGACCTGTGGTGCGGCTCGGGTGCGCTGGGGATCGAGGCGCTGAGCCGGGGCGCCGAGTCGGCGGTGTTCGTGGACCGCGAACCCGCTGCGCTCGACGCGGTGCGCGCCAACCTCGCGTCGTCCGGCCTGGCCGCCTCCGGCAGGGTGCAGCGGGCCGACGTGCTGCGGTGGGTCGAGTCGCCCGACCGGACGGAGCGGGTCGACCTGGTCCTCGCCGATCCGCCGTACGAGTTCGACGGCTGGGCCGAGCTGCTGGCGAGGCTCCGCACGACGTGGCTGGTGGCGGAATCGGACCGGGAGCTCGACCTGGGCCCGGCGTTCGAGGTGGTCCGCTCGCGCCGGTACGGGCGCACCTGGGTGGTCATCGGGCGGCAGCGGGCGGTGTTGCCGACGATCGACGCGACCGCACTACCGTGACGTCCACGGGCACCGCCCGCACCGCCGCCGCCCACACCATCCGCCAGGAGTCCCCGTGACCGTCGTCCTGTATCCGGGCTCGTTCGACCCGATCCACAACGGTCACGTCGAGATCATCGAGACGGCAGCTCGGCTGTTCGACAAGGTGGTCGTCGCCTCCGTGCGCAACCCGCAGAAGGGCGAGCCGCTCTTCAGCCTCGAGGAGCGCCAGGAGCTGATCCTCGAGGCGTGCGGCCACCTCGGGAACGTCGAGGTGACCATGTTCTCGTCGCTCGTCGTCGACCTGGCGCGCGACGTCGGCGCCCACTTCATCGTCAAGGGTCTCCGCGCCGTCAGCGACTTCGAGTCGGAGCTGCAGATGGCCCAGATGAACAAGCGGATCAGCGGCGTGGACACGCTGTTCATCCCGACGACCTCGTCGCACTCGTTCCTGGCCTCGAAGCTGATCCGGGAGGTCGCGCGGTTCGGCGGTGACGTCGAGTCGATGGTGCCGGCGTGCGTGGCCGTCCGACTGAAGGAGCGTGCAGCATGACGGACCTCGACCACGACCACGACGCGCCGCCGGCGGACACGGAGACGCTGCTCCGGCAGCTCTTCGAGATGGTCGAGAACGCTCGCAACCTGCCGATGTCCACCTCGGTCCGCATCGAGCGCGACGAGGTCCTCGACCTCATCGAGGAGGCCGTGAACCGCCTCCCCGAGGAGCTCCGGGCCGCCCGCTGGCTGCTCAAGGAGCGCGAGGAGTTCCGGGCCCGGACCCGCCGCGAGGCCGAGGACGTGATCTCCGAGGCGACCGAGCGCGTGGCCCACATGGTGCAGCGCACCGAGGTCGTGAAGTCGGCCGACGCACGCGCCCGGGAGATCCTCGACGACGCCGAGACCCGCGCCCGCCAGATGATGCACGAGGCCGAGGACTACTGCGACCAGAAGCTCGCCAGCTTCGAGGTGGTGCTCGAGAAGGTGCAGCGCACGGTGGCCGCAGGCCGCCAGCGCCTCGCCGCCACCGTGGAGGAGATCGAGCTGTCGCCCGGCGACGAGATCGGCGGGGAGTTCTTCGACCACGAGGCCGACTGACGTGGCGGCACCACGCATCTCGCGTGACGGGGACCGCCCCACGGTCGAGGTCGCTGAGCTCCGACAGCGCTTCGGTGAGCGCCGCGACGTCCATCGCACCCTGCAGTTCCGCGACGACCTCGTCGTGGGGTCGACGCGCGTCCCCGCCGGGAGCGACGTCGAGGTCGATCTCGCCCTCGAGTCGATCCAGGGCGGGATCTCGGCCACGGGGCAGGTCCACGTGTCGTGGGAGGGGGAGTGCCGTCGTTGCCTCGGCCCGGTCACCGGTGGCCTGGGCATCGAGGTCGCCGAGGTCTTCGCCGACGCGCCCGTCGAGGGTGAGACGTACCCCATCGACCACGACGTGATCGACCTCGCGGAGATGGCTCGCGACGCCGTGCTCCTCGACCTCTCTCCCGCGCCGCTGTGCCGCGAGGACTGCCCGGGGCCCGACCCCGACCGGTTCACGGTCACGGTCGAGTCGGACGACGAGCCCGCCGAGCCGCCCCGCGATCCCCGCTGGGCGGCCCTCGACGTCCTCCTGGACCCGCCACCCGACAACTGACACCGGTCGCGGCGGCCTGATTCGCCTGCCCGGGTGCACCGCCGCTACGATCGCTGCTCCGCGCCGCCACCGTGGCGCGCCCGTGAGACGTCGCCTGGGTCCGACCCGGGCACCCAGCGCAGGAGCCATCATGGCCGTCCCGAAGAAGAAGACCTCCAAGTCGAAGAGCCGCAGCC
>JAEZFI010000006.1 GCA_023437745.1 Actinomycetes bacterium
CGAGCTCTTCGAGGCCCGCACCCCCCGGAACAAGGCGATCCTCGCCCGCACCTCGGGCGTGGTCCGGCTCGGTGACGACGACGGCAACCGCCGCACGGTCATCGTGGTCGGCGACGACGGTGACGAGGAGGAGTACGCGATCGATCGCGACGTCCGCCTCGAGGTCACCGACGGCCAGGAGGTCATCGCCGGCGACGCCCTCGTCGAGGGCCCCCGCGATCCCAAGGAGCTCCTCGAGATCAAGGGCGTCCGGTCGACCCAGCAGTACCTCGTCGACCAGGTCCAGAAAGTGTACCGGGACCAGGGCGTGTCGATCCACGACAAGCACATCGAGCTGATCGTGCGCCAGATGACCCGCCGGGTCGGCGTGCAGGAGCCCGGTGACAGCGAGTTCCTTCCGGGGGAGCGGGTCGACGCCCGGGTCTTCGCGGACGTCAACCGCCGCCTCGTGCAGGAGGGCAACAAGCCCGCCGACGGCCGCCCCGAGCTGATGGGCATCACGAAGGCCTCGCTGGCCACCGACTCGTGGCTGTCCGCCGCCTCGTTCCAGGAGACCACCCGGGTGCTGACCGAAGCGGCCATCGAGGGCCGCTCCGACAGCCTCCAGGGCCTCAAGGAGAACATCATCATCGGCAAGCTCATCCCTGCGGGTACCGGCATGTCCGCCTACCGCAACGTGGGGGTCTCCGCTCCCGACTACCAGCCGCTCGAGTACTGGTCGTCGGACTCGGGGCAGAGCGCAGCCGAATGGCTCGCCGGTGTGGGTTCGCCCGCGCTCGACGAGCCCGATGCCGAGATCATCGACCTCATGACGGGCGGAGAGTCGGCCGTCTGACGTCCCTCCGCCGTGCGATCCCGCTTTGCGGGGTCGTACGGCGGATCAGTAAGTTGAACCGGCTGTGTGCGCCCTGTCGCGCCACGCCCCCATCCGGAGCAGTGAGAGGTTTTCCGTGCCCACCATCGAGCAGTTGGTCCGCAAGGGCCGTCAGACGAAGCGCCGCAAGGAGTCCACGCCGGCGCTCAAGGGCGCGCCGCAGCGTCGTGGGGTGTGCACTCGCGTGTACACGAACACCCCCAAGAAGCCGAACTCCGCGCTCCGGAAGGTCGCCCGTGTGCGCCTCTCCTCGGGCATCGAGGTCACGGCCTACATCCCCGGTGAGGGCCACAACCTCCAGGAGCACAGCATCGTGCTCGTCCGCGGCGGCCGTGTGAAGGACCTTCCCGGCGTTCGCTACAAGATCATCCGCGGCACCCGCGACACCACCGGTGTGCGCGACCGCAAGCAAGCCCGCAGCCGTTACGGCGCGAAGAAGGAGAAGTAGGAATGCCTCGCAAGGGTCCCGCCCCGCGTCGGGAGCTCATGCCCGATCCCAAGTACCACTCGCTCCTCGTCACCCAGGTCGTGAACAAGGTCCTCATCCAGGGCAAGCGCTCGGTGGCCGAGCGCATCGTGTACGACGCACTCGACATCATCGAGGCCAAGACCGGTTCCGATCCCGTCGCCACGGTCAAGCGGGCGATGGACAACGTCAAGCCCCAGCTCGAGGTCCGCAGCCGTCGCGTCGGTGGCGCGACCTACCAGGTCCCCGTCGAGGTGCGCCCCCGTCGCGCGGGCACCCTCGCCATCCGTTGGGTGGTCGGCTACAGCCGTCAGCGCCGTGAGCGGACGATGGCGGAGCGCCTCGCCAACGAGCTCCTCGACGCCTCCAACGGCGTCGGCGCGTCGGTCAAGCGACGCGATGACCTGCAGAAGATGGCCGAGTCGAACAAGGCCTTCGCCCACTACCGCTGGTAGCCCCGCGGCCCCACACCTGAGAGACACTTCCAATGGCGCAGCAGTACCCCCTCGACCGCACCCGCAACATCGGGATCATGGCCCACATCGATGCGGGCAAGACCACCACCACCGAGCGGATCCTCTTCTACACCGGCAAGTCCTACAAGATCGGTGAGGTCCACGACGGGGCAGCCACCATGGACTGGATGGTGCAGGAGCAGGAGCGTGGCATCACGATCACCTCCGCTGCCACCACCGCGTTCTGGAAGAACACGGTCAACAACATCGAGCACCGGATCCAGATCATCGACACGCCGGGCCACGTCGACTTCACCGTCGAGGTGGAGCGCTCGCTCCGCGTGCTCGATGGCGCGGTCGCCGTGTTCGACGGCGTCGCCGGCGTCGAGCCCCAGACCGAGAACGTCTGGCGGCAGGCGAACAAGTACCACGTGCCCCGGATGTGCTTCGTCAACAAGATGGACCGCACGGGCGCCGACTTCTTCGCCGCGCTCGACTCGATCAAGGAGCGCCTCGAGGCGAAGGTCGCGGTCATCAACCTGCCGATCGGCTCCGAGTCGAACTACCAGGGCATCATCGACCTGGTCACGATGAAGGCCTGGATCTGGCACAGCGAGGACCTCGGTGCGGCGTGGGACGTCATCGACATCCCGGAGGAGTACCAGGCGCAGGCCGACGAGTACCACCAGGCGCTGCTCGACGTGATCAGCGAGACCGACGACAACATCGCCGAGAAGTTCCTCATGGAGGAGGAGATCACCCCCGACGAGATCCGGGCCGCCCTGCGCGACGCCACGATCAACCACGGTGTGGTCCCCGTCCTCAACGGCACGGCGTTCAAGAACAAGGGCGTCCAGCCGCTGCTGGACGCCGTGTGCTTCTACATGCCGTCCCCCGCCGACATCCCGCCGGTCGAGGGCACCGACGCCAAGGGCGAGAACAAGCTCGAGCGTGCCCCATCCGCGAAGGAGCCGTTCGCGGCCCTCGCGTTCAAGATCATGACGGCGCCGCACATCGGCAAGCTCACCTACTTCCGCGTCTACTCGGGCAGCCTCAGCAAGGGCGACCAGCTCCTCAACATGCGCTCGGGTCAGAAGGAGCGCGCCGGTCGGCTCCTCGAGATGCACGCCAACGAGATGAACGACAAGGAAGAGGTCTTCGCCGGCGACATCGTGGCGGCCGTCGGCATGAAGAACACCCGCACGGGTGACACCCTCGCCGACCCGGGCAACCCGATCGTCCTCGAGTCGCTCGAGTTCCCCGACCCCGTGATCCACGTGGCCGTGGAGCCCAAGACCAAGGCCGACCAGGACAAGATGTCGAAGGCCCTCTACGCGCTGAGCGAGGAGGACCCGACGTTCCAGGTCCGCACCGACGAGGAGACGGCCGAGACCGTCATCTCCGGCATGGGCGAGCTGCACCTCGAGGTCCTCGTCGACCGCATGGTGCGCGAGTGCAACGTCGACGCCACCGCCGGCAAGCCGCAGGTCGCCTACCGCGAGACCATCACCTCCGCGGTCGAGAAGGTCACCTACACCCACAAGAAGCAGACGGGTGGTTCGGGTCAGTACGCCGAGGTCACCATCAACATGGAGACCACCGGCCCCGGTGGCGGCTACGTGTTCGAGGACAAGATCTCGGGTGGCCGCATCCCCAAGGAGTACATCCCGTCGGTCGACGCCGGCATCCAGGACGCGATGAGCAACGGCGTCCTCGCCGGGTACCCGACCGTGGACATCAAGGTCCAGCTCGTCGACGGCAAGTACCACGACGTCGACTCCTCCGAGATGGCGTTCAAGATCGCCGGCATCCAGGTCTTCAAGGAGGCCGCCCGCAAGGCCAGCCCCGTCCTCCTCGAGCCGATCATGGCCGTCGAGGTCACGACGCCCGAGGACTACATGGGCGACGTCATCGGCGACCTCAACAGCCGTCGCGGCAAGGTCGGCAAGATGGAGCAGCGCGGCAACAACCAGATCGTCTCGGCGGAGGTCCCCCTCTCCGAGATGTTCGGCTACGCCACCGACCTGCGGTCCAAGACCCAGGGCCGGGCCAACTACTCCATGCAGTTCCACAGCTACCAGCAGATGCCGCGGAACGTGCAGGAGGAGATCGTCGCCCGGGTCACCGGCCGCTGATCACCGGCACCACGCAGCACCTGTTCACCTGCTCACACACCAGCACCACCACCCCGAAAGGACGCCCCCATGGCGAAGGAGAAGTTCGAGCGTACGAAGCCGCATGTGAATGTGGGGACGATGGGTCACATCGATCATGGGAAGACGACGTTGACGGCGGCGATCTCGAAGGTGTTGGCGGATCGGGTT
>JAEZFI010000033.1 GCA_023437745.1 Actinomycetes bacterium
ACGACCACCGCGGCACCCACCACCACGACGTCCACCACCACGACGACCCTCCCGCCGACCACCACGACGACGATCCCGCCGACGCCCGGCAACCTCGTCGCGAACCCCGGCCTCGAGTCGGGGACCACCGCCCCCACCGGCTGGTTCCAGATCGAGTTCGGCCCCGGGAACGCCACGCACACCTGGGTGAGCGGCGGCGCCCACTCCGGATCGCGCTCCGGTCGCACCGAGTACACGGCGACCCCGGGCAGCGGCAGCGGTGCCGCGTGGTCGTTCGCCCAGATCGCCATCGGGCCCAACCAGCCGCTGCTCTACAAGGGCTGGTTCAAGTCGAACACCACCTCGGAGGTGCTCGTGGTGTACACGCTGTCCGGTGGCGGCGAGGCCTACCAGGTGCTCGGGCTCCCCGGCGCGGCTGCCGAGTGGACCGAGTTCACCGGCAGCTTCACCACCCCCGCGAACACCACCCAGGTGAACGTGTGGCAGAACATCTCGACGCAGGGATGGCTGCAGGTGGACGATGTGTCGCTCGTCAGCCAGGCGAACGCGAGCGGGTTCACCCGACCGCTCGTGTCGATCACCTTCGACGACCGGGTCTCGACGCAGTACACCTACGCCCGGCCGAAGCTGGCGGCCAGCGGGTTGAAGGCGACCTTCTACCTGACGAGCGGCCCCATCGAGCTCGGCCCGTTCGGACGGATGACCGACGCGCAGGTCCAGCAGCTGGGCGCCGACGGACATCAGATCGGCTCGCACACCGTGAGCCACCCGGATCTGGTCAACGACGGGCTGAGCGTTGCGCAACGAGCCGCCGAGCTGCAGAACAGCCGGACCACCCTGCAGACGCTCACCGGTCAGTCCGTGGCCGACTTCGCCTCGCCCTTCGGCTCCTACAACGCGACGGTGAAGTCCGAGATCATGGCGCGGTACTCGTCGCACCGGACCGTCGAGTTCGGGACGAACAGCAGGGCCGCCACCGACTTCGGCGCCCTGAAGGGGAAGATGGTCCTCGCCACCACCACGGCAGCGGACGTCGCCGGGTGGATCGCCGAGGCCCAGGCGCAGGGGACGTGGCTGATCCTGATCTTCCACGAGATCCGCCCCGACCTGAACCCGTCGAACCCCGATCACCTCTACGACACGTCGCCGACCCGCTTCAACCAGATCATCGACGCGGTGACCGCCAGCGGCGTGACCGTGAAGACGGTGGCCGACGCCCGCGTCGAGGTCGCCCCCCAGCTCTGACCCCCACCCCGACCCCCCTCCCGTTCTGTGTCGTGAGACGCGCCAGAACTGGCTCGTCCTGCGACACAGAACCGCGGTGAAGGGGCAGGATGTGCGCCATGACCTCGAGCTCTGCCATCGACGCCTCGTTCCTCGACCAGCTCGCCGGGATCGTCGGGGCGGCACACGTCTCGTCCGGTGATGCCGTCGGCGACGACTACTCCCACGACGAGGCGCTCGGGGTGGAGGCCGTCCTGCCGGCGGCCGTCGCTCGGCCCGCGTCGACCGCCGAGGTCGCCGAGCTGCTGACGCTGGCGAACGCCGCCGGCGTCCCGGTCACGGCTCGCGGCGCCGGCACCGGCCTCTCGGGCGCGGCCACGCCCCGCCACGGCGGGCTGGTCGTCAGCTTCGAGCGGATGGACGCGGTGCTCGAGATCGACACCGAGAACCACACGGCCACCATCCAGCCGGGCCTCACGCTCGATCGGCTCGATGCCGAGCTGGCGCCCCTCGGGCTCGTCTACCCGGTCTTCCCCGGCGAGTACTCGGCGAGCCTCGGCGGCAACGTGAACACGAACGCCGGCGGGATGCGCGCTGTGAAGTACGGCGTCACCCGCCACCACGTGCTCGGGCTGGAGCTGGTCCTCGCGACGGGCGAGGTGATGCGCACCGGCGGCAAGTTCGTGAAGGCGTCGACCGGCTACGACCTGACGCAGCTGGTGATCGGGTCGGAGGGCACGCTCGCCCTGGTCGCCGAGGTGACCGTCAAGCTGCAGCCGCGCCTCGCCCACCAGGGCACGGTGCTGGCGCCGTTCGCCACGCTGGACGGCGTGACGGCCGCCGTGCCGCGGATCGTCGACTCGGGCGTCCACCCGATGATCCTCGAGTACATCGACCTGATGACGATGGCGGCGATGACGGCGGCCGGCCTCGAGCTGGGCATCCCGCAGGAGGTGCGCGACTCCGCGCTCGCGTACCTCGTGGTGGTGCTGGAGAGCGCCGACGAGGGTCGACTCGACGAGGACATCGCTGCGCTCGGGACGCACCTGTCGGAGCTGGGTGCCACGGACGTGTACGTGCTCCCCGGACACGCGGCCTCCTCGATCATCGAGGCCAGGGAGCGCGCCTTCTGGCTGGCGAAGGCCAACGGGGCGAACGACATCGTGGACGTCGTGGTGCCCAGGGCGACGATCCCCGAGTTCATGGCGAAGGTGTCGGCGCTCGCGGCCGAGACCGGGAGCTGGATCGCCGGGTGCGGCCACGCGGGCGACGGCAACGTCCACATGGGCATCTTCCAGGCCGACGACGAGGTCCGGGCCCGCGTCATGAAGGGCCTCTTCGCCGCCGGGATGGAGGTCGGCGGGGCGATCTCGGGCGAGCACGGCCTCGGCACGGCGAAGCGGGCCTACTTCCTCGAGCTGGAGGACCCCGCCAAGATCGAGCTGATGCGTCGCATCAAGTCGGCGTTCGACCCCAACGGGATCCTGAACCCCGGCGCGGTCTTCTAGCCCTCGCCACCCTCCGTTCTGTCGCGTAGGGCGTGACGCCGGCGT
>JAEZFI010000104.1 GCA_023437745.1 Actinomycetes bacterium
CCGCCGCCCCCCCCCCCTTGGCTTGGTGTGATCAGCCGCCGATGGCCGTGGCGGTGCTGGTGAACTTCTCGCTGGCGTTCTCGCCGAGCGTGGTCACGGCGATGATGCAGACCACCGCGATGAGGGCCACGAGCAGGGCGTACTCCACGAGGGAGGCGCCACGCTCGCTCTTGACCTTGGCCGAGAGGTAGGCGGAGATGAACTGGAAGGAGGTGAGCATTTCGGTGTCCTGTCTGGTGCGTTGGTGTGGTGCTTCGAGGTGCCGCCGGATCCCGCCGGTCCCCCTGGTGGTGTGCGAAGCCGTCTTCCCGCCGCTGTGGGCCGTTCGACCTCTTCGTGTGTGGGTCTTCGTTGACCCAATGCGTCTATCGGCCACGGCCACCGCAGGTCTTGAGCGAATTCATCGCAGATGGGCCGAACGGCCTACGATCTGACGGTTCGTCAGAAACGCGGTGAGTGAGAGGGAGGCCCTCGATGGGCATGTTGGACGGCAAGGTCGCGATCGTCACGGGGGCAGGGCACGGCATCGGCCGTGGCCATGCGCTGGAGCTCGCGAAGCACGGCGCCACGGTGGTCGTCAACGACGTCGGCGCGTCCGTCAGCGGTGAGGGATCCGGCCGCGACGCCGATCTCACGGTCGACATCATCAAGGCGCGCGGCGGGAACGCCTCCTCCAACTACGCCGACGTGGCGGACTACGACGCCGTCGGCGAGCTCTTCGCCAGCACGGTCGACCTGCACGGCGGTGTGGACATCGTCGTGAACAACGCCGGCATCGTCCGTGACTCCGCCGTCTGGAACATGGACGAGGCGGACTTCGACGCCGTGCTCCGGGTCCACCTCAAGGGCACCTGGGTGCCGTGCAAGCACGCCGCCCTCCACTGGCGCGAGAAGAACAAGGCGACGGGTGCGCCGGTCGACGGCCGGATCATCAACACGATCTCCGGCGCCGGCCTCACCGGCAACTTCGGGCAGACGAACTACGCGCCCGCCAAGGCGGCCATCGCCAGCCTCACGCAGACGCTCAGCCTCGAGCTCTACAAGCTGGGTGTCACGGTCAACGCCGTCGGCCCGGCTGCGGCCACGCGCATCACGGCGACCATGCCGAACGCACCCGCCGTCATCGAGCCCGATGAGATCCCCGAGGACGAGTGGAACCGGATGGATCCGGCCGTGTCGTCGCCGCTCGTGGCCTGGCTCGCCTCCGCCGAGGCCGACCACGTCACCGGCCAGATCATCCGCGCCGTGGCCGAGAACATCATCTGGATGACGCCCTGGGCCGACGGCAAGTCGATCAACAACGGTGGCAAGCGCTGGGACGCGACGAAGCTCGGGATGCAGCTGGCGACGGACGTCTTCGGCACCCGCGCCCCCGGCCTGCGCTACTGACGCGACCCTTGCTGGGCCGGGCCAGCTCCGCCTCAGTTTCGGCCTCGTTCCTCGGCCTGCTTCGGCTGCGCTACCCGGCCTGCCTTGCTGGGCCGGGCCAGCTCCGCCTCAGTTTCGGCCTCGTTCCTCGGCTTGCTTCGGCTGCGCTACCCGGCCTGTCGAACCCCGCAATACTGAAACGGTGACCACCGTTCGCGACCTGTTGGTCGCTCTCCTCCGCGCCGCCGGCGTCGCTCGCGTCGTGGGGGAGCGGCCGCTGGCCGACTTCGCCCACGTGCCGTGCAGCGACCCGGATCTCGCCTGCTTGCTGGCCGACGTCGACGGGAGGGTCAACGGGGGCTACGGCGCCGCGCTGCTCGAGGGTCCGATCCTGCACGTCTCCTCCCGGATCGGGGGCACGGCGCCGCTCACCCGTGTCACGACGGTCGACGAGCTGGTGGCGGCACTGGCGTCGCTCGACCCCCGGGGGCCGCTCGCGACGGTCGCCCTCCACCTCGACCTCGACCTGGACGCCGAGCTGGCGCAGATGCCGGAACGGCCGGCGCCGGAGCGCGACGTGGTGCTGATGCTCGACCCCGAGCTGGCGCAGCTGCGCCTCGCCGTCGTGGCCGGTCCCGGGGTCGTCAGAGCGGAGGCCGCCGAGGACCTCTTGAGCCTTGCCACGTCGATGAACGTGGCGGTGCTCAACACCTGGGGTGCGAAGGGCTTGTTCCGCTGGGACAGCCCGTTCCACGGTGGGACCGCCGGCCTCCAGTCCCGCGACTGGGAGCTGGCCGGGGTCACCGAAGCCGACGTCGTGATCGTGTCGGGGCTGGACCCCGACGAGGTGGACGCGCACGCGCTGGGGAACCTCGTCGTGCAGGAGGTGTCGCCGTCCCAGCTCGGTTCGTTGGCCGCCCGGTGGGCGCCGCCGACGTCGCCGCCCCATCGCCCTCGGCTGTTCGACGCGATCGCAGAGGTCGTGCGCCCGCTCTACGAGGACGAGGGGGCACCGCTGTCGCCGGCGCGGGCTGCGCTGCACCTCTCGGGCGCGTGCCCCGACGGCGGCGTGGTGATCGCCGACGCGGACCTCGCCGGGTTCTGGGTGGCGAGGGCGTTCCCCACCGGCATCCCCGGGTCCGTGGTCGTGGCGCCGCAGCCGATGGAGGGGGTCGGGGTGGCCGGCGCGATCATGGCGGGCCTCGCCGGTCGGTCCGCGTTGGCCGTGACGGCGCACGTCGGCGGCGTCACGGACGAGCTGCTCGGCATCGCCGACGCGGTCGGCCAGCCCGTGTCGGTCCAGATCTGGGAGGACGGCGGGTTCACGATGTCGCCGGCCGACCATGCGACGCTCACCGAGGACCAGTTTGCCGGCCGCCGGGCAGGGCTGAGCGGACTGGCGGTCCGGCTGGACCCGACGCCGCTCGTCGAGGTGGCGGGTGCAGTGGACCAGCGCTTCTCCCACGAGGGCCTCTTCGACGACGCCGACTGATCCGGCGGGCGTCAGCGCACCTCGACGAGGACGCCGTGCGGCCGCTTGACCCACGTCGCGGTCACCCTGCTGGTCACGGTGGAGCCCTGCACCCGGAGCAGGTCGACGTCGGCGCCGACCGCGGAGCCGCGCAGCTCGTGACGCTGGACGACGACGTCGGCGTGCTCGACGACCTCGGCGAGCCGGTCCGGGTCGCTCAGCGACCAGGGCCGGCGCAGCAGCCCGTCGACCAGCTCCTCGGTGGCCGGCGTGAGCTCCAACGTCATCTCGACGTCGGTCCGCGTGCCGCTCGCGGGTGACCCGAGCTCGACGGCGCCCGCCGCTGCCAGCACCGGTCGGAGCGAGCCGAGCACGTCGAGGTCGCTCGTGGCGACCAGGTGCCGGCGACCGTCCGAGTCCTCCCGCAGGGCGAGTCGCACCTCGCCGTCGACGTCGAGCCCGGCACCGTCCGCTTCGAGCTCGGCGGCGAGGTGGACCGAGCGTGTGCCCGTGCCGCCCGCCCGCTGCGTGACGGAGGTGCCGGCGATCGCCGCCGTGGCGCCGCTCGTGGTCCCTGCGCCGGCGTCGATCCTGAGCCCTCCGGCGATCTCGCGTGTCGTCGAGACGTGCCGGCCCGAGTGGCGCCCGAGGTACGCGCCCACCTGGGCGAGCACGACCTGCGTGGCCCGACTGCCCGCCGCGACGATCCCGGCCGGGCTCGCCAGCCCGATGGCGAGCTCGGCCAGTCCCGACCGGGGCACCAGCTCCGTGCGCAGCCCGTCGACGAACCGGTCGGCCTCGACCCGTGATCCAAAGCGATACGTGGCGGCGACCTGGCCACCACCCACTGCCGTCGCGGCGCCGTGCTGACCCAGGCCGAGTCCGCCGCCCAGCTCGCCGTCGATCGACACGTCCACCTCGACGGATCCGTCGTCCAGGATCCGCGTGGTGGCTTCGAGGGCGACCTCGCCGCCGACCTCGGCCACGCGGATCGGCACGGCGACGCCGACCTCGATCGTCTGCACCCGCCGGGCCCGTTCGAGCGCGGCCGGCGCCGGGGCCGCCGGCGCCGTGACGGTCGCGGACACCCGTTCCTGCTCCGCCCGGTGGGCGGCGAGGATCCGCACAGTGAGGCGCAGGCGGTGGGCGGCGAGGTCGGACTCCCGGCGGAGGCGTTCGACCTGGTGGACGAGGCGCTGCTGGTCCGGTCCGCTCCAGTGGAGGCGCAGCGCCGTGCGACGGGTCGCTGCCATCGAGGCGGACAGCCCCGTCGCGGCGTCCGCCAGGCGTCGCTCGAGGTCGGCGACCGCGACCGGGTCGAGGCCGCGCCGGTCCATCGGTCAGGACTGGCTCGCTGCTTGCTGTTCCGTGATGTGCCCGCGCACCAGCTTCGCCGTGTCGTGGAGGCGGTGCTGTGCCGCCTCGAGCTTGGCGCGGATCCCCTGCGGCCACGTCTGCTGCCGGAACTGATCGGCGTCCGCCCCCTCCCAGTAGAAGGGCCGGATGCGGCCCTCGAGCTCGTTGATGCTGTTGGCCAGCTCGGTCGCCCGCGCCGTGAGCGCGGTCTCGAGCTTCGCCATCTCCTCGAGGTTCCCCCCGTACTGCTGGTCTGCCATGTCCTGTTCCTCCCTGCTCGGGCCGGTGCGGCTCAGCCCGCCGCCGAGGCGCGTTCCTGCTGCACCCGCTGCGTCTCGATGGTCCCCTTGGCCGCCACGAGCGTCTTCTGCACGTCGCCGAGCAGCTTCTCGATCTCTCGCCACGTCGTGGTGCGGAAGGCATGGGCGTCGGGACCCTTCCAGTGGGCGACGCTGCCGTCGACCTTCGCCCCGAGGTCGGTGGTCAGGCGCGCCAGCCGCTCCGACTCGGTCTGGAGGCGCGACTCCAGCTGCTTCGCCTGACCGATGTCCATGCCCTTGAACGCCACGGCGTCCTCCGTTCGTCGCCCCGATCGGACCGTCCGATCGGCGAGGCTCAGTGTCGGTGGGGCCGGCAGAGCTGGACAAGGGAAGGCCTTCCCTTGCGCTCGACGACGAAGCCGCGTCCGGGCGTCATGTCGCTCACCGTCGTGCGGGGCAGCTCGACGCCGAGGAGCTCACCGTGCTGGTCGAGGTGGGGCACGAGCAGCAGCCCCCGCCGGGCGCTGCGGAGCCGCCGCATGGAGTCGGACCACCCGCTCGATCGGGTGGCGTCGCCGGCGACGACGATGCGGCTCGACGTGCGGTCGAGGCGACGCAGGAGTGCGAGCAGCGGTGCATCGATGCCCTCGTCGAGGAGGTCGGGGAGGTCGTCGATGCAGAGCGTGAGGCCGTCCTCGCCCGGCCCCTGCGACAGCTGCTCCACGGCGAGCAGGCACTCGTCGATGCCCACCGCCGTCCGGTTCCAGGGGCCACGGGCAGGGCGGGGCTCGCGGTGCGCGGCGAGGAACACGATCGGTGCGGAGGGGGCGACGCTCCGGACCTCCTCGGCGATCGACCGCAGCGCCGTCGACTTCCCGCTCGACGGCGTCCCGTAGATGCACAGCGGGCCGGCGGTCAGGTCGACCGTCGCCGGTTCCAGGTCGTGGTCGAGCCGGCCCACCACCACGGCTGCGAGGGTCGCAGTCGCCGCGAGCGTTGCACGAGGGAGGTCCGTCGGGAGGACCGGGACCGGGGACGCGACGGGGACCCCGACGTCCACCGCCCGCTGCGCGAGGGCCCGCAGCGCCGCGTGCTGCGAGGCCACCGCCGGGTCGCCCCCGACGACGGCGACCTGGACCTCACGTCCGTCGAGCAGGCCCCGGCCGGGCACGCCGGACCGCGACACGTCGTCCTCGGCCGGGCCGAGCGTGATCTTCCGCCGGACCGCACGGAGGATCGAGCCGGCGACGCCGGTGGGCCGGTCGGCCGCGAGCACGAGGTGGATGCCGGCGCGACGTCCGTCGGCGAGCAGCTGGTCGACGATGGCGATCGCGACGCCGCGTTCGATCCCGTCGTAGAGGTCGTGGAACGCTGTGAACCCGTCGATCAGCAGCAGGCGGCGGGGGAGTGGCGCGCCGCCCGACGCCCGGTGGTCGCCCAGCTCCCCGACGCCGCTCGTGGCGAACGCCGCCGCCCGCTCCTCCACCTCGGCGCGCAGCATCCGCAGGAGCCGCAGCACCTGTTCCACCTGCCCGGCGGCGTCGAGAACCGAGCCGACGACGGGGAGCCCCTCCAGCGCTGCGAGTCCCCGCCCCGAGGCGTCGATCACGTCGACCCGGATCGGGGCCGTCGCGCCGCGCGAGGAGGTCGTGTCCTCGATGGCCATCCGGGTCGCCGCCGCGGCGAGCGTGCGGAGCAGGGTGGTCGTTCCCGCGCCGGAGGCCCCCACCACGGCGAGGTGTCCGTCGCCGGGCAGGTCGAACGCGGCCGGCACCTGGGACTGCTGGTCGGGGAGGTCGACGAGTCCGAAGGGAAGGCGCCACGGCGCGCCCTCGAGGCCGAGCGCGTCGAGGTCGAGCGCGTCGAGGTCGAGCCGCTCGGGCAGCGGGTCCCTCCACGGCCGGAACGGTGCTGCGAGGCCCCACCGCCGGGCGACGGCCGAGGTCATCGCCGCGAGCCGGTGCAGGTCGGTCGGGGCGTCCTCCACCGCCGGGGCGGCCGGCGTGGCAGCGTCGGAGGATCCGCCCAGTCGGAAGTCCGACACCCGGACGCCGCCGCTCTGGTGCCGCCCGGACGATCGCGCGCCGGCCCATGCGCTCTGCACGACGTGCAGCTCCTCGGCGCCGACGCGGACGACGGCGCGTCCAGGTGTCGACCGCGAGATGGCGGCGGCGAGCGGGCTCCCGACGATGTCGAGGCTGTCGGCGGCGTCCGCCACCCGCAGCGCGATCCGGAGGTTGGTGTTGGCGCGGATCGCCTCGGTCACCACACCCGCGGGTCGCTGGGTGGCGAGCACGAGGTGGAGCCCGAGGCTGCGGCCTCGCTGCGCGATGTCGACCACGCCGTCGATGAGCTCGGGCACCTCGCGGGAGAGGGCGGCGAACTCGTCGATCACCACCACGAGGGACGCGGGCGCACGGCTCGGATCGCTGCCCTCCATCTCCGCGAGGTCGCGCGCACCGGCCGCGGCGAGGAGGTGCTCGCGGCGCCGGAGCTCCGCCTCGAGCGACACCAGCACGCGGCGCGTCCCTGCCGGGTCGAGGTCGGTGACCATGCCGACTGTGTGGGGCAGTTCGGCGCACCCGGCGAACGCTGCGCCGCCCTTGAAGTCCACGAGCAGGAAGTTCACGCGGCTCGGGGGATGGGCCGAAGCGAGGCCGGCGATCAGCGTCTGCAGCAGCTCTGACTTGCCGGATCCCGTCGTGCCGGCGACCAGCGCGTGCGGGCCGTCCCGCCGGAGGTCGACCGTCAGCGGTCGTCCACTGGGCAGCACACCGATCGCGGCGTGCAGGCCGTTCGCAGCAGCTCCCCATCGACGTTCGACCACCTGGTCGTCGAGCCCGAGTCCCGGCTCGCCCAGCAGGTCGGCGAGGGTGAGCGAGGCGGGCAGGTCGCTGGCCGCCTCCAGCCGGTTGGCGGCATCGACCAGCGGAGCGAGGCGGAGCGCGAGCGCCTCGGCCCGTGCGGTCGTCGTCGTCTCGATCCTCGTCAGGACCGTCTGCCCGGTCGAGACGAGCCCGACGTCGGCGTGCAGACCGTCGCTCCGCACGACGACGGAGGCGCCGGCCCGGGAGGGGAGCCCGCCGAACGCCTCGTCCATCCAGACGACGTGGACCCCGACGGAGGGGCCGGCGGCGAGCAGCTCGTTCATCCGGGCGCGGTCGATTCCGAGCGCGGCGTCGTAGACCACCGCCACGGCGGGCAACCCCACGTTCTCGGGGTTCAGCGCATCGGAATCCGATCGCCTCGACCCCGAGTACGCAGCTGCACGCTGCGCCACCAGTGCCTCGATGCGGCCGAGCACCGCGAGCGCAGCCGGGATACCGACGGCCGACGCCTCGCCGCCCAGCAGTGCCGCGCCGCTGCGGAGGTGCGGCAGCCACTTCGCCCACTCCCACTCGGCCTCCGCTGGTCCGTCGACCATCAGCGCCAACGCCACCTCGGCGGGCGAGTGCATGATCGCCACCTGGAGGGCGAGCGAGCGGGCGAGGGCGGCGACGCCGTCGGACCGGCCGGCGATCCCCACGTGGCCGGTCGCGGCGAGGTCGACCAGCATCGGCATGTCGTCGACGTGCCGGTAGCCCTCGATCTGCGCCATGAGCTCGGCGCGCAGCTCCGGCGTCCCCGAGTCGGCGGCTTCGATGGCGTTGGTGGTCGGCAGCGACGCGGCCCCGACACGCAGTCGGAGGAAGTCGGGTCGGTGTGGCTCCCGCTCCCAGATCCGGGTTCCCATCGACTCGAGCACCACGCCGAGGGCCTCGGTGGGTGGATGGCGATGCGCGGCCGCGGCGAGCTCGGCCTCCTCCGCGTCACGCAGCAGGCCGAGTCGCTCGACCACGGTCTCCCTCCACTCACGCACGGCCGTCGTGTGGTCGGCGTTGCCGCCGGCGCGTGCCTCGACGGCACCCGCCACGAGGAGGAGCGGCATGAGGAGGTAGAAGGCGCCGGTGCGGAGCGCGCCGCCGCTGAGTGCCATGAACGCGCCGCCCATCGCGAGCCCCGCCACGAGCGAGATCCACGGGAAGTGGAACGCCCGGCGGCGGTCGGGCGGGGTGGGGAAGCGCACGCTGACCGGCTCGTGGTCGCGGACGATGCGAGGCGGCCGGTTGACCTCCACGACGTCGGCGCGCCGGTCGCCGGGTGTCGTGGTCACCATCAGGGTCGTGTCGCCCATCCGGAGCCGTGCGCCGGGCTCGACGCGCACCGTCCCGTCCACTGCGACCCCGTCGAGCTGCGTCCCGTTCGCCGAGCGCCGGTCGGTCAGCTCGAGCAGCCAACCCACCAGGAGGTCGGCGTGGTGGCGGCTGACCGCGTCGTCGTCGAGCCGGACATCCATGCCGCTGCCGCGCCCGATCGTGTGGACGCCGCTGCGCAGCGGCACGATCCGCCCACGCTGCGGCCCGTCCACGATGGTCAGGGCCAGCTGCCGTTCCGCCGGGCGAGGGCTGGTGACGCACGTCGGCGCCGGCACGAGCCGCACGACGTCACCCCGGTGCAGGCCCGAGTCGACCAGCGACGCCGAACGGTCGACGGCAGTGCGGTGCAGTCCCTCGCGCTGCACGGTGAGGCCTCGGTCCACGGCGAGGTGATCCGCGATCGCGTCGGCGACGCAGCCGACGGTGGCCCGAGCGTCGTGGTCCACGACGACGTCGATGGCGCGCCCGCTGGAACGCAGGACGCGGAGCTCGGTCAGCACTGGTCGCCCACTCCTCGCCGGTGACGGGAGGACCCCGCCACACCCAATGCCCCACGGCGAGTGTACGGACGGGCTGCGCAAGGTCAATACCAGAACGCGTTCCAGTTTCGTGTCACCATTGATGCCCGGAAGGAGGCTGGTGGCTCTCACGCAGTCGCAGATCGCTCGACAGGAACGCATGCTCGACGTCGCCTCCCGACTCGCGACCGAGGGCGGTTTCGACGCGGTCCAGATGCGCACGGTGGCCGCCGAGGCGGACGTCGCGCTCGGCACGCTCTACCGCTACTTCCCGTCGAAGGAGCACCTGCTGGTCTCGGCGATGCTCCGCCAGATCGGCGAGCTGGCCGACCGCCTCTCCGTCCGCCCGCCCCGTGGCGACGACGCGTCGGCGCGCGTCGTCGACGTGCTGCGGCGGGCCAACGTGGCGCTGCAGCGCCTCCCCAACTTCACCCTCGCCGTGGTCCGGGCGCTGGCGTCGGGCGACGAGTCGGTGGCCCCCGCGGTCCGCGAGGTGCGCGAGGCCATGCGGGCGATCATCGTCGGGGCCCTCGGTCGCGATCAGATCTCCGAGCGAGACCTCCTCGTGGCCGAGATCCTCGAAGAGGTGTGGCTGTCCGCGCTCGTCGCCTGGATCTCCGGGGTGGTGCCGGCCGCGGCCGTCGCGCAGAAGCTCGAAGCGGCGACCCACCTCCTGCTCGAACCCGTCATCCAGCTGGACGGCCTCGCTGCGACGGCGGAGCACCATGGCTGAGGTCGAACCGCTCATCACCGAAGGCGTCGCCGGCCTGGATCTCCCTCTCGGCCGGCGCATGGAGCTGCCCGGGCGCGGCACCACCTTCGTGCGCGACGTGCCGGGCCCGACTCCTGACGCGCCGGTCGTCGTGTTGCTCCACGGCTGGTTCGCGAGCGGCGGCCTCAACTGGCACCAGGCGTTCCGTCCGCTCTCGCAGCACTTCCGGGTGATCGCCCCCGACCTGCGCGGACACGGGCGTGGCATCAAGGCGTGGCGCCGGTTCCGGCTCGCGGACTGCGCCGACGACGTCGCCGCGCTGCTCTCCGTGATGGAGGTCGGACCGGCGATCGTGGCCGGCTACTCCATGGGCGGCCCGGTGGGTCAGTTGCTCTGGCGGCGTCACCCCGACCAGGTCGAGGGCATGGTCATGGCGGCGACGAGTGCGTCGTTCATCCCCGGACTCCAGCAGCGGATGGTGTTCGCCGGGGCGATGGCGGCCGCCGCCGGCGGCACCCGCACGGGCCAGATGCTGACCCGGGTCCCGTCCTGGGCGCAGCGCTACGTCCCGTTCCGCTCGACCGGCCGCCCCAGCTCGCTGCAGCGTTGGGCGGCGCAGGAGTTCCGCCGCCACGACCTCCGCATGGTCCTCGAGGCCGGCAACTCCATCGCGGCGTTCTCCAGCCGTCGCTGGATCGACGAGGTCGACGTGCCGACCACCGTCGTCGTGACGACCAAGGACCGGGCCGTGAACCCGACCGAGCAGGTCCGCCTGGCGCTGGCCATCCCCGACGCCGAGATCCAGCGCTACGCCGAGGGTCACGTGTCGCCGGTGCTCGACTCCTTCGGGCCGGCGATGACCGACGCGTGCCTCGCGGTGAGCGAGCGGATCGGTCACGGGTCCGCGGCGGGCCCGGTGCGCCGGCTCCGCTCGGTCTGAGGCGCCAGGTCGGCGCCGAACCCCTCGAACCCTTTGGTACCGTCCGCCCGTGTCGAAGACGCTGAGCACCTACAACCTCGCCGACATCTGGGAGGCCGTGTCCGATCGGGTTCCCGAACGGATCGCGATCTCGTGCGCCGGGCGCCACCTCACGTACGCCGACCTCGAGGACTCGGCGAACCGGTTGGCCAACTGGCTGACCTCGCAGGGCGTGGGGGCGGGCGACCACGTCGGCATCTACCTGACGAACGGGCCGGAGTACCTCGAGGCGATGTTCGCCGCCTTCAAGATCCGGGCCGTCCCGGTGAACATCAACTTCCGGTACGTCGCCGACGAGCTGCGGTACCTCTTCACGAATGCCGGGCTGGTCGCGCTGGTGCACGGTGCCGAGTTCGACGAACGGGTCGACGAGGTGTGGGACGACGTCCCGACCCTGCGTGTGCGGTCGACCGTGGGCCGTGACCACGAGGACCACCTTGCCCAGGCCGACCCCAGCCGACCGGAGGTCGAGCGCTCGGCTGACGACCACTACCTGATCTACACCGGCGGCACGACGGGCCTCCCGAAGGGCGTGGTGTGGCGCCAGGAGGACGCGTTCTTCGCGTGCATCGGCGGCGGCGACCCGATGCGGTTGAACGGGCCGGTGAACGAGCCGGGCGAGGTGCTCGACCGCATCATCGACTTCGACTTCACGGCCTACCCGCTGGCCCCGCTCATGCATGCCGCCGCCCAGTGGACGTCGATCTCGTGGCTGTTCTGCGGCGCCCGGGTGGTGCTGAGCCCGGGATCGTTCGACCCGGTCGAGGTGTGGCGGACCGTCGAGCGCGAGAAGGTGTCGACGCTCATCATGGTCGGCGACGCCATGGCCCGCCCGCTGATCGACGCCTGGGAGGCACACGGGCCCTTCGACGTGTCGTCGATGTACGCCGTGGGGTCGGGCGGTGCGCCGCTCACCATCGGGCTGAAGGAGCGGCTGCACGAGCTGCTGCCCAACGCGATGATCACCGACGGCTTCGGCTCTTCCGAGACGGGGGCCCAGGGGGCGCAGCGCCTCCAGCCGGGTCAGCACTCGCCGGGGGTGAGTCGGTTCGACCGGATGGGGGAGGGCACCACGGTCCTCGACGACGACCTGCAGCCGGTCACCCCCGGCTCGGGCGTGATCGGGCGCGTGGCGCTCACCGGACGTATCCCCGTCGGCTACCACAACGAACCCGAGGCCTCCGCCGCCACGTTCGTCGAGGTCGACGGCCGCCGCTGGGTCGTCACCGGCGACGCCGCGACGGTCGAGGAGGACGGTTCGATCACCCTGCTCGGCCGGGGCTCGGTGTCCATCAACACGGGCGGCGAGAAGGTCTTCCCCGAGGAGGTCGAGTCGGCCCTGAAGCAGCACCCCGCGGTCTACGACGCCGTGGTGGTCGGGGTGCCGGACGACCGGTTCGGCGAGTGCGTGGCCGCCGTGGTGCAGCTCACGCCGGGTGACACCGCCACGCTGGAGCAGCTGGCCGACCACTGCCGGGCCTTCATCGCCGGGTACAAGGTGCCGCGCTCGTTGACGATCGTGGACGAGGTCGTGCGCAGCCCTGTCGGCAAGGCCGACTACCGCTGGGCCCGCGCCACCGCGACCGCCCAGTGAGGACCTCCCGTCGTGTGGCGACCTCCCGTTCTGTCGCGTGGGGCGTGAC
>JAEZFI010000105.1 GCA_023437745.1 Actinomycetes bacterium
GCGTTCGCCCTCATGCTGGCCGGCTCCGGCGCCCGCAGCGCCGTCGAAGAGCTCCGCGCCGACTGACGCCCGAACCCGCGTTCTCGGCGCGAGAAGTCCCGCCGAGCGGGACAATCCGTCGCCGAAAAGTTGGGGTCGCGGTGAGGGTCAGGCGGTGCGGCCCGACCAGGCGCGGAGGACCGGCGGGCGGTCGCCGAAGCAGAACACCAACCACATGCCGTCGGCGGTCGCCTCGAAGATCGCGACCTGCCGCGAGGCGCGTGCGAGGGCGACCGCGGTCGCCCGGGTGAGCCCGGCCACCGCGTAGCCCTCCTCGAACCAGCTGTCGTCGGGCGCCACCCCGACCGCCCCCCAGCGTCGCCCCCCTGCCCTGGCGACCTCGACGGCGAGGCGACGGTTCGCCGCTCGGTTCTCCTGCGCGGTCGGTCGCTCGTCGCCCGGGTTCCAGGCCGTCAGGACGTGGAGCGGGCTCCCGAGCGGCGCCACCGCGTCCTCGATCGGGACCCAGTCCCCGTCGATCACGACGTCGACCGGCGTCCGGAGGTACGCCTCCACGGTCTCGTCGGTGAACGGCGGCGGATCGGGCTGGAGCGACATGGCTCGACGCTACCCAGGGCCCCGCCGCCCTTCTCTTTGCACTCCGAGTGCAATAAGGTTGCTGGGCATGGCCACCGTCCGCCGGCACATCAGGATCGCCGCGCCACCCGACGAGGTGTGGGCGATCCTGCGGGATCCCGTCTCCATCGCTCGGTGGTGGCCCGGGATCACCGCTGCCACGCACGAGGGGAACACCCGGATGGTCACGCTGGCCTCGGGTCCGTCCGTGCCCGAGGAGTTCATCACCCTCGACGACGACCAACGGCGCCTCCAGTACCGCCTCCAGCTGCCCGTGGTCAGCCACCACCTCGCGACCGTCGACGTCCTCGACGACCACGCCGGTTCGCTCGTCGTCTACGGCACCGACATCGCCCCCGATGCGATGGCGCTCGTGTTCGGCGGTGCCAGCGGCGCAGCGCTCGAGGGCCTGAAGCGTCTGATCGAGGAAGGCGTGAGCGCCAATGGGTAGGAAGATCCTCTTCGTCACCACGGACCAGCAGCGCTACGACGCGCTCGGCTGCAACGGCGGCACCGTCGCCCGCACGCCCGTCGTCGACGGCCTGGCCGCGCAGGGGGTGAACTACCGCCGCGCCCACCCGCAGAGCGTCGTGTGCATGCCGTCGCGGGCCACCATGGTGACGGGCCAGCACGTGCACACGCACGGCGTCTGGATGAACGGCGTCCCCCTCCCCGTCGACGCACCGAGCGTCGCCCGGGTCCTGCACGACGGCGGGTACGCGACGGCGCTCATCGGCAAGAGCCACTTCGAGCCGTACCTCGACCCGTTCCTCCGCTTCGCCGAGAACCGCATGGCCGCACGGGGCGTACACGAGGAGCCGGACGTCCTCGGGCCGCACCGCGGATTCGACCACATGGAGCTGACCACCCACGGCGCCACGGGGTTCACGCACTACGCCCAGGAGATGATGCGGACCCACCCCGAGGTGCAGGGCCAGTACTTCGCCGTCCTCGACCACGACCTCGAGGTCAGCGCCAAGGGCGGTGGCGACACCGGTGCGCCGCAGGTGAAGTACAACCAGATCCCCCGGGAGCTGTACCACACCGAGTGGGTGGCCGAGCGGACGATCGCATGGCTGGACGGCCTCCACGACGACGCCGACTGGTTCTGCTGGATGAGCTTCCCCGACCCGCACCATCCGTGGGATCCCCCTGCGTCGGAGACCCACCGGGTGCGCTGGCAGGACCTCGACCTGCCCGAGGGCTACGTCCGCGACGCCGCCGAGCGCGAGGCGGTGCTCGACGCCAAGGGTCGGCAGTGGCGCCTCTGGTACGACGGCGACCTGGTGACGAACTACGAGGCGCCCGCCCGCTGGGTGCCCGCCACGCTCACCGAGGACCAGGTGCGCGAGGTCAACGCGCTGGTGCACGTCGAGAACGAGCTGATCGACGAGGCGCTCGGCCGGGTGCTGAGACGCATCGACGAGCGTGGGTGGGCAGCGGACCTCGACGTGATCTACACGACGGACCACGGTGAGCTGCAGGGCGACTACGGGCTCCTCTTCAAGGGTCCGTACCACACCGACTCGCTGATGCGGCTGCCGCTGATCTGGCGGCCGGCACCGTCCAGCGGCATCGAGGCGGGCGAGGTCCACCGCCCCGTGGGGCACCTCGACCTGGCACCCACGTTCTGCTCCATCGCCGGCATGGAGGCACCGGACTGGATGGAGGGCGCCGCGCTGCCGCTCGACGACACGGACGCCGACGCCCGGGGGTTCGACCACGTCACCACGGTGTGGGACTCGATCCAGCCGGACGGCACTCGCGTCCACGCCCGCAGCACCTACCGCGACGGCATGCTCGTCACCGCGTACGACCCCGGCACCGTCCACCACGGGACCGAGGGCGAGCTCTACGACCTGGGCGACGACCCGCTGCAGCATCGGAACCGCTGGGACGACACGGCGATGGCCGCGGCACGATCGGACCTGCTCGCGACGCTCCACGACGAGACGCCGCCGTACCGGCCCGACCGCAACGAGGTCCAGGCCCCGGTGTAGCCACCGCGTGGGCGTCCCGGCAGAGCCCGCCCGACCCGGTAGACAGGACGGCGTGGACGTCACCATCGAACGGTCCGACGGTGGACGCCACCGGGCGATCGCTGCCCGCGCCGACGGCACGTCCGTGATCCTCTGGCTGCACGACGACGGGGCGGCGCTCCCGACGGATCTCGTCCACTGGGTGGTCGAGAGCGAGCTGGGCCTCGCCTGGGGGTTCTGGGGGTTGATCGCCGGCGGCGCACCACCCGAGGTCGTCCAGGGCGACGCTCCCGGCGACACGAGCACCGCCGAATCGTCCGAGGCGGTGTCCGACCCGCTCGTCACCGCGCACGAAGGGGAGCTCCGCCTGGCACGGGCCTACGTCGCCGGCTTCACGCGGGGCAGCGACCTGCGCCCCTTCGAGCAGCGCCTCGCCGAGCAACTCGAACCGCTGGGCGCCCTCGACGCGCTCCCCTCCGACGAGGGCATCGTCGCGGTGGCATCCCACCTCGACGAGCTCGGCTCGGTGTGGCGGTCGCTCAAGCCGGGGACCCGGCTGCGACTCCGGTGGGACGCCGACGGAGGCCCTCGCCCGCCGGAGCCCGGCGACGCTCAGCCCGGCTGACGCTGCCGCTGGTCCCGCAGCAGGACCTCCTGCGCGATCGTCGCCGCGTGCGTGCCGTCCTGGGCGAAGACGTGGCCGACCGAGAGGCCGCGCCCGCCGACGAACGTGTGGCAGGTGAAGTCGTGCAGGTGCCACCGGTCGGCGCGCATCGGCCGGTGGAACCAGATCGTGTGGTCCAGGCTGGCGCTGAACGCCACCTTGTAGATCAGGTCCTCGGGCTCGCGTCCCATCGGGTGCGCCCGGATCACCGCGTCGGTCGGCAGGTCGTCGGAGAGGTAGGCCAGCGCCGCCGCCTGCAGCAGCGGATCCTCCCCGAGGTCCTCCACGGCGCGCAGCCAGGCGGTGGCCCGGCCGGCCCCGTCCCGCGCGGCGCCTCCGATCGACGCATGCGGGACGAACGCCCGCTCGAACACCGGGCTCCAGCCGGTCGTCGGGAGGTCCTCCGGCGCCGGGATGCCCGCCGGGAGCGAGATCGTCTCGACGTCGGCCGACTCCTCGGCGCGCTGGAAGCTGCACTCGAGGTTCAGGATGGCGCCGACGGCCTGGCGGGCCACGATCCGGCGCGTGCAGAACGAGCGGCCGTTTCGGAGGCGGTCGACCTCGTATCGCACCGGCTCGTTGTGGTCACCGCGCCGGATGAAGTACGAGCGGAGCGAGTGGACCGCCAGGTCCGGGTCGTCGATGGTCGCGGCCGCGGCCCGCAGGGCCTGCGCCACGATCTGCCCTCCGTAGAGACCGCCCCACGGGTACTGCGGGCCGGCACCGACATAGGTGTCCGGCCCGTGCGACTCGAGGTGCAGGATCGCTCGTAGGTCCACGGTGGTGGAACCTACCGCCCCCCAGGTTCCGCGGAAGTACGGACCTCAGCGGTCGTGCAGCACGACGCGCACCAGCACGTCGGCCGACTCCGACGCGATCGTCGCCGGGTCGGCGCTGGGGTCGAACACCCACCGGAAGAAGCCCACCAGCACCTGCCCGACGAGCACGTCCGCCACGCCGTCGTGGTCGTCCAGCTCCGGGATCGCCTGCCGGAGCCAGGCGGCGACGCCGGTCCGGAACGTGTCGAGCAACGCGGTGCCCATCGGCAACGCCGTGACGTCACCCCGGATGCCCTCGCCGAGCAGGAGCCGCAGGATGGCGTGCTCGTCGAGCGCGCCCCGCCAGAAGACGTCGAAGACCTGGCGGAGCCGCTGCTCGAGCGTGCCCGAGACCTCCACCGGCAGCTCGTCCACGAGCCGGGCGGAGTACCGGCGTTCGTCGATGACCGCCGCGAGCAGCGCGTCCTTCGAGTCGAAGTAGTGATAGATCGCCGCCACCTGCACGCCGCAGGCCTGGGCGAGCTGCCGCATGCTCATGCCGTCCGCCCCGCGGCTCGACATGAGCTCCAGCGCCACGTCGAGGATGTGCTCGCGCTGGTTCGGCCTCGCGGCGGTGTCCGTCATCAGGAGGTGTGCGCGGGGCACCCTTCCGGCGGGGTGAAGGTGGCCGGCATGTGGTTCAGCGCCAGCACGAGCGTCGAGTCGCCTCGGCTGAGCGTGAAGTCCGGCGGCGTGGCGATGTCGGGGAGGCGGGTGAGCAGCTCCTGGAACACCGTCTTGATCTCCATGCGGGCGAGGTTCGACCCGAGGCAGAAGTGCTGGCCGATGCCGAAGCCCAGGTGCGGGTTCGGGCTGCGGGTGAGGTCCAGCTCGTCGGGGCGGTCGAACACACGCTCGTCGCGGTTGGCCGACCCGTAGAGCATGAGGACGCGGTCGCCCTCCTTCAGGTCCGTGTTCCGGTACGTGTGGTCGCGGGTGACCGTGCGGATGAAGCCGAGCACCGGGGTGACGTAGCGGACGATCTCGTCGACCGCGAGGTCCATGAACTCGTCGTTGTCGAGGTTGTCGAGGAGCAGCTTTCGCTGGTCCGGGAACTGGCTCAGGGCGTGGAGGCCGCCGGTGAGGGCGTTCCGGGTCGTCTCGTTGCCGGCCACCAGGAGCACGGTGAGGAAGCCGAGCAGCTCGTCGTCCTCGAGGCGCTCCTGTGCCTTCATCTCGGCGATGCGCTCCTCGTCGACGCCCTGGAGCGCCTTGAACTCCTTGGTCAGCTCACCGTCGTCGAACGCCTGCGTGAGGATGCCGATGAGGTCGTCGGTCGGGTCCTCGCGGCGCTTGGCGATGAGGTCGAGCGCCATCACGGCGAACTCCCCGAAGGCCTCGGCGGCGGCCAGCAGCTGCGGCGAGTCGGCCTCGACATGACCGTCGCCGGCCATCATCGCGTCGGACCAGCGGTACATCGAGAGGCGGTGCTCCGGGTCGAGCCCCATCATCTCGCTGATGATGATGAGCGGCACGTGGATGGCGAAATCCTCGACGAAGTCGACGCTCGTCTTCTGGATCATCTCGTCGATGATCTGGTTGGTCAGCTCACGGACGTGCGGGATGAGGTCCCGGGTGCGGCGGGGGGTGAAGCCCTTGTTGATCAGGCGGCGCTGACGGAGGTGCTCGTCGCCGTCGAGCGTGATGATCGACATGTCACCGGCGATCTTCGGGCGGACGCCGAAGCGGTTGCAGTAGGTCTCCGAGTCACGGCTGATCGCGAAGACGTCCTCGTGCCGGGCGGCGATGTAGAGGTCGTTGATCGCGTCGTAGTGGAGCTGATCCTGGTCGCGCAGCCAGGCGTAGAGCGCCCCGGGCTCGTCGAACACACGCGGGTCGGTGAAGTCGACGGTGGTGAAGTCCTGCTCGATGGTGCTCATGGTTCCTCCCGGGGGTTCCCGACCACCGTCGGGCGTTCCTGGCAGGAAGTTAGAACTGACTGAACGTTCGTTCAAGTCACCGGCGCGATGCCGACAGCGGTCAGCCCGCGGCGCGCAGGCGGCCGGCCTTCCGGTCCAGGAAATCCCGGACCACCTCGGCGTAGCGATCGGGCTCCAGCCGGAAGCTGGCGATGTGGGCGACCTCCACCAGCTCGGCGTCCGGGATGCGCTCGGCCAGCAGCACCGCATCGGACAGGTCGTGGATGGGATCGAGCCGATGGCCGATCACCAGCGCCGGAACCCGGATCCCGGCGAGCCCCTCCCGGTCGTGGATCGGCAGCTCCGATGCCGACAGCCCCTCGATGACGGCCGCCGCGGCGATCGGGTGGAGCCGCGCCACGTCGAGCGCGAGGCGCAGCTCCGACGGCCCCGGGGGGTCCGGGAGGTTCCGCAACGGGCGGGTGAGCGGTCCGAGCCAGAACGAGTTCAGGCGGAAGGCGGTGGCCGCGACCCCGAAGACCACCCGGGCGACGCCCTCGCTCCTGCCCAGCACCGGCATCTCGACGATCATCCCCGCAAGCCGTTCGGGGTGGGTGTGCGCCAACCCGACCGTCACGCCCGCGCCCAGCGACAGGCCGGCCACGACCGCTCGGTCGATGCCCAGGTGGTCGAGCACCGCCACGACGTCCTCCCCCAGGCTCGCCCAGCTGTACCGGTAGGCCTCGAGCGGGCGGGACGACCGACCGTGGCCGCGCAGGTCGAGTGCGATGACCCGTCGGTCGGGGAGCCGCTCGATCAGCCGGTCGAACATGTGGTGCGAGAGGAAGAGGCCGTGGATCAGCACCAGCGGGGGGCCCGCCTCGACGCCACCGATGGGACCGAACTCCGCGAACCGGATCCGCAGGCCGGCGTGCTCGAGGGTCTGGCGCTCCCGCCGGCGCGGGGCCGCCGCCGGGCCGGAAGGGCGGGCGTCCCGCCGTGCGCGACTCATCGGTCCTCGAGGAACGGGTACTCGCCGCGGATCCTGGCGACCTCCTCGGGATCGACCTCGGCGGCGACCTCGCCGGCCTGCCCCTCCAGGTGGTCGAGCACGGTGCCCCAGGGGTCGATGATCATCGAGTCACCCGAGTACTCGAGCCCTCCCCCGGCCCCCACCCGGTTGACGCCGACCACGTACGCCTGGTTCTCGATCGCCCGTGCCCGCAACAGTGCCATCCAGTGCTCGCGGCGTGCCTGCGGCCAGTTCGCCACCACCACGTAGCAATCCGTCGTGGGCGCCGCCTCCCAGAACTCCGGGGCGAAGCGGAGGTCGTAGCAGACGAGCGGCGTCACCCTCATGCCACCGACGCCGACGGTGACGACACCGTGACCGGGCGCGTAGTGGAGGTGCTCGCCGCCGTAGCGGAACGGGTGGATCTTGGCGTACCGGGCGGCGACCCCTGTGGGGGACGCCACCACGCACACGTTGCGCGCCCGGCCGTCGTCCCCGAACTGGGCGATCGACCCGATGAGCGTCACCCGGTGCTGGGCCGCCTGGTCGATGAGGAACCGCTCGCTGGTGCCGCCGACCTCCTGCGCGATCCGTCCCGCCTCGATGGCGAAGCCGGTGGCGAACATCTCGGTCAGCACCACGAGGTCCGCGCCGGCCTCGGCCACCGCGGCGATCCGTGGTGCCAGCGCGGCCTGCGTCGCCTCGGCGTCCTCCCAGACGATGTCGTGCTGCAACCCGACGACCCTCACCGCGACACCTTCATGTCGGCCAGCCGCTCGCACGCCTCGTCGATCACCTCGTCGCGCTTGCAGAAGGCGAAGCGGATCAGGTGGCGGCCGGCCTCGGGATCGTCGTAGAAGACCTGGGTGGGCACGGCGACGACGCCGGCCATCTGCGGCAGGCGCCGGCAGAACTCCAGGCCGTCCGTGCCGCCGACCGGCCGGATGTCGGCGCAGATGAAGTACGTCCCGGCCGGCACGGACACCTCGAAGCCCGCCGCCGTGAGCCCGGCGGCGATCCGATCCCGCTTGGACCGCAGCGACCTCGCCAGCTCGTCGGTGATCGCGTCGCCCATCCCGAGCGCGACGGTGACCGCGTGCTGGAACGGCGCCCCGCTGACGTAGCTGAGGTACTGCTTCACCGTGCGGGCGGCGTCGACCAGCGGCGCGGGGCCGCTCACCCACCCGATCTTCCATCCGGTGAACGAGAACGACTTCCCCGCGGACGAGATGGTGAGCGTCCGCTCGGCCATCCCGGGGAGCGTGGCGAGGGGGATGTGCTCGCCGTCGAACACCAGGTGCTCGTACACCTCGTCCGAGATCGCCACCAGGTCGTGCTCGACGCAGACCCGTGCGATCACCTCCAACTCCGAGCGGGAGAACACCTTCCCGGTGGGGTTGTGCGGCGTGTTGACGAGGATGGCCCTGGTCGCCGGCGTGATGGCGGCCCGCAGCTCCTCGGGATCGAACGAGAAGTCGGGGCCCCGCAGCGTGACCGCCTTCCGCGTCGCTCCACTCAGGGCGATCGACGCCGCGTAGGAGTCGTAGAACGGTTCGAAGGCGACGACCTCGTCGCCGGGGCCCGCCAGCGCCATGAGCGACGCGGCGATCGCCTCGGTCGCGCCGGTGGTGACCAGGACCTCCCGATCGGGGTCGGGCGTGAGGCCGTAGCGCCGCTGCTGGTGGTCGGCGATGGCGTGGCGGAGCTGCGGGATGCCGGCCGCCGGCGGGTACTGGTTGTGCCCGGCCCGGATGGCAGCGATCGCCGCCTCGACGATCTCGGGGGCGCCGTCGGTGTCGGGGAAGCCCTGGCCCAGGTTGATGGCACCGGTCTCGGCGGCGAGCGCCGTCATCTCGGCGAAGATCGTCGTCCCGAAGCCGGCCATCCGCTCCACGAGGGGTCCCACGTGGTCGAGCGTACCCACCGGGTCACGAGTTCTCGTGGGAGCGACCGGGCGGACGCCCGGCCCGGCTCAGGCCGCTGCGCCGATGCGTCGGCTGATGTCGGCGCACTCCTCGCACACCGACTGCGGGATGACACCCCGGCGCATCAGCTGGGCGAAGATCGCGCAGCCGAGGCAGTAGCCCAGCATCGACTCGAGCGACGCCGCGACGAGGATGAAGGCCACGAAGACCCCGGCGAGCGTGGTCGCCCCGAAGGCCCACGAGACGAGCGCGGCGACGGCGAGCGTGGCGCCGATCCCCTGGGCGAAGCGCTTGGGGGCGCCAGGTGTGGGACGGGGCTCCAGCGGCAGGCGCGGCACGATGCCACGGGTGACGACGATCGCGAGGGGGCTGAAGCGGGGGCCCGAGGCGACGCGGGCGAGGAAGCCGTAGGCGAGGGGCACGAGCAACCACCACCACCCCGTGGCCAGGGTCGTGGCGCACAGGATCACCACGCCGCCGGCGACGAAGCGGGCGGCGTACTCGTTGACGCTGTCGGGGAAGGTGAAGAGCCCTCGCATGGGACGGTCCTTTCGGGTCGTCCACAGCCTAGCGGTGATTCCCGACCAAACAACTCGGGTATCGCGCCGTCAGGAGAACGGAGGGAGCTGCTCCGCCACGGCGTCGACGCTCGACAGGGCGGCGGCGAACGCCGCCAGCTCGTCGTGCGTGATCGGGCTGGTCTCGGCGCCGTCCTCGATCCGCTCGACCGGCGGCTCCCAGCGGCGCACCGGCACGTCGCAGGCCAGCAGCAGCAGGTGCTCGCCCGGCGCCGTGTGGTGGACGAACCGAGCCCCGCAGGCCGGGCAGGTGACGCTCAACCAGGACTGCTGCTCGTCATCCGACAGCCACAGCACCACCTCGTCGAGCGGCAGTCCGACAGGACCGCACGCCTCGCACGGGACGGTGAGCTCGATGGGCGCGGTGTGTGCCATGACTCTCCTTCGGCCCGACCCCCTCGCTCATTGAGGCCGCAGCGCGCGGAGTGACGCAGAATGGGCCGGTGCCAGCTCCCCCCACCGACCCGATGCTGCTCGCCGCGGCCACCGAGATCTGCCTCGAGGCCGGGCGCTTCACACTCCGCCACTTCCGCGACGTCGAGCTCGACATCGAGCACAAGTCCGACGGCTCACCCGTCACCGCCGCCGACCGCGGCGCCGAGCGCCTGATCCGGGAGCGCATCCACGCGCTCTACCCCGACGACACGGTCATCGGCGAGGAGGAGGAGGACTTCGAGGGGACCAGCGGCCGCCGCTGGGTCATCGACCCGATCGACGGCACCTCGACCTTCACCCACGGTGTGGGGCTCTACTGCAACCTCCTGTACGTGGAGGACGAGTGGGGTCCGTCCGTCGGGATCATCAACATCCCCGCCATCGGCGAGATCTGCGCCGCAGGCCGGGGTCTCGGCGCCACGCTGAACGACGCACCGTGCCACGTGAACACCCGCACCGAGACGAAGGGCGCGCTCCTCACCAGCTCCGGCTTCGACCACTGGGACGCCGACATGCTCGGCCGCGTGCACGCCTCCGGGATGATGCTGCGCACGTGGGGCGACGGCTTCGGGTACGCCCTGGTGGCGTCGGGGAGGGCCGAGGCGATGGTCGACCCGGAGATCAACGTCTGGGACATCGCTCCGTGCCGGGTGATCATCCCGGAGGCGGGCGGGCGCTGCACCTCGATCGACGGCACGGATGCCCTCGAGGTCCCGAACTTCGTCGCCACCAACGGCCACCTGCACGAGACGGTGCTGGAGCTCCTGGCGGATCGCTGAGTGGACGACACGACCCTGCTCGGCCACCTCGGCGAGGACCGCGACGCGCTCGCGGCGCTCGCCGGCGCAGAGCTCACCGCCGACGTCGCGGGCTGCCCGGGCTGGGACCTCCACCATCTGCTGGGCCACCTCGGCCTGGTGCACCGCATGGCCGGGCGGATGGTGGCGACGGCGCCGGGATCCGAGCCGCCGCCCGCCACCGAGAAGCCACCGGCGGGCGAGGCCGTGGTGGGATGGCTCGTCGAGGGCCTGGACCGCTTGATCGCCGACCTCGAGGCACGGGGTCCCGACCAGCCGTGCGTGGGCTGGGCCGGACCCACCGACGTGCGGTGGTGGCTCCGGCGTCAGACGCACGAGACCGCCGTGCACCGCTGGGACGCCGAGCTCGCGGCCGGTCGACCCGCCCACCTCGACGGCGACCTGGCCGCCGACGGGATCAGCGAGTGGCTCGAGATCCAGCCCCTCCGCGGCTACCGCCCGCCGGCAGGGCTGCGGGGGACGATCCACCTGCACGGCACCGACGGCGACGGCGAGTGGCTGGTTCGCCTCGGCGACGAGCTGACCTGGGAGCAAGGGCACCACAAGGGTGACGTGGCCGTCCGGAGCGAGCGGGACCGGCTGCTGCTCGCCTGCTGGGGGCGGATCCCGGGGGCGGAGCTGGAGCGGTTCGGTGACGCGGCGCTGTGGGACGCCTTCATCGACAGCCTGAGGTTCCGGGCCGGTCGATGACGCTCGAGCCCCGCGTCCAGTGGATCGTGAGGATCGCGAACGCGCTCGACCGCTCCCCGGACGGCGGCACCATGGTGCAGCGCCGCATCGACTCGGCCGCCGAGGCCCGCCGCCTCGGCTGGCTGGTCCTGGCACCCGGTCCGGCCGTCCCCCAACAGGACCTGCTCGTCCCCGTCGACGGCGGACGGATCACCGTCCGCCTGTACCGCCCCGACACGCCCGGGCCGCATCCCCTCCACGTGTTCCTGCACGGCGGTGGGTGGTGCGTGGGGACGCTCGACGAGCGGGATCCCCGCTGCCGCTCGATCGCCGCCGGGGCCGACTGCGTCGTCGCTTCCGTCGACTACCGGATGGCCCCCGAGCACCACTTCCCCACCGCACCCGAGGACGCCTACGCCGCGCTGTGCTGGCTGGTGGAACAGGCGGACCGTCTCGGTCTCGACGCGTCACGGGTGTCGGTCAGCGGCGAGTCCGCCGGGGCGAACCTCGCCGCCGTGGTCTGCCTGATGGCCCGGGACCGCAGCGGCCCGGAGCTCCGCTACCAGTGGCTGGACGTCCCGGCCACCGACCTGACGCTGTCCCAGCCGTCGTTCCGGGAGGTACCCGACGGGTACCTCCTCGATGCCGACCGCATCGTGGAGTACCGGGACCACTACCTGGCCGACACCTCGCAGGCGACCGACCCGTACGCGTCGCCCCTGCTCGCCCCCGACCTGTCCGGTCTCCCCGAGGCGTGGATCATGAGCGCGCAGTTCGACAAGCTCCGCGACGACGGGACGTCCTACGCCCGCCACCTGGCCGACGCCGGCGTCACCGTGCACCACCAGATCCTGCCGGGGCACGTGCACGCGACCTTCGCGTTCACCCGCCTCCTGCCGTCCGCCCGGGCGTACGAGGCCACGGCCATCGCCGCGCTGCGGGCTGCGCTCTGGGGCTGAGCCCCCGTCCGCCGGCCCTCAGAGGGCCGCGGACATGAGGCGCTCGACGAGGCCGTCGTCCTCGAGGCTGAAGCCGCCCTCGATGCGATCCGTCCAGTCGTGGCGGGCCCCGATGGCGTCGGCGTAGTTGGCACGCCGCTTGGCCGAGCGCCCGACGGGGGCCTCGTCGGCGTCCCGCTGCGCGTACTGGGCCTGGATGCCGAGCTTGAGGGCCTCGAGGGCCTCGGTGCGCATCTGGCTCACCCGACTCTCGGTGACGCCGAGGAAGCGGGCGAGCTCCTGGCTGGTCCGCTCCTGGAGGAAGTAGCCGACGATCACGAGCCGCTGGCGCTCGGGCAGCAGGGCGATCGCGTCGCGGAGGTAGCTGTGGAGCTCGCGCTCCTCCAGCTCCTGGGAGGGCTCGATGACCGACGGGTCGGCGAGGACGTCCACGAGGGTGAGCTCCTCGTCGGGGGCGTCGGTGACCAGGTGCTCGAACGCCAGGACGACGGAGCGGAACAGGCGGTCCTGGAGGCGGTGCAGCTCCTCCTTCGACACGTCGAGGGCCTCGGCCATCTCGCCCATCGACGGCACCCGGCCGAGCTGGTTGGCGAGGCGCTGCTCGACCGAGTCCAGACGGCGGGACAGCGCCCGGACCGAGCGGGGCGCCCAGTCGGCGGCACGGACCGCATCGAGGATCGCACCCCGGATGCGCTGGGCGGCGAACCGCTGGAACGGGACGCCCTTGGCCTCGTCATAGCGGCGGGCCGCCTCGACGAGCCCGAGCGCACCGGCACGGGCCAGCTCCTCGCGCTCCACGTGGCGGGGGAAGTGGATGGCCACCTGGAACACCACGTGGTTCACCAGCGGAAGGTGATCCTCGATCAGCTTCTGGATGTGTGCGTTCTGCTTGGACACTGGAATCCCTCTCCGTGGCTCTCGCCTGTTCGCACCGGCACTCGCCCGTGCTCGCCAACCTCGCTCAGAGTCATCGGCGCGCGGGAGGAGGAACTTGAGGAATTTTTTCCGGGACGCCAGCCGACCACCTCCTGGGGGCTCCAGGAGGCCGAAGTGCAGGGGCCGGCGGGGGGCCGACCCGGGGTGTGCCCAGCTCGTGTTCAACCCACATCGACGCACAGCGTGGCTGTCTTGAGGGAAAACCTCACGAAGCGCGGCATTCACTGCCCTCCGCACCGTTCTGGGTCGACGGAACCGCGCCCAGCGCGGTGTCCGTTCTCGGGACATCGTTGACAGTTGATGTCGCGCAACATCGTTGACACCTGATGGCTGTTGCCTCCGATTGGAGGTCATGGCGAGAGAGGTGATCCCGATGTCGGTGAAGGCAACT
>JAEZFI010000108.1 GCA_023437745.1 Actinomycetes bacterium
AGTTGCCTTCACCGACATCGGGATCACCTCTCTCGCCATGACCTCCAATCGGAGGCAACAGCCATCAGGTGTCAACGATGTTGCGCGACATCAACTGTCAACGATGTCCCGAGAACGGACACCGCGCCGGGCGCGGTTCAGTCGACCCGGAACGCTCGGAGCCTTCAGCCGAGGGGGACGTGCTCGGTGTCCAGCGCCTCCGCGACGGCCGCGTGGGTCACGGCGCCCTTGTAGGTGTTGACGCCGAGGCCGAGCGCCGGGTTCGCCCGGCACGCGTCGACGGGGCTCGCCGCGGTGGCCAGCTCCATCAGGTAGGGCAGCGTCACGTTGGTGAGGGCGAACGTCGACGTGTGCGGCACGGCGCCGGGGATGTTGCCGACCGCGTAGTGGATCACGTCGTGCACCGTGTAGGTCGGGTCGTCGTGCGTGGTCTCCCGGGTGGTGGCGACGCAGCCTCCCTGGTCGACGGCGACGTCCACGATCACCGACCGAGGTTGCATCGACGCCACCATGTCCTCGCTCACGACGGTGGGCGCCCGGCCGCCGGCCACGAGCACGGCGCCGATCACCAGGTCGGCCTGGGCGACGGCCCGGGCGACCGCGCCGCGGTTCGAGGCGAGGGTCAGGATGCGGCCGCGGTGGATCTGGTCGACGAAGCGCAGGCGGTCGAGGTCGCGGTCGAAGAGCTGGACCTCCGCCTCCATGCCCGCTGCGATCCACGCCGCGTTCCACCCGACGTTGCCGGCGCCGATCACGACGACCCTCCCGGGACGGACGCCAGGTGCACCGCCCAGCAGGACGCCGCGCCCGCCGTGCTCACGTTGCAGGTGATGCGCGCCGATCTGCGTCGCCATCCGCCCGGCGACCTCGCTCATCGGGGCGAGGAGCGGCAGCGCACCCGACGCCGTCTGGACCGTCTCGTACGCGACGCCCGTGACGCCCGCGTCGAGGAGGCTCCTGGCGACCTCGGGGTACGCCGCGAGGTGGAGGTAGGTGAAGATCGTCAGGTCGTCGCGGAAGTGGACCACCTCGGACGCCTGGGGCTCCTTCACCTTGCACACGATGTCGGCCCGCGCCCACACGTCGGCCGGATCCTCGACCAGCGTCGCCCCGACGTCGGCGTACTCCGCGTCACCGATCTCGGCGCCGGTGCCCGCGCCCGCCTGCACGAGCACCTCGACACCGTGGTGGACCAGCTCGGCCACCCCGTCGGGTGTGATGGCGACGCGGTACTCGTTGTTCTTGATCTCGGTGGGAACCCCGACCGTCGTCATGTCACCTCGAGATCCGATCGGTCGCCTCGGAGAGCACCAGGCGGAGGATCCGCTCGATCTCGGCGAACTCCTCGGGGCCGGCGATCAGCGGCGGGGAGAACTGCAGCACCGGGTCGCCGCGATCGTCGGCCCGGCAGATGAGTCCCTCCTCGAACAGGCGAGGCGAGAGGAACCCACGGATGAGCGACTCGCACTCGTCACGCCCGAACTCGGCCTTGGTCGCCTTGTCCTTCACCAGCTCCATCGCCCAGAAGTAGCCGTCGCCCCGGATGTCACCCACGATGGCGCAGTCGTCGGCCACCGACTGGAGCATCGAGCCGAAGGCGCCTTCGTTAACTCGGACGTTGGCGAGGATGTCCTCCTTGTCGAACAGCTCGAGGTTCGCGAGGCCGACGGCACAGGACACGGGATGCCCGCCGAACGTGATGCCGTGCGCGAACGAGTTCTTGTCCTTCCCGAACGGCTCGAAGATGCGGTCGCTGACGAGCACGGCGCCGAGGGGGGAGTAGCCCGACGTCAACCCCTTCGCGGTGGTGATCATGTCGGGGACGTAGTCGTAGCGCTCGCAGCCGAACATCGTGCCGAGGCGGCCGTACGCGCAGATGACCTCGTCGCTCACCATGAGCACGTCGTAGTGATCGCAGATCGCGCGGATCCGCTGGAAGTAGCCGGGCGGCGGGGTGAGGCATCCGCCGGCGTTCTGCAGGGGCTCCATGATCACGGCGGCGACGGAGTCCGGGCCCTCCATCTCGATCGTCCGCGCCACCTGGTCGGCGGTCGCCAGGGCGAAGGCCTCCTCGGTGAGCCCCTCGATCCACGGTCGGTAGCGGTTGGTGTTCGGCACCTTGCGAGCGCCTGCGGGCAGCGGTTCGAAGGGCGCGCGCATGGCGGGCACGGAGGTGAGGGCGAGCGCGCCCAGCGTCGTGCCGTGGTACGCGGTCTGGCGCGAGATCACCTTGTACTTCTTGGGCTTCCCCTGCAGCTGGAAGTACTGGCGCGCCAGCTTCCACGCCGACTCGACGGCCTCGGACCCCGACACGGTGAAGAACACGCGGTTCAGGTCGCCGGGGGAGAGCTCGGCGAGGCGCGCCGCGAGCTCGATCGCCGGTGGGTGCGCGTAGCTCCAGATCGGGAAGTAGCCCAGCTCGCCGCCCTGCTGCGCTGCGACGTCGGCCAGCTCCTGCCGCCCGTGGCCCACCTGCACCGTGAAGAGCCCCGACAGCGAGTCGAGGTAGCGCTTGCCCGAGTGGTCCCAGAGGTAGCACCCCTCGCCGCGGTCGATGATCGGCAGCGGCTCGCCGTTCGCGTAGCCGCCCATCCGGGTGAAGTGCATCCAGAGGTGGCGGGAGGCGAGCTGCTCGAGCCGCTCGGTGGAGGCCGGTTGGTGGGACGACCGTTCCGTCATCGTGTACCCCATTGGTAGGTCTGCTTGCGGAGGGAGAGGTAGATCGAGGTCTCGGTGCCGATGACGCCCGGGACCTTGCGGATCTTGTCGTTGAGGACCTCGAGGAGTGCCTCGTCGTGCGGGACGATCACCTCGGCGATGAGGTCGACGCTGCCCGCGGTCAGCACCACGTACACGACCTCGTCGAGCGCGGCGAGCGCGTCGGCGACGCGGCGGACGTCGCCCTGCACCCGGATGCCCACCATGGCCTGGCGGCGGAGGCCCAGCGAGATCGGATCGGTGACGGCGACGACCTGCATGACGCCCTGGTCGAGGAGGCGCTGCACGCGCTGGCGGACGGCCGCCTCGGAGAGGCCGACGACCTTCGCGAGCTGCGTGTAGGGGCGCCGACCGTCGACCTGGAGCTGTCGGATGATCTCCTCGTCGATCGCGTCGATGGTGGACACCTTCCAACTTTCGTCTCCAACGGCTCCGCGTTCAAGGTGATCCGTTGCCGCGACCCCACTGGACCATGGAATCCGTGCCGATCGGTGGTGTCGCACCCCTCCTCTAGGTTGTGTGCTGCTTCCCCCTCACGACGTGCCCGGCGCCCATGTGTCCGGGCTCGATGAAGGCGGAGCGACATGCGCTACTGGCTGTACAAGTGCAATCGGCGTCCCAACGCGGTGGGCGCACGCGGGGACTGGCTGGCTGACCTGTTCGAGGCGGGCGGCCCGGTCGAGTGGCCGGGGCACGCGGCGTCGCTGGCGCCCGAGGTCCACCGTGCCCTCGACGAGCGGATGGCAGTCGGCGACGTGGTCGCGTGCCACCAGACCGACGATCGCTCCCTCGTCGGCTTCTGCCGGGTCGCCGAGGTGCGGGGCGAGCCCGGTGGGCGCTCCCTGGTCCTCGATCCCATCGAGCAGCTCGCGCCGCCGTTCCCGGTGCACGAGGCCCGGCGTGGCACCGTCCTGGAGCGCAGCCCCGCGTTGATCGGTCGGGTCACGCTGCGCGAGCTCACGGCGGAGGAGATGGAGGCCCTGGTGGCGCTCTGCGGGGCGCCACGCCGGGTGCTGCAGGGTCGCCCGAAGCGCAATGGGAACCGTCGGCCCGGCCGCACGAACGCCCGGAGAAGGGGCAGGCCTCCCCGTTGACTGACGTTCAGAAAACGGGCGAGACTCTGTCGGCCGGCGGTGATCAGATCGTCTTCCGTGGTGAGGTCCGCCGCGGATGGAGTCGGAAGGTCTTCACGGCGGAGTAGACGGGCGAGCGCGAGGTGACTCGGAACCGAGCACAGGTGAACAGGACGACCCCCCGCGCCCCCCGAGGGCAGGGCGGCTTCAGCCTTGTCGAGAACCTGGTGGCGCTCGCGCTCCTCGCCATCGTGTTCGGCGGGCTCGCTGCGGGTCTCCTGCTCACCATGCGGACCTCGTCGCGCAACGAGCACGACGTGGATGCCGTGACGTCCCTCGCGAACGTCGCCGAGGAGCTGAAGTCGAGAGCGTACGTCCCGTGCAGCACCGTGGCGGCGATGCAGGCGCCGTTCGCCGGACGGCGGACGGCCGGCGGCCGGCCGATGGCGGTCGAGATCCGGGGGATTCGCTACTGGAGCACCACTGCTCGGAGCTTCGGGACGACGTGTCCGCCGGACGGCGGCTCCCAGCTGGTGACGATCGCGGTCACGGTCGGCGACGCCGTCGCCCGGGGCGAGGTCGTGCTGCGCAACCCGGAGCGGACGACGTGATCCCCCGGCGACCGACCCCGCAGGGCGGGTTCACGCTCACCGAGGTCCTCCTGGGCCTGGCGATCGCGACGATGATCGCGGTGCCGCTCCTGATGTGGATGTCGCTCGGCTACCGCGAGCAGGCCCGGGTCACCCGCCAGTCCCACGACGACAACGCCACCAACTTCGTCTCGATGTACCTCCCACGGGACATCGTCTCCTCGTCGGCCGTCGCCACCGGCGGCGTCGACTGCGGCCCGGCCGCCGGCACGTCGGTCGTGGTCCTCTCGGCGACGTTCTCCCACACCGCCAGCAACCGGGTGGTGTACGCCGTCGAGCCGTCGGCGGACGGCACCACGGGCGCGCTCCACCGGCGACTCTGCGACGTGGCCTCGGGCGCGATGGCCAACGACGTGGAGCTGTCCGAGTGGGTGCGGCGGCCGGCCACGGCGGGGGGCTGGGCCGACCTCGTGACGTGCACGCCCCGAGCACCGCTCACCGACGACGTGTGCGGCCAGGTCTCGATGACGTATCGCGGGCGACTCGACGTGCCCGCCACGGTCTCGGCCGTGCGCCGAGCGGGACCCGCGCGATGAGCGGGCTGGTCCGCGCCGCTCGGCGGCGCCACCGTCACGACGACGGCGGCTTCGCGCTCATGGCGGTCCTGGCCGCCATCGGCACGTTCAGCATCATCGTGGTGGCGCTGCTCAGCCTGCTCCTCTCCGACATGCGGGTGAAGGCGTTGGCGCGGGACGTCGGCGCCGTGCAGCGGGCGGTCGACGGCGCGCTCGAAGCGGCGGTGAACCAGGTCCGCATGTCCGACGGCTCGATGGGCGTGTTGGGCCAGCCCTGCGATCCGGTGGGCGCGGCGGGCGATCCGTCCGTCGTCATCGACGGCCATCGCGTCGAGGTCGAGTGCACACCGCTGCCACCCGCGGGCTCCACACCGCCGTACCCCTCCTCGACGGGGCGGGCCCTGACCCTGGGCGGCGGCTACACGGGCCCCGTCACCGCGCTCGCACGCATCGGCATCGAGAACGGGCTGAACACCGACGCGCTCCTCCAGTTCGACAACTCCCTGCGCTCCTCGGCACCCGGGCTCGTCCACGTCGGCGGCCAGCCGCTCCAGGTCGTGGGCGACGTCGCGGTGCGCCAATGGACGGCCGCCTACAACCAGGTGGGGTCGCCGGCGCTCCGGGTGAGGGGCAGGTACGCGCAGGGGCAGCTGGGCATCGGTGGCGGCGCCGGCATCGACTGGTTCGGCAGCTGGATCCCGCTCACCCCGAACTGCGGCATCCTCGACCCCGCGTTCCCCCTGGTCCCCCAACCGCAGATGCAGGTGCACGCGTCGCCGATGCAGTGCGGGAACGCGGCGGACCCGGCCATGGCCGATCCCTACGCCGCCGTCGCGCCGCCCCGGAACTGGTCGACCCTCCCCGCGCCGCAGGTGGTGCCCGCCACGTGCCCCGCCGGTGCCGTCGTGACGCTCGCCCCGGGCCACTACGACCGGGTGGCCACCGAGACGCTGAACCGCTGGTTCAACGGCAGCTCGTGCCCGACCGCGTCGACGTTCTGGTTCACGCCGGGTGACTACTACTTCGACGTCTCGGTGGGCGTGGGCCTCGACCGCGGCGCGCTCGTCTTCGACAACCCCAACGCGAACTGGGTGTTCGGTGCCCCCCGGGGTTGGGACCCCGCCGCCGGGCCGGCCACGGCCGCGCAGTTCCCGAACGCCTGCAACACCACGGGCGGCGGCGTCACCGTCACCCTGTCGGGACGCAGCACACTGCGCCACAAGCAGGGGCTGGTCGCGATGTGCGGCACGCGCACCCCCGACGGCAGCCAGCGCGTGATGATCGAGCAGCAGACGCTGGGGGACCAGCTGCGGTGGGCCGGGGAGCCGGTCGCCGCGACCAGCGCGGTGGTCAACGGCAATCCGGCCTTCACCAACCCGAACGACGCGACGGCCACCTCGGCGGCTCCGGTCGAGCCCGCCTTCCCGAACCCGCCCTACGGCGCCCGCTACGACGGATCGGAAGGGGCAGCTGCGGCACAGCGGCGCTCCGCCACCGTCGCGTGCGGCGCGGGCGTCCTCGCGTGCAACCCGTCGATCACCTTCACCGGCTTCACCAACCCCGACGAGCCGGCGCTGGGTGGCGACGCGTCGAACCTCCGCCTGATGATCCGCGGCGTGCCCAACGCCTACGTGTCGTCGCCGAACGAGCCGCTGCTGTGCCCGACGGGGGCGATCGGCCTCGACTGCTCGGCCACCGCGGTGCGGCTGGACTTCGACGGGCGGTCGTGCCTGCTCTACCAGTCGGACGTGGCCCGCGGGCTGTACGCGTTCAACCTCGACCCCTGCCGGGCGCAGGGGCTGACCGACGCCACGCAGCTGGACGGCGCCACCGTCACGGTGATCCCGCAGCTGAGGAAGCGCAACGAGGGCTTCTGCGACTTCTGGTGGTTCGGCACCTACTACCCGTGCCACGGCATGGAGTTCAGCATCGACTACGTGTGGCTCGAGGCCGTCATCAACCAGCCGTCGGCGCCGTCCGCGCTGTCCACGCTCGTCAACACCACCCCACCCAACGGCACGCCGGGCAACGCGATCTGGTTCTTCGGGCCCGTCCACGCTCCCCGGTCCGAGGTCGAGGTCAACTGGCAGGGCGGCGCCTCCCTGTCGCCCATCTTCGCCGGTGGCCTCGTCGCCCGCGCGCTGGCCAGCTGGCCCACCTCGGGGAACCCCAGCATCGGGGTGATCGCCGCCCCGGACATGCGGTCGTCCGAGCGGACGGTCCTGGTCCGGGCCCGCATCGACGGTCGCCTGCGCGGCTCGGCGGTGGTCACGGTGGTGGACAGCGACGCTGCGGGCGCCGCCAGCCAGCCGGGCCGTCTGATGTCCGTCGACGACTGGAAGCTCTGCAACGAGCCCTGGCCCACCACGCCGAACGCCACCTGCAGCAGCTGAGGCCGCACCCCGGGCCCGCCCATCGAGGCTGTCACACCCCCTCCGTAGCGTTCGGTTCGACGCCGGAGCCGCCGGCGGTCGATCGAGGAGGCGTCGTGCAGTACGTGGTCTGGCTCGTGTCCGTGGCGCTCGCCGGTGCGCTCGGGTGGGCACTCGCCCGGGGCCGGGTCGCGCCCGACCGGCAGGCGGTCGAGGCGCTCCAGGCCATGTCGGCACGGACCATGGCCCAGGCGTCGGAGCAGCTCGTGGCGTTGGCCGAGCAGCGCTACGCGCGTCTCGAGTCCACGGCCGAGGCGCGCTGGCAGCACCACGGCGAGGCCGTGCGCCAGCGCCTGACCGAGCTGGGCACCACGGTGGAGCGGGTCGAGCGGGAGCGCGTCGCCGACTCGTCGACCCTCCGCCGGTCCGTCGAGGAGCTCGCGTCGGTCGCCGAGGCCACGCGGACCGAGGCGCGGTCGCTGGCGGGCGCGCTCCGCGGCTCGTCCATCCGCGGGCGCTGGGGTGAGGTCCAGCTCCGGCGATGCCTCGAGGCAGCCGGGTTGCGTCCGGGCGTCGACTTCGTGGAGCAGTCCGGTGCGTGGTCGGGCGAGGGCACCGGCCGACCCGACGTGGTGGTGCACCTGCCCGACGGTGTGCACGTGGTCATCGACTCGAAGGTCCCGCTCGACCGCTACCTCGACGCCTGCGCGACCGACGACCGCCAGCTCGAGCAGCGGTTGCTCCGCGAGCACGCCAAGGCGGTGCACGACCACGTGCTGGCGCTCGCGCGGCGTGACTACGCCGAGCTCGTGGGCGGGCCGGTCGAGCTGGTGGCGATGTTCCTGCCCAAGGAGCACCTGCTCGACCTGGCGATCGAGCACCGGCCGGCGATCCTCGAGGTCGTGCGCCAGCACCGGATCGTGCTGGTCACGCCGTCGACCGTGAACGGCCTGTTGCACACCGTCGCGGCGCTGTGGAAGGAGCACCGGGTCGCCGAGGCCGCCGAGGACATCCGGGCGGCGGGGGAGGAGCTCTACCAGCGGCTGTCCCTGTTCCTCGACCACTTCACGCGGACGGGGCGGGCGCTGTCCGCATCGGTCAAGGCGTACAACGACGCCGTCGGCTCCCTCGACGCCCGGCTGCTCCCGTCGGCGCGGCGGATGGCGTCGCTCGGCATCGGCGGGAGTCGGGACCTGCCGGTGGTCGACCTGGTCGACGAGACCGCCCGATCACCCCGCACCGAGCTCGACGAGCGTCAGCTCGCCGAGCAGCGGAAGGCCACGTCCACCGGCGCCACCACGCCGTCGGTGGTGGTCAGCTCGACGGCCACCGTGCCCCCGCTGCCGCCCTCGTCCACCTCGATGCCGGTGTCCGAGTCCAGCGGCGACTGGTAGGTCACGCCACCGAGCTGCGCGACGAACGTGGCCGGGATGTCGCCGTCGGGGCTGTAGGCGGTGGCCCGCAACTGGTTGTCGGCGAACTGGTAGAAGGCCGGCGGTCCGCCCGTCGTCGCCTCGATCGTGACGGTGCCCGGCACGTCGGCCCACACGATGGGCGGCACGTCGGGCGGCGAGAACGTCCCGCTGATCGTGCAGTCGAGCGTGGTGCCCGCAGGATGCGCCGTGGTCGTCGTGGTCTCGGCGCCCCCGGGCGTCGTGGTCGTGGCCGCCGCCCCCGGGGCGTCGCCGCTGCACGCGGCGAGCGGCGCCGCCGCCAGCAC
>JAEZFI010000185.1 GCA_023437745.1 Actinomycetes bacterium
GATGAACTACCGCAGCCTGGTGATCCTCACCTTCGGCGGCGGGACCAACGAGATCCAGCGTGATCTCATCGCCATGTTCGGGCTCGGGCTGCCCCGGGCGCTCCGCGGCTGAGACGAGAGGGACACCATGGATTTCGCATTCACCGAAGAGCAGGACGCCGTCGGCGACCTGACCACCCAGATCCTCGCCGGGCGCTCCACGCACGAGCGGCTCCGCGAGATCGAGAAGGCCGAGGGCCCGCGGTTCGACCGCGACACCTGGGCCGAGCTGGCCAACGCCGGCGTGCTCGGCATCGCGCTCCCGGAGTCGGCGGGCGGCGCCGGGCTCGGCCTCGTCGAGCTCGCCCGCGTGCTGCAGGCGACCGGCAAGGCCGGGGCCCTCGTCCCCGCGTTCGAGACCCTCGCGCTGGGTGCGCTCCCCGTCGCGCGGTTCGGCAGCGACGACGTCGCCGCCGAGTGGCTGCCCGGCGTGGCCGACGGGTCGAAGGTGCTGACCGCGGCCTGGACCGAGGACTCGCGGGACCGCGAGCTGCTCTCGACCACGGCCACCGCCGCCGACGGTGGCCACCGGGTCACCGGCAAGAAGATCTGCGTCCCGGCCGGGGCCATCGCCGACGGGGTCGTCGTCCCGGCGCTGCTCGACGGCGCCCCGGCGCTCCTCCTCGTCCCGGTGGGAGCAGAGGTCGAGGTCACGCCGCTCCTCACGACGGCCGGTTCGCCCGACGCGACGCTCGTCTTCACCGACGCGCCGGCCACGCTGCTGGCCACCGGTCCGGAGGCCATCGAGTGGGCGTTCGAGCGGGCTGTCGCACTGCAGTGCGCCGTGGCGCTCGGCAACGCGGAGGCGATGCTCGACCTCCTGGCGGCGTACACCAAGGAGCGCAAGCAGTTCGACGTCCCGATCGCGATGTTCCAGGCGGTCGGGCACCGGGCGGCCGACTCCTACATCGACGTCGAGGCCATCCGCCTCACGACGTGGCAGGCCGTCACCCGCCTCGAGGACGGGCTCGCCGCGTCGGCGGAGGTCTCGGTGGCCAAGCACTGGGGCGCCTGGGCGGGTCAGCGACTCACGCTGGCCGCCGCCCACCTCCACGGCGGCGTCGGCGTGGACCGCGACTACCCGCTGGCCCGCCACTTCACGAAGGCGAAGGAGCTGGAGCTGCTCCTCGGCGGCTCCTCGGAGCACCTGCTCCGCGTCGGTGGCCTCATCGCCGCCGGCACCGCCTGACCCCCCTCACCCCTCACCCGTTCTGTCGCGTAGGGCGTGACGCCCACGTCACCCCTCACGCGACAGAACGGCCGTCAGTGGCTGCGGGGGAAGCCGAGGTCGACCTCCGAGGTCGCCGGGTCGGGCCAGCGCGTCGTGATGGCCTGGCTGCGTGTGTAGAAGTCGACGCCCTCGGGCCCGTACATGTGGCGGTCGCCGAACAGCGAGGCCTTCCATCCCCCGAAGCTGTGGTGCGCGGCGGGCACGGGGATGGGCACGTTGATGCCGACCATCCCGACCTGCACGTCACGGGCGAACTGGCGGGCGACCCCGCCGTCACGGGTGAACAGCGCCACCCCGTTGCCGTACGGGTTCGCGTTGATCATCGCCACGGCGTCGTCGTAGGTGGCCGCGCGGGCGACGGCGAGGACGGGGCCGAAGATCTCGTCGCGGTAGCAGTCCATGTCCGGTGTCACGTGATCGATCACGCTCACCCCGAGGAAGAAGCCGTCGCCGTCGAACGTCGCCTCCCGCCCGTCGACCACCAGCTCGGCACCGTCGTCCCGACCGAGGTAGGAGGCGACGGCGTCGCGGTGCTCCCGGGTGACGAGCGGGCCCATCTCCGAGGTGGGGTCGGTGCCCGGGCCGACGGTCAGGCCGGCGCAGCGCTTCGCGATCTCGTCGACGAGCGGCTGCGCCACGTCGCCCACGGGCACGAGCACCGAGACCGCCATGCAGCGCTCACCCGCCGAGCCGAACGCCGCGCTGACCGCGGCATCGGCGGCCATCCCGACGTCGGCGTCCGGGAGGACCACCATGTGGTTCTTGGCGCCGCCGAGGGCCTGGACCCGCTTGCCGGCGGCGGTGCCCGTCTCGTAGACGTAGCGGGCGATCGGCGTGGAGCCGACGAACGACACGGCGGCGATGCCGGGGTGGGCGAGGATCGCGTCGACCACCTCCTTGTCGCCGTGCACCACCGAGAAGACGCCGTCGGGGAGGCCGGCGCGCTGCCAGAGCTCGGCGAGGAGCATCGAGGCGCCGGGGTCCTTCTCCGACGGCTTGAGGATGAAGGCGTTGCCGCACGCGATCGCGTTCGGGCACATCCAGAGGGGCACCATGGTGGGGAAGTTGAACGGAGTGATCCCGGCGACCACGCCGAGGGGGCGGCGCACCGTGTGGACGTCGATCCCCGTGGACGCCTGGTCACTGAACGCCCCCTTGAGGTGCTCCGCGACGCCACAGGCGTACTCGATGCACTCCAGGCCCCGGGCCACCTCGCCCGCCGCATCCGAGAGGACCTTGCCGTGCTGCGCGGTGATCACGCGGGCGAGGTCGTCGCGGTGGGCGTCGACCAGCTGCCGCATGGCGAACAGCACCTGGGTCCGTCGGGCGACGCTCGTCTCGGCCCACGACCTCGCCGCGGCCGTGGCGCTGCGCACGGCCCAATCGAGCTCCGCCGCGGTGCCCAGGTCGAGCGTGGCGGTCTGCCGGCCGGTGGCCGGGTCGTAGACGGGGCCGGAACGCCCCGAGTCGGACGGCACGACCGCGCCGTCGATCCAATGGTTGATGCGTTCCACCGCTGTCACGTCCTCGGCGTCGCACGGGAGGCGACCTGGCCAGAGCGTAGCGACGGCGTGAACGGGCGGGAGCTCCGATCGGCGCGAAGATGGGTCCGAGACGTGGTCCCGTCGAGGTGACCCTGCCCCACCGACGGAGCGCCATGAACACCCCCCTCCTCCCCGCCACCTCCGACGAGCTGCGGCCCGGCCGCATCAACTGGTGGGGCACGATCCCGATCTGGGTGATCCACCTGGTGCCCTTCCTGGCGTTCGTCACCGGGGTTCCGTGGTGGAACTGGGTCCTGATGGGCGGCACGTACTACGGC
>JAEZFI010000192.1 GCA_023437745.1 Actinomycetes bacterium
CAGCCATGGCGAACATCAAGAGCCAGATCAAGCGCAACCGGACCAACGAGAAGGCTCGGCTCCGCAACAAGGCCGTGCGCTCCGAGCTGAAGACGCGCGTCAAGGTCGCCGAGACCGCCGCCACCACGGGCGAGAACGTCGAGGACGCCACCAAGGCCGCCATCTCCAAGATCGACCGGGCCGTCACCAAGGGCGTGATCCACAAGAACGCCGCAGCCCGCAAGAAGTCGCGCCTGGTGAAGCGCCTCGCGGCGCTGCAGTCCGCCGAGGGCTGAGCAGCCCCTCTCGCCGTCAGCCGCGTGCGAGCGCGGCGAGCCGGCCGACGAGCACCTCGAGCGTGGCTTCCGCCGGCACGGCGGTGTAGCCCCTGAGGTCGACGTCGGCCTTCGCGAGCAGGCGGATCGCCTGGCGCACGCCGTCGGCGCCGAGGCGCCGCGACGCCCCCAGGATCTTCTTCGCCGGGAACGGCTTCATCCCGAGCAGGTCGGCCGCCTGCGACTCGGTGCGCACGCCCGTACCGTCGAGCTTGAGGATCGCCTCGTAGTGGTTCTGGAGCGTGGCCATCAGCTGGAGCGGATGGCGACCACCGCCCAGCATCATCCGACGGGCCGTGGTGACCGCCTTCGCCACGTCGCCGCTGTTGAGCGCGTCGGTCAGGTCCCACGGCGGCACACCACCCGCCGTCGACAGGTACGGCTCGACCATGTCGGGGTCGATGCGGGTGCCCTTGGCGAACGACGCCTCGAGCGTCTCCACCAGCGCGCCGAGGCGGTTGATCTCCTCGCCGAGGTGCGAGGTGATCCTCGCCTCCGTGGCGGGGGCGAACTTCAGGTCCGAGGCCGCCAGACGCTCGTGGACCCACGCCGACACCTGCTTCGCCTGGGTGGGCGCCGACGTGGCGGTCACCACACCGCCGGCGGCCTTCACGGCGTCGGCCAGCTTCTTCGCGAACGGCTTCTTGCTGGCACCTGCGGTGACCGGCCGCTCCCACACGACCACGAGCGTCGAGTCGGGGTTCGGCTCCTCCAGGTAGGCGAGCAGCGGCGCCAGGTCGTCGCCCGAGAACCGGCCTGCGTTGCGGGCGACCACGATGCGCTCGCCGAACATCGACACGGTCGCCGCCGCCATCACCGCGGAGGAGAGCTGGTACTCGTCACCCGAGAACTCGTCCACGACGCCGTCGGCGTTGCGGTCGCCGAGGAGCTCACGGAGCAGCGAGGAGCTGGCCTCGCTCAGGAGCACCGGGTCGTCGCCGGTCAGCACGTGGACGGGCACGCCCATCAGGCCGCCGCCGCCCGTTCGGCGCGGGCTTCGAGGATGGCGGCCATCGTGTCGGCCACCCGCCTCGACCCGCTCACGTCGTGGCTGCGCAGGACCCGGCAGCCCAGCGCGATCCCCAGCGCGTGGGCCGCCAGGGTCGCGTCGTGCCGGTCGTCGACCGCGGTCCCGACGAGGTCACCGAGGAAGCGCTTGTTCGAGGCCGACAGGAACGTCGGGTAGCCCAGCGCCGCGAGCCGGTCTGAGGTGCGCAGCAGCTCCAGCGACTGCGGTTCGGTCTTGCCGAGGTCGAGGCCGTCGTCGACCATGATCCGCTGCGACGGGATCCCGGCGGCGAGCGCCTGCTCGGCCCGCTGCGCCAGGAACGCCCGCACCTCGACGAGCACGTCGTCGTACACGGGCGTCGGGTCCGGCACGCGTGGCCCGAGCCGGATGTGCGTGGCGACGACTGCCGCCTGGTGGCGGGCGCAGATCGGGAGGTAGTCCGGGTGGGCGAAGCCGCTGATGTCGTTGCCCACGACCGCCCCGGCCGTCAGGGCGGTGTCGAGGACCACCGGGTTCCAGGTGTCGACCGAGATGGGGACGTCGAAGCGCTCGACCAACGCCTCGATGGCGGGGACGACCCGGTCGAGCTCCTCCTCGGTCCCGACCTCCGGCCCCGGGCCGGCCTTGACGCCGCCGACGTCGAGGAAGTCGGCGCCCTCGGTCACCAGCGAGTCGGCTCGAGCGAGGAAGTCGTCGAACGAGAAGTAGCGGCCCTTGTCGTAGAAGGAGTCCGGCGTGCGGTTCAGGATCCCCATCACCACGGACCGGTAGGTGATGTCGAACGAGTGGTCGGGACCCAGCTCCAGGAGCACGGCGGTCACCCTACCGTCACCACCCGGACCTCCCATCGGGCCGCCGCGGGGCGTCCGCTCCCCCGCTGCACGTGCAGCCGGACCGCCCCGATGCGCAGGTCGCCCTCGGCCAGGACGGAACCCTCCCCGGTGCCCGGCTCGGCTGCCGGGGCCGCGGTCGGCGGCTCGGTCGGGGGCCGGACGACGGTGCCGACGGGCCACATCGAGGCGAGCGCCGTGGTCACCCCGGCGGCCGTGGGACCGGGGGACGTGACGACGACGGCGTCGAGGTGACGGATGCGGTGACGTTCGAGTCCGTCCGCGACGGCACGGATGCCGGCCGCGCCGCCCACGAGCAGGATGCGCTCGCCTCCCGCGCCCACGACGAGCTGCGCGCCCCGTCCGAGCGCTGCCGAGCCGACGGGCGGCGGACGGACCGCCCACGTGCAGGCACCGGCGACGAGGACCGCTGCGAGCACCCAGGCGGTTCCCCGCCGCATCCGGGCGCTCCCCAGGACGACGGCGACGGCGACCGCCACGAGCACGACGGCCACGAGGTCCCACCGGGGCAGCGCCGGGTGCGCGCCGACCGCGGCGATCCGATCCAGGGCCCACACCATCGCCCGGGTGGGCAGATGCAGGACCGTCGCCGGCAATCCGGGGAGGACGCCGGCCACCAGCCCCGCCGTGACGCCCCAGACCATCACCCACCCGGCGATCGGCACGGCGACGAGGTTGGTCACCAGCCCCGCCGCCGGGACCAGCCCGAAGTAGCCGACCAGCAGCGGCACGCACCCCGCCTGCGCGGCCAGCACGACGCCGAGCGGCTCGGCGAGCAGGCGGGGCCCCGGCAGCCGTTCCGCCACCGCCCCGGCGCCGAGTGCGATGCCGGCGGTCGCGGCGACCGAGAGCTGGAACCCCACGGAGCGGATCAGCAGCGGATCGGCGCACAGGAGCACGACCACCGCGACGAGGAGCGTGCGGGTGGCGAGGATGCGGCGACCCATGCGATCCGCCACCGTCGCCGCGCCGGCCATGGCGACGGCCCGCAGCACGGACGGCTCCCATCGCACGACGGTCCCGAAGAGCAGCAGCATGACGCCGATCGACGCCCACCGCAGGCGGAGCGGCACCCGGAGCGTGAGGGGGCGGACCGCCGCCAGCACGAAGGCCACGTTCGAGCCCGAGACCACCAGCAGGTGCGACAGGCCGGAGGCCCGGAAGCGGTAGCGGGTGACGTCGTCCTGCCGGCGGTCGTCACCCAGGACGAGACCCTCGAAGATCGAGCGGGACGTGGGCGCCATCGACGCCGAGCCGTCGGCGAGGAGTCCGCGCAGGCGGTCGGCGGGCGTCCACAGGGGACCCGGACCACGCACCCAGGTCACCGCCTGCGCCCGGAGCCGCCCGGCGAGGTGTCGGGCCAGCTGCCAGTCGGCCGGCTCGGTGAAGCGGCGGATCCTCCCGTCCACCTCGACGGTCGTGCCGACCGTCGCGACCGACAGCTCCGAGCCCGCCGCGCCCGACGCCTCGAGGAGGTAGCGGCGCCCGCCGAGGCTCACGTCGGCGGTCAGCTGTCCGGCGAACCCGCGAGCCGGATCCGACCGCAGCACCGCCGCACCGCGCACCTCCCCGGTCGGCCCCTCGGACAAGGCGCCGACCTGGTCGTGCGCACGCCAGCTGACGCCCAGCACCACCGCAGCGGCCAGGCCGGCCCCCAGCAGCCAGCGCGGCCGACCGCCGCCCGGGGCAGATGGCACGCGAGGCGCCGCCCACCCGATCGCGATCGTCGCCAGGACCACGGCGAACATCGGCAGCGGCACGTCCCACGCCACCCTCGCCGCAGCCGCCAGCGCCACGGCGAACGCGAGCAGCCCCCGGTCGCTCACCCCCGGACCGCCACGAGCGGGCGCAGCTGCTCCAGCTTGGCCGGTCCGATCCCACGGACCTCCTCCAGCTGGTCGACCGAGGCGAACGGTCCGTGGGTGTCGCGGTGCGCGACGATCGCCGCGGCGGTCGACGGCCCGATCCCGGGGAGCTCGTCGAGCTGGGCCTCGGTCGCCGAGTTGAGGTCGAGCGGAGCACCGGCGGATGGCCCGGCGCCGGCCATCGCTCCGGGCGGCGGCTCGGGGGCGACCACGACCGGCTCGGTCGCCTCTCCCCGGGTCGGGACGTAGACCCGCGAGCCGTCGTCGAGCGGGGTGGCGAGGTTGATGCGGTCGACGTCGGCGTCCGGCCGCGCACCCCCCGCCGCCGCCACGCCGGCAGTCAGATAAAAA
>JAEZFI010000218.1 GCA_023437745.1 Actinomycetes bacterium
CGCCAGAACTGGCGCGTTCCACGACACAGAACGGGAGGGGGGTGGCGGGGTCAGCCGGCCCAGGCGACGCGGCCGACGTCGAGGGGATCGCCGAGCAGGGGGTGCGAGGGCACGACCCGGACGGTGACACCGGCGCGGCCGGCGACGGGGAAGGCCAGCTCGGCCTCGAACCGGAGGTGCCGGTCACCGTCGGTCGCGACGGGTGACATCGTCGTGACCGTCGCCTGCTCCAGCTCGCCGGCCTGACCGACGATCCCGCTGAGCAGCTGCACCTGCACGTCGTTGGGGTGCAGATCGCCCAGGCTGATCCGGGCGTTCACCGTGCGCTTCGAGCCCAGGTCGGCGATCGACTCGTCGAAGTCCACCTCGTCCACGTGGACGTGGTGCCAGGCGTCCAGGACCCTGTCCCGCCAGGCGGCGAGGTCACGGGCGCCGGCGTAGCGGTCGCGGGCGAGCGCCGCCGCTGCGGCGGCGGCGGGCACGTACAGCTCGTCGACGTAGTCGCGCACCATCCTCCCCGAGCTCACGAACGCGCCGAGGGCGATCGAGCCGCGCATCGTCTCGGCCCAGGCGGGGCTGACACCCCCCGGTGGCCGGTGCTCGTAGTAGCGGGGCACCACCTGGTGCTCGAGCAGCTCGAAGAGCGAGTCGGCCTCACGGCGGTTGCGCTGCTCGAGGTCCGGGTCGGTGGACGACGAGATGGCCCAACCCGATTCGGGCGTGAAGCACTCGTCCCACCAGCCGTCCAGGACGGAGCAGTTGATCGCACCGTTCATGGCGGCCTTCATCCCCGACGTGCCGCACGCCTCCTGCGGGCGCAGCGGGTTGTTGAGCCACACGTCGGCGCCGTGGAGGAGGAAGCGGGAGACGGACATGTCGTAGTCGTCGAGGAACAGGAACCGGTGGCGGACCTCCCGGTCCTGGGCGAACTGGGCGATCGCCCGGATCAGCTCCTTGCCGGGCTCGTCGGCCGGGTGCGCCTTGCCGGCGAAGAGGAACTGCACCGGACGCTCGGGATCCGCGATCAGCGCCCGGAGGCGGTCCAGCTGGCTGAGCAGGAGCGTCGCCCGCTTGTAGGTGGCGAAGCGACGGGCGAAGCAGATCGTGAGCGCATCGGGGTCGAGCACCTCGGCGGTCCACTCCAGCTCCGAGGGGGAGAGCCCGCGGGCGAGCGAGGTCTCCCGCAGGTGCTGCCGGGCGAAGCCGACGAGCCGTCGCTTCCCCTCGAGGTGGGCCGCCCACAGGCGGTCGTCGTCCACGCCGTCGAGCCGCCACTCGTCGTCGGTGCCGACACCCCAGGCGGGGCCGTTGACCGAGGTGAGCAGGTCGGCCATCTCTGGTGACACCCAGGTCGCCGGGTGCACGCCGTTCGTGATCGAGCCGACGGGCACCTCCGGCACCGGCACGCCGGGCCACAGGTCGGCGAACATCGCCCGGCTGACCTCGCCGTGCAGCGCGGCCACGCCGTTGCGTCGCTCGGCGAGGCGCATGCCCATGACGGCCATGTTGAAGCGCTCCTCGGGATCCTCGCCCGGGCGGTGGCCGATCTCGATCAGGCGGTCGAGGCCGATCCCGACCTCGGCGGCCCACGCGCCGAAGTAGCGGGCGATCAGGTCGAGGGGGAAGCGGTCGATCCCCGCGGGAACGGGGGTGTGCGTGGTGAACACACCACCGGCCCGAGTGGCCAGGAGCGCCTCGTCGAACGACAGGCCGGCCTCCGCCATCAGCAGCCGGATGCGCTCCAGGCCGAGGAACCCGGCGTGGCCCTCGTTGGTGTGGAACACCGCGCCGTCGACGCCCAGCTCCCGCAGCATCCGGACCCCGCCGATGCCGAGGAGCACCTCCTGGCGGAGCCGGTGCTCGGTGTCGCCCCCGTAGAGGCGGTCGCAGATGACACGGACGTGGTCGGGGTTCTCCTCGATGTCCGTGTCGAGCAGGTACAGCGGTGTGCGGCCCACCTGCGCCCGCCAGACCTGCGCCACGGCGTGGTCGTCGGCGAGGTCGAGGTGGATGCGCACGCCCTCGCAGAGCTCCATGCTCATCGCGTACGGGTCGAGGTCGGGGAACCGCTCCTGCTGCCAGCCGTCGGGCGAGAGCAGCTGGCGGAAGTAGCCGTGCCGGTAGAAGAGGCCGACGCCCACCAGCGGGACACCCAGGTCCGACGCCGACTTCAGGTGGTCGCCGGCGAGGATCCCGAGGCCGCCGGAGTACTGCGGCACGGCCTCGGCGATGCCGAACTCCGGTGAGAAGTAGGCGATCACCCCGCCGGGGTCGACGACGTGCTCGGCGAACCACGAGGGGCCCTCGGTGGCCTCGCGGAGGTCCTCGACGACGGTCGCCACCCGGGCGACGTACGCCTCGTCGGCCGCGAGCTCGGCGAGCCGCTCCGGCCGGGCGCGGGCCAGGAGCATCCGCGGGTCGTGCCCTCCTCGTGCCCACTCCTCGGGATCGATCTCCTCGAAGAGGTCACGGGTGGGCCGGTGCCACGACCAGCGGAGGTTCGCCGCCAGCGTCTCCAGCCCGGAGACGGCCTCCGGGAGGAGTGGGCGGACGGTCACGCTGCGGACGGCCTTCATGGGCCGGAGGCTACCGACCGGGTCGTCACTTGCGTCCCCCGAGCGGCCCCCGCCGTGTGAACGCACGATGACACGGCGTACCGTGGAGCGCACTGTGCCGAGATCCCTCCGCCCCCGTCGCCTCGGCGCGCTCCTCGTCACGACCGCCGTCCTCGGGGTCGCCGCACCCTCGGGCGCGCAGGTCGGGCCGACGGTCGTCGCCCCGCCGAGCGTGACCCCCACCACGACGCCGAGGTCGGGGAGCGCGGGCGCGACCGCCAGCCCGGGACGGATCGCCTGGGTCACCCCGACCGGCGACGTCGTGGTCGCCCAGTCCGACGGGTCCTCGCCCGTCACGGTCGGTTCGGGCGCGGCCACCAACGCCGCCGGGCTCTCCCCGCTGGCCTGGTCGCCGGGCGGCTCGCAGGTCGCCTACGTCCGCAAGGACGGCGCGCTCGTCCTCGCGCCGGCCAGCGGCGAGGGGCAGCCGCAGATCGTCGCGACCGACGCGGTCGTGCCG
>JAEZFI010000326.1 GCA_023437745.1 Actinomycetes bacterium
GCGCGACGCCGAGGCCAACGAGGTCCGGCTCCGCGCCGCCCGGGAGGCCCTGGAGCGGGCGACCCGCGACCGCGAGGAGTCCGAGGCCGAGGTCGCTGCGGTGCGCGGGCACCTCGACGACCTCCGCCGGCGTGCCGAGACCGAGGGCGAGCGCCTGGAGGCGCTGGAGGCTCGGCTGCCCGAGCTGGAGCGCATCGAGTCCCAGCGGTCCGAGCGCGAGCAGGCGCTGGCCGCGGCTCGCACGGCGCTCGAGGAGCAGGCGGCCGAGGTCGGGGTGCTCCGCACCGACACCGAGGTCCGCCGGACCGCCATCGAGCAGCGCCGCCGGTTCCTCGAGGACCGGATCCGCGCCGTGGACACCCGCCTCGAGCGCCACGAGCAGGAGCGTGCCGCAGCGGTGCAGCGCCGTGAGGAGCTCGATGCACGGGCTGCCGTCGTCGCCCGGCTGACCGAGGTCGTGTCTGCCCGCCTGGGTGAGATCGACGAGGTCCTCGTCGTCCTGCGAGCGGCCCGGGCCCGCCACACCGAGCGCACTCGCGCCGTCGGGTCTCGCCTCGACGACCTGCGCCGTCAGCGGCAGGCCGCCGAAGGGCAGCTCGAGGCGGTGCGCGAGCGGCTGCAGCGCGCCGAGATCGCCGACGCCGAGACGACCCTCCGGCTCGAGGGCGCGACCGAGTCGGTCCGCCGCGAGCTGGACTGCGAGCCCGAGGCCGCCATGGAGGCGCCCCTGCCCGAGCTGCCCGACGGCGCCTCTCCCGCGGCCCGGGTCCGGGAGCTGGAGCGCGACCTCAAGCTGATGGGTCCGATCAACCCGCTCGCCCTGGAGGAGTTCGCGTCGCTGTCCGAGCGGAGCGAGCTGCTCGAGTCCCAGCTCGAGGACGTGCGCTCGGCGCGGCGGGAGCTGGCCAAGGTCATCCGGGCCGTCGACGAGGAGATCGTCACCGTGTTCCGGGCGGCCTACGCCGACGTGTCCCAGAACTTCGTCCAGCTGTTCCAGACGCTCTTCCCGGGCGGCGTGGGTGCACTCACGCTGACCGAGCCGCACGACCTGCTGAACACCGGCATCGAGATCGAGGCCAAGCCCTCGGGCAAGAACGTGAAGAAGCTGTCGCTGCTCTCGGGTGGTGAGCGGTCGCTGACCGCGCTGGCCTACCTCTTCGCCGTCTTCCGGAGCCGGCCCTCGCCCTTCTACGTGATGGACGAGGTCGAGGCGGCGCTCGACGACGTGAACCTCCACCGGTTCCTCGGCCTCGTCGCCGAGTTCAGGTCCACGGCGCAGCTCGTCATCGTCAGCCACCAGAAGCGGACGATGGAGGCCGCCGACGTGCTCTACGGCGTGACCATGGAGCCCGGCGGGTCCTCGAAGGTGCTCAGCGAGAAGGTCGGCGCCGGCTCGCACTGACGCCTGGGCCGAACTCCGGCCCGAATCGGGTCGACGGAACCACGCCCGGCGCGGCTCAGTCGACCCAGAACGTGGGGGTCAGCGGTCCTTCGACGTCGTGGTCGTCGAGTCGCCGTCGTCCTTGCCGTCGTTCTTGCCGTCGTCCTTCTTGCCGCCGCCGGACGAGTCGTCCTCGACCTGCGCCCAGCAGTCGGCGGTGATGGAGGCGAGGCGCTCCTCGTCGCGCTTGGGGAGGTCGGCGCCCGACGACGCGGACTCGAGCAGGTCGCGGTCGTCGGCGATCTTGTCGTAGATGCAGCCCGAGAGCTCGGGCGTCGCCTGGTCCGGGCCGGACGTGATGTTGCGCATCTGGGCGATGAACTCGTCGCGGGTCACCGGGTCACTGCCGCACCCCGCGAGCCCGAGCGTCGAGACGGCCACGATCGTGGCGAGGAGCAGGGCGGAGGGTCGGCGCGATCGCATGGACCTCGCACGATACCGACCCGTCGCCGGCCCGCCGATCAGGGCAGCCGCTGGTAGACGAGGACGGACGCCGTCGCCGCCAGGCCCATCGCCACCACGGCCACGACCAGGTAGCGCCACGTGACCTCCTGCTTTTCGTTCTCGTAGCCGATCGAGCTGCCGAGCTGGCGGTACACGTTGCTGAGGTCGGACGCGCTCTCGGCGAGGAAGGCCTCGCCGCCGGTGCCCTTGGACAGGCCCTCGAGGGCGACGGGATCGACCGGCACCTGCACCCGGGCGGTCTCGCCGGTGTCCGGGAGCGTCACGTCGATGACACCTTCGGCGGTCCCGTAGGCGATCGTCCACACCGGCACCCCGGCCTTCCGGGCGAGCGGGATGGCGTCCTCGGTGGGGGTGCCGACGGTGGTCGAGCCGTCCGAGAGCAGGACGATGACCGCGGGCACCGGCTCGCCGTCCTCGCCCGGCGGCACCTCGGAGATGACGTCGAGCGAGGTCTCCACGGCATCGCCGATCGCCGTGCCCTCGTGGAGCTTCAGCTTGTCGATCCCGCGCTTCACCGCCTCGCGGTCCGTCGTCGGGCTGATGTCGACCCGGGCGCCGGTGTCGAACGAGACGAGGCCGAGGTTCAACGTGCGGGGGAGGCTGTCGACGAACGTCTTGGCGGAGACCTTCGCCGCCTCGAGCCGGTTGGGCCGGACGTCGGTGGCCTGCATCGACAGCGAGGTGTCGAGCGCCAGGATGATCGTCGCCCGCTGCTTCGGCACCCGGACCTCGTCGTAGGGCTGCGCGATCGCCGTCACACCGACGGCGAGCCCCGCGAGGTAGAGGAAGGCGACGAGGTGGCGGCCGACGGAGGGCCGCTTCGGTGCCACGGTGTCCAGCAGGGTCGTGGACGAGAACCGGATCAGGTGCCGCCGACGCCGGAACTGCATCACGATGTAGAGCCCGGCGAGCACGGCCACGGCGATCAGCCACAGGAGCCGTGCCGGGTGCAGGAATTCGGTGGTCATCGGTGCACTCCAACGCTGGTGTTCGCCCGGCGGCGCCGGCGGGTGGTGAGGTGGCGGGCGAGCGTCCCCAGCCAGTCCTCGTCGGTGCGGAGCTGCACGTGCGCGCTCCCGGTGCCGGTGATCGCCTCGTGGATGCGGCGCCGCTGCTCGGTGGCCGCCTCGGCGTAGCGCCGCCGGAGCCCGGCGTTCGAGGTGTTGACCTCGCGCACCCGACCCGTCTCGGTGTCGACGAGGCCGACGATGCCCACCGCCGGCAGCTCGAGCTCGCGCGGATCGACGATCTCGATGGCCAGGACCTCGTGCCGGATCGACATGGTGCCCAGCTCGCGGCGCCAGGTCTCCGGGTCGTCGAGGAAGTCGCTGAGGACCACCACGGCGCCCCGTCGCCGCACCACGCCGGCGCAGGTCCGGAGCGTCTCGCCGAGGCTGAGCGGGTTCGGCCGATCGTCGTCGGGGGTGCCGGCGATCCGGGCCAGGATGCCCAGCGCGTGCTTCCGGCCCTGCCGGGCGGGCACCGTGTCGAGCCCGTTCGGGCCGCTGATCATCGCGCCGAGCCGGTTGCCGCCCCGGGCCGTCAGGATCCCGACGGCGGCCGCGCTGGCGAGCGCGAGGTCCGACTTCGACCGCTCGGCGGTCCCGAAGGCGAGGCTCGCCGAGCGGTCGACCACCAACCAGGTCTCCAGCTCGCGATCGGCGATCGTCTCGCGGATGTGCGTGGCGCCCATGCGGGCCGTCACGTTCCAGTCGATCTGTCGCACGTCGTCGCCGTCGAGGTACGCGCGGGCTTCACCCGGCTCCGAGCCGTGTCCGGGCACGAGCCCACGGTGGTCGCCGTGCAGCAGGCCGTCGAGGCGGCGCGTGACGTCCAGCTCCAGGCGTCGGAGGACCGACGCGAGCCGCGGGTCGGTCGCGACGTGCGGTGCGGGGGTCAGGCCGTCCACGCCCGCGCGTCGGTCTGTGAGCCGTACCAGGCGTCCGAGGCGGCAGCTTGCGACGGGGTGACGTGGGGGGCCGCGACCGTCGAGAGCAGGCGACCCAGGATGGCCTCGCTGTCGATGCCGGCGGCGAGCGCCTCGTAGGAGAGGACGAGCCGGTGGCGGAGGATCTCCGGCGCCACGTCGAACACGTCCTGCGGGATGGCGTAGCTGCGACCCCGCACGAGGGCGATGGCGCGGGCCGCCCGCACCAGACCGAGCGAGGCACGCGGGCTGGCACCGAACTCGAGGTAGGGCTTCACGTCGGCGAGCCCGAAGTTCTCGGGCGTGCGGGTGGCGAGCACGAGGTTCACGGCGTACTCGAGGACCGAGCGGTCGACGTAGACCCGGTCGGCCGCGTCCTGCAGGGCGAGGACGGTCTCGGGCTCGATGACCTGGTCGGGCCGGGGGATCGCCACGCCGACCCGCTGGACGATCTCGACCTCCTCGAGCGGCGTCGGGTAGCCCAGCACGATCTTCATGAGGAAGCGGTCGCGCTGCGCCTCGGGCAGCGGGTACACGCCCTCGCTCTCGATGGGGTTCTGCGTGGCCAGCACGAGGAACGGCGTGGGCACGTCGTGGGTGATCCCGCCGATGGTGACGTGCTGCTCCGCCATGACCTCGAGCAGTGCCGACTGGACCTTGGCGGGGGCACGGTTGATCTCGTCGGCCAGGACGAAGTTGGCGAAGATCGGCCCGAGCTCGACGTCGAACGACTCGCTCGACGCCCGGTAGATCCGGGTGCCGACGATGTCGGCGGGGAGCAGGTCGGGGGTGAACTGGATGCGATGGAAGTCGCCGCCGACCGAGCGGGCGAGCGTCTCCACCGAGAGCGTCTTCGCCAGGCCGGGCACGCTCTCGAGGAGGCAGTGGCCCCGGGCGACGAGGCTCACGAGGAGGCGCTCGAGGGCCCGGTCCTGGCCCACGATCACCTTCTTCATCTCGAACAGGATCCGCTCGCAGATCTGCTGGAGCTGGGGGTCGATCGCTTGGTCCACGCTGGCCTCTGGTGTTCTGCGTTGCCGCGCCGGGCGCTCGCCGGGCTGGCACCACGCTACGGCCCACGTGGGTGCAGGTGCACCCGTCGCCTGATCCGCTTCTCAGACCGACAGCGGCACGGGCACGCCCGCCCGCCGGTACCGTCGGTGCGTGGCCGAGCTGACCTTTCGCGACGCGATCGCCGAGGACCTCCCCACGATCGTGCGCCTCTACGCCGACGATCCGCTCGGCCGGGCTCGCGAGGTCCTCTCGGACCCGCTGCCCGAGCGCTACCTGGAGGCGTTCCACCAGATCGACGCCGATCCGCGGCACCGCCTCGTGGTCGTCGTCCAGCAGGAGGAGATCGTGGGCACCCTGCAGCTCTCGTTCCTGCCGCACCTGGTGCTGTGCGGCGGGGAGCGGGCCCAGATCGAGGCGGTCAGGGTGCGATCCGACCGGCGGGGGACGGGGGTCGGCGAGGGGATGCTCGACTGGGCCGTGGATCAGGCCCGGCGTCACGGGTGCGTCCTGGTGCAGCTGACGACGAACAGCGAACGGGACGCGGCGCAGCGGTTCTACGAACGGCTCGGGTTCCAGCCCACGCACATCGGGATGAAGCTCGACCTGGAGGCCGAGCTCACCCGGTGATGACCGTGTCGAGCTCGTGGACGGTGAGCTCCACCGTCGACGAGGTCGTGGTGAAGCCCAGCTCCTCGCTCGCGCCGGTCGTGGCGATCCAGCCGACCTCCCACCGGAGCGTCGCCGTGATCGCGTGCGGGCCCGCGGCGGCGAACCGGTGCACGCAGGGCGACGCCACCTCGAACGCGGACGGCAGTGCGCCGTACGGGCGCCCGGGCCCGTCGCAGACCACGGACGTGGCGCGGCCGGCCGGGTCGGTGATCGTCCAGGTCACCTGCCGGGGGACGCCGATGGCGATCACCGTCGCGCCCTCACGGGTGAGAGGGGCGGCGACCGCCTCCCAGCGGTCGAGCCACAGCCAGGACTCGACCCCGATGACGGTGCCGACGTCCACCGAAGGGCTGGACGAGATCGCTGGTGCGGGCAGCGGGACCGGAAGCCGCTCCTCGAAGCCGTCGGCCCCCGGCCCGGCCGGGACCACGATCCGGCGCAGGGGCCCGACCACGCCGGTCGCCAACTCGGTGCAGCGACGCCAGTAGGCGCCGCCCGGCGGGACGTCGACGGCACGGATCGGGCGCGTCGTGGCCCGCCCACCGTCGTCGGCGAACGAGGTGCACCGGTGACGGGCGCTCCCCGAGCGGGCGGCGCCCGGAGTGGCGCGCCGGCCCGTTCCCTCCAGCCCGACCTCGATCCCGCCCGGCCGGACCTGCCCGGAGGGCCGCGGCGCTGCCGCTCCGGCAGGGACCGCGACGGCCACGACCACGGCGGCGAGCGCTGCGACGAGCGTCCACCGGGTGCGGGTCGAGGACGGCATCCAGTCACCGTATTTCGTGCCCTTTCGATGATCAACGGGCTCATCGATGTGCGCCGGAAGGGTCGTGGAACGGCACCGGTAGGATGCGCGCCATGGAGATCGTCCTCATCATCATCGCCGTGCTGGTCGTCCTCGGCGCCGTCGGCACCTACTTCGTGGCCCGGAGCCGGACCGGCCGCGGTGAGGCGATCGAACCGCCCCGGAGGACCGGTGGCACCGCCGTCGAGGACCGCCCGCGCGCCGGCGACACCGCCGTCCTCGAACGGCCACCCGCCGAGGCGCCTGGCGTCGAAGCCCCCGAGGCGGCGCCGGAGGCGATCGTCGAGCCCGAGGCGCCGGCGATCGAAGCGCTGGTCAGGCCCTCGTTCCGGGATCGCCTGGCCAAGGCACGCGGCGTGTTCACCGGCGCCCTGGGCTCGATCAGGGGACGCAGCGGCATCGACGCCGACACCTGGGACGACCTCGAGGAGGCGCTCCTCCGGGCCGACGTCGGGATCGGCCCCACGCAGCGCCTGCTGGACGCGGTGCGCTCACGCGTGAAGGCGGAGTCGATCACCGAGCCCGAGGCGCTCATCGAGGCCGTGAAGACGGAGATGAAGAGCGTGCTGGCCGGACCGGTCGAGCTGCGCATGGCCGAGTCCGCACCGACGGTGTGGCTGTTCGTCGGGGTGAACGGCGTCGGGAAGACCACCACCATCGGCAAGCTGGGCCGCCGGCTGGCCGACGACGGGCGGAGCATCGTGATGGCCGCGGGCGACACGTTCCGGGCGGCGGCCGCCGAGCAGCTCGGCATGTGGGCCGAGCGGTGCGGCGCCGACCTCGTGCGCGGCGCCGAGGGCGGCGACCCCTCGTCGGTGATCTTCGACGGCATCGCGCGCGGCGCCGCGTCCAGCAGCGACGTGGTCCTGTGCGACACGGCCGGGCGGCTCCACACGAAGTCCAACCTCATGGACGAGCTCGCCAAGGTGCGGCGCGTCGCCGAGAAGGGGGAGGGCACCGTCACCGAGGTCCTCCTCGTCCTCGACGCCACGACCGGTCAGAACGGCCTCGTCCAGGCTCGGCAGTTCACCGAGGCCACCGAGCTCACCGGCGTGGTGCTGACCAAGCTGGACGGTTCGGCCAAGGGCGGCATCGTGTTCGCCATCGTCTCGGAGCTGGGGATCCCGGTGAAGCTCGTCGGTCTCGGCGAGACGGCGGGCGACCTCGTCGACTTCGACGCCGACGAGTTCGTCGATGCGCTCTTCGACTGACCGATCGATCGATGGCCGATCGATCGATTGCTGACTGATCGGCCGGGGCCGCTCACGGGAACCGTTCCGGGGCGACGGTAGGCTCGCGGGACCATGTTCGAAACACTTTCCGATCGCTTCGAGGGCATCTTCAAGCGACTCCGTGGTCAGGGCCGCCTCTCGGAGGCCGAGGTCGACGAGGTCCTGCGGGAGATCCGCGTGGCGCTCCTCGAGGCCGACGTCAACGTCGGCGTCGTCCGCAACCTCCAGAAGCGCATCCGTGACCGGGTCGTCGGCGTCGACCTCGCCGGTCCGCTCACCTCGAGCCAGGTCGTCATCAAGGCGGTCAACGAGGAGCTGACCGCCGCGCTGGGCGGCGAGACGATGCGGATCACGTACGCGTCGAAGCCGCCGACCGTCGTGCTCATGGCGGGCCTGCAGGGCTCGGGCAAGACGACCAACTCCGCGAAGCTCGCCCGCTGGTTCAAGGCCCAGGGCCGCAACCCGCTGCTCGTCGGCGCCGACCTCCAGCGCCCTGCGGCGGTGGAGCAGCTCCGCACCCTCGGCGGCCAGGTGGGCGTGCCGGTGTTCAGCGAGCCGACCGACCCCGTCGCGGTCGCCCGGGCGGCGCTCGAGGAGGCCCGGCGCACCGGTCGCGACGTGCTCATCTGCGACACGGCGGGCCGCCTCGCCATCGACGTCGAGATGATGGAGCAGGTCCGCGAGATCTCCCAGGTCCTCGAGCCGGACTACACGTTCCTCGTCATCGACGCGATGACCGGCCAGGACGCCGTCAACGTCGCCGAGTCGTTCCACGAGACGTTGGAGCTCGACGCGGTCATCCTGACGAAGCTCGACGGCGACGCCCGCGGCGGCGCGGCGCTGTCGGTGAAGGAGGTCGTGGGCCGGCCCATCGCCTTCGCCTCCGTCGGCGAGAAGCTCGACGACTTCGAGCAGTTCCACCCCGACCGCCTCGCCGGCCGGATCCTGGGCATGGGCGACGTCCTGACCCTGATCGAGAAGGCCGAGCAGGCGTACGAGGCCGAGGAGGCCGAGGAAGCGGCGCAGCGGCTCCTCGAGGGGACCTTCACGCTCGACGACTTCCTCGACCAGATGCAGGCCATCAAGAAGATGGGCAAGCTCTCGTCGCTCGTGTCGATGATGCCCGGCATCCCCAAGGAGGTCCGGGACGTCGAGATCGGGGACAAGGAGGTGGGTCGGGTCGAGGCGATCATCCGCTCGATGACGACCGCCGAGCGCAACGACCCCGACATCATCGACACCTCACGGCGCACCCGCATCGCCAAGGGTTCCGGCACGCAGCCCACCGAGGTGGCGCAGCTGCTCACCCAGTTCGCCCAGATGCGCAAGATGATGCAGCAGATGGGCCAGGGCCAGATCTCGCGCATGAAGAAGAAGAGCGCGAAGAAGAAGGGCAAGAAGGGTCCCGGCGGTGGACGGGTGACGGCCAAGGGCACGCCCCCGGTCACCAAGAAGCCCTACATGCTGCCGGGGCTCGATCCGCTCGCGGAGCAGATGGAGAAGGCCGGCATCGACCTGCCGGAGCTCCGTCAGTAGGAGGATCGGCCCCGGGCCCCACTCGGGCCGGCTGGTGCCGGCCTGCTACCATCGTCGGGCCGCGGGTGCGCCCGCGCTTCCCCCGAGCCGTCAGGCGCCGCCCGCGCCAGGAGCAACATGAGCGATCGATTCGACACGATGATGGACCCCGCCGTCGAGGAGCTCCTCGAACGCACCGGGTCGAAGTTCAGCCTCGTGGCGCTGGCTTCGCGTCGTGCACGTGACATCAACAGCTACTACAGCCAGCTCGGTGACGGTCTCGGCATGGTCCCGCCGCCGCAGGTGACGTCGACCGCGTCGAAGTCGCTGTCGATCGCCTTCGAGGAGATCGCCGCGGACAAGATCGAGATGGTGGAGCTGCCCTCCGCCGAGGAGCTCGCCGCTGCCGAGGCTGCTGCGGCAGCGGACGCCGCCGCAGCTGCGGCCGACGCCGGCTCCGACTGAGCCCACGGCGCCGGTGACCGCCATGGCCGACGGCGCGCTCCCGTCGCTGCGCGGTCGACGCGTCGTGCTCGGCGTGTCGGGCGGCATCGCCGCGTACAAGGCCATCGAGGTCTGCCGCCGCCTGGTCGACGCCGGTGCGCACGTCGTGCCCGTCATGACGGCGGGCGCCAAGCGGTTCGTGGGGGAGACCACGTACTCCGCGCTGGCCTCCGAGCCGGTGCGCACCAGCCTCTTCGACGACCAGGCCCCGATCCCGCACACCCGGCTGGGCCAGTCCGCCGACGTCGTGGTCGTGGCGCCCGCGACCGCCCGGCTCCTGTCCGCCTACGCCTCGGGGTACAGCCACGACCTCCTGACGTCGACGCTGATCGCCACGCGGGCGCCCGTGGTCGTGTGCCCGGCGATGCACACCGAGATGTGGGAGCACCCCTCGGTGCAGGACAACCTCGCCGTGCTCCGGGCCCGCGGCGTGATCGTCGTCGAGCCCGAGTCGGGCCGCCTGGCCGGCGGCGACCTCGGCCACGGGCGACTTGCCGCACCCGAGCGGATCGTCGGTGCCGTCGCCGACGCACTGGGGGAGGGCGACCTCGCCGGGCAGACGGTGCTGGTCACCGCCGGCGGCACCCGCGAACCGATCGACCCGGTGCGCTTCATCGGCAACCGGTCGTCGGGCAAGCAGGGGCACGCGGTCGCGGAGGCAGCGGCCCGACGTGGCGCCGAGGTCACGTTGATCACCACCACCGGCCTGGCGTCGTCGCCCACCATCGAGCGGGTCGACGTCGAGACCGCCGCCGAGATGCACGACGCCGTCCTGGCACGGGCGTCGACGGCCGACATCGTCGTGATGGCCGCCGCGGTCGCCGACTTCAGGCCCGCCGCGTCCGTCGACCAGAAGATCAAGAAGGATCAGGGCACGCCGGGTCTGGTGCTCGAGGCGACCACTGATATCCTCGCAGCGCTCGGCGCGGCCAAACCGGCGGGGCAGACGCTCGTGGGCTTCGCTGCCGAGACGAGCGATCTGCGTCAACATGCGGCCGCGAAGCTGGCACGCAAACGAGCCGACATCATCGTCGGCAACGACGTGTCGGCCCCCGGTGTCGGGTTCGAGCACGACACCAACGCCGTGGTCATCCTGTGTGCCTCCGGCCGTCAGATCGAGATCCCCCTGCGCACCAAGAACGAGATCGCCACCGCCCTCCTCGACACCATCGTCGAGGAACGCTGCGGCGAGGGAGAGAGAGCACCGCGATGAGCAACTGGACCTTCACCTCGGAATCCGTGACCGAGGGTCACCCGGACAAGATGGCGGACCAGATCTCCGACTCGGTCCTGGACGCGATCCTGGCCGAGGACCCGACCGCCCGGGTGGCCTGCGAGACGATGGTGACCACCGGCCTCTGCATCGTCGCCGGCGAGATCACGACGTCCGCCTACGTCGACATCCCGACCATCGCCCGCGACACCATCAAGAGCATCGGGTACGACCGCGAGTCCTTCGGGTACGACGGCAACACCTGCGGCGTGATGGTGGCGCTCGACGAGCAGTCGCCCGACATCGCGCAGGGCGTCGACGACTCCGAGGAGGTTCGCACCGGTGCCGCCGGTGAGGAGGACCAGCTCGACAAGCAGGGTGCCGGCGACCAGGGGATGATGTTCGGCTACGCCTGCGACGAGACCGACGTGCTGATGCCGCTGCCGATCCACGTGGCGCACCGCATGGCCGAGCGCCTCGCCGAGGTCCGCAAGTCGGGTGCCGTGCCCTACCTGCGGCCCGACGGCAAGACCCAGGTGACCTTCGAGTACGAGGGCAACCGTCCCGTCCGCCTGAAGGCCGTGCTCATCTCGACGCAGCACAACCCCGGCGTCGACCGCGACACCGAGATCCGGCCCGACCTCATCGAGTCGGTGATCCGCCCCGTCGTCCCCGAGCAGTTCGCCGACGACGACTACGAGATCTTCGTGAACCCCACCGGCAACTTCGTGATCGGCGGCCCGGTCGGTGACTGCGGCCTCACCGGTCGGAAGATCATCGTCGACACCTACGGCGGCATGGCCCGTCACGGCGGTGGTGCGTTCAGCGGCAAGGACCCGTCCAAGGTCGACCGCTCGGCTGCCTACGCCGCCCGCTGGGTCGCCAAGAACGTGGTGGCGTCCGGCGCCGCGTCCCGCTGCGAGGTCCAAGTGGCGTACGCCATCGGGATGGCGCGGCCGGTGTCGATCCTCGTCGAGACGTTCGGCACCGCCACGGTGGACGGCGCCAAGCTCGAGGCCGCCGTCAAGGACGTCTTCGACCTGCGCCCCGCGGCGATCGCGCGCGACCTCGACCTGCGTCGTCCGGTCTTCAAGGCCAGCGCGGCCTACGGCCACTTCGGCCGGGTGGGCGACGGCTTCACGTGGGAGCTGACGAACCGCGTCGACCAGCTGAAGTCCGCGCTCGGGCTCTGACCGCCGGGCAGCAACCCAGCCTGCTGGACGCGGCAGCGTCCGGGCTCGATCGTCCCGTGCGCGTCCCGACCTTCGGGTTGGTCGTGCGCGTCATCCCCGACGTCCCCGCCATCGATCGGACCTTCGACTACCTCGTGCCGGAGGGGTGGGAGGACCGCGCCGTCGTGGGGGCCGTCGTGCGGATACCGCTCCACGGCCGGCGGGTCGGCGGGTGGATCGAGGCGGTCGGGGTCGAACCTCCCGAGGGCGTCAGGCTCGCGCCGCTCGCCAAGATCTCCGGCGCAGGTCCGTCGGGCGAGATGATCGACCTGTGCCGATGGGCGGCGTGGCGATGGTCGGGACGCCTCGCGACGTTCCTCGGCCTCGCGTCGCCGGATCGAGTGGTCGGGCGGGTGGCCTCCAGGTGGCGCCGGGACCCGGGCGCGGCGGCGCTCCCCCCGGATCGGCCTCCACGGGTGATCCGCCGGATCGCACCGGCGACGTCCACCGACGCCATCGTCCTCGACGCCTGCACCCTCGGCGACACGCTCGTGGTGTGCCCGTCGGTCGGCCAGGCGGCAGCGCTCGCCCGTCGCCTCCGCGCTGCTGGGATCCCGACCGCACTGCACCCCGACGACTGGGCACGCGCGGCAGCGGGCGGGGTCACCGTCGTGGGTGCACGATCCGCGGCGTTCGCGCCGATGCCCCGACTCGCCGCGGCCGTCGTCCTGGACGAGCACGACGAGGCCCTGCAGAGCGAGGGATCGCCGACGTGGCACGCACGAGAGGTCGTGCTCGAACGCGCCCGGCGCGCCCGCGTGCCGGTCACGATGACGTCGCCCGTCCCGTCCCTCGAGTCGATGGCCCGCTCGCCGCTGGTCGTGCCCGACCGGGCCGAGGAGCGAGCCGGCTGGGCGCCACTGGTCGTGGTGGACCGCCGTGACGACGACGTCGGGCGGTCCGGGCTCTACTCGCCGTCGATCGTGCCCCACCTCCGCTCCGACGCGCCGGTGGTGTGCGTGCTGAACCGGGTGGGGAGGGCGCAGCTGCTGGCCTGCAGGGTGTGCCGGTCGTTGCTGCGCTGCGAGCAGTGCGACGGACCCATGGCGCAGCACGTCGAGGGGGTGCTCCGCTGCCGCCGGTGCGAGACCGATCGTCCCGTCGTCTGCCAGGCGTGCGGTGGGACCACGGTCGCGCTCCTCCGGCAGGGCGTGACGCGGGCCCGCGAGGAGCTCGAGGCGCTGGTGGGGGAGCCGGTGTCGGAGATCGGCGAGCATCGACCGGCGACACGAGTCTCGATCGGCACCGAGGCAGCGCTCCACCGCGTGAGGACCGCCGGCGTCGTCGTCTTCCTCGAGTTCGACCAGGAGCTCTTCGCCCCGCGGTACCGCGCCGCCGAGCAGGCACTCGGCCTGCTCGCCCGTGCCTCCCGTGTGGTCGGCGGGCGGCTGGGCACCGTCGTCGTGCAGACCCGCGCCCCTGAGCACGAGGTGATCCGCGCCGCCCTGCACGCCGACCCGTCGATCGTCGCCGACGCCGACGCGGTGCGGCGGAGGCTCACCCGGTTCCCGCCCGCCGTGACGATGGCGGTTGTGGGCGGTCAGGCGGCTCCCGGGTTCATGCAGGCCTTCGGGGCGCCGCTCGGCGTCGACGTCATGGCGCGGGGTGACGACGAGTGGATCCTCGTCGCCGACGACCGGAAGGTGCTGCTCGATGCGCTGGCCGCGACTCCCCGTCCGCCCGGGCGGCTGCGGCTCCAGATCGATCCGATGCGCCTGCGCTGAGAAGCCGTTCCGTCCCTTCCCGTTGCGTCCCTTCCCGTTCTGTCGCGTGGGGCGTGACGCCGGCGT
>JAEZFI010000331.1 GCA_023437745.1 Actinomycetes bacterium
GGGCGCCGGGGGGGGGGGCCCTCCGCCCCGTCACCGTCCGGCAGGGTTCGTCCTCCGCCACGGCGCTCAGCACCGACCCGCTGGCGCAGGTCCTGCTCGCCGGCAACCCCGACGACCGCGCCTCGGATGCGCTGCGGGTCAACGCCGCGCTCTCCACCATCCTCGCCTCGTGGGGCGCGACCACCGGCACCGACCCGTCCGGCGCCGTGCTGACCCTGGACCCCATGCCATCGCAGCGCGCAGTGGTCCTCGCCACCGCCCTGTCCGACGCGCCCGCCGGGCTGGTCCAGCTCACCGACGCGGCCAGCGTGTTCGAGGACGTCACGCCGCTCACCCGGCGTCGCGGTCGCAGCACCGAGCCCGTCACGCTCGCGCTCAAGGAGCACGGCGCACGGGTGCAGGACAGCACCCTCCGGCGCATCGGCGGCGTGCGCACCGCGCTCGCCGCCTACCGCTCGATGATGGACGAGCCTCCCGCCCAGATCCGCATGGACCAGCGGATCCTCCTCTCCGAGCACCGCGACTTCGACGCCGACATGAGCGCGGCGGCGCTGGCCGAGCTGGAGGCACGCATCGGCGCCGACGTCGCCCAGATCACCGGGCCGAGGGACCGGAGCATCACCCTCACGGCCCGCCGGGCGGAGATCCCCCTGCGCATCGAGAACGGGCTCGAGCGCAGCGTCGAGGTCCAGATCCTCGTCCAGAGCAGCCGGCTGGTGGTCGACGGCGGCAGCCGCCAGACCGTGCGGCTGGCGCCCGGCACCAACCGCATCAACGTGCCGGTGACCGTGCGCACGTCGGGGCAGTTCACGGTCGACGTCGCCGTCCGGTCGGTCGACGGCGTGCTCGCGCTCAACACGGCCCGGATCCGCGTCCGCTCGCAGGTCTTCAGCGGCGTGGGCATCGCGCTGGGCAGCGGCGCCCTGGCGTTCCTGGTGGGCTGGTGGTTGGTGACGCACCGCCGCCGCCGACGTGAGGAGAGCGATGTCGCCGACATCGGGTGACGTCGTCGGCGGTCGCTACCGCCTCGATGAACCGCTGGGACACGGTGGCATGGCCCGCGTCTGGCGTGGCGTCGACACCGTCCTGGGCCGGCCCGTCGCCGTCAAGATCCTCCACCTGCACCTGCGGGACGACGACGCGTTCACCGCTCGCTTCCGGCACGAGGCGGTGACCGCCGCCCGTGTCTCACATCCGAACATCGTCGCCGTCTACGACACGATCTCCGACGAGGACATCGACGCGATCGTCCTCGAGCTGGTCGAGGGCGTGACCCTCCGCCAGCACCTCGACGACATCGGCGCGCTCGAGCCGCACGAGGTCACCGAGATGGGCGTCGACCTGGCCCGCGCACTCGTCGCGGCGCACAAGGTCGGCCTCATCCACCGTGACATCAAGCCCGCCAACATCCTCATCGGTTTCGACGGCAGCGTGAAGATCGCGGACTTCGGGATCGCGCGCGCGGCAGCCGACACCGACCTGACGGAGCAGGGCGCGGTGATGGGCACGGCGTCGTACCTCTCCCCCGAGCAGCTGGAGGGCAAGAGCCTGGACGGCCGCAGCGACCTCTACAGCCTCGGGCTCGTGCTGTTCGAGGCGGCCAGCGGGCGGACGCCGTTCCCCGGCGACGACGCCACCTCCCGTGCCATGGCCCGCCTGTCGGTGGAGCCCCTCCGGGTGCGCGACGTGATGGAGGACGTCCCCGCCGACCTCGACGAGACGATCGACCTGCTGCTGCGCCGTGACCGCGACCAGCGGATCCCCGACGCAGCGACCCTGCTGGGCCGGTTGGAGCGGGTGCGCGACCACGAGCGGCTGGACGACGACGACCCCCTCCCCCGTCCCGACCGCCAGCGGGCGCGCAGGATCGAGGACACCGCGCCACAGCCCCACGCCGCCACGCCCGGCCCCCGCACGGTGAAGGCGGCCCGCCCGGCCCATGCCCGCCGGCGCGTGCGGACCGGCACCGTCCTGCTGTCCGGGCTGGTCGGCGGTTCCCTGGTGCTGCTGTGGCTGCTGACCCGGCCGGGCGGGGAGCCCAGTCAGCCCGGGTCCGCCCCCACCGCACCCCCGGCGGCGCTCACGATCGTGAACGCCGTGGCCCACGACCCCGAGGGCACGGGCACGAAGGGCGAGAACGACGAGCTGGCGAAGTCGGTGATCGACGGCGACCCCTCGACGTCGTGGCGCACCGAGGGCTACAACGCCAGGACCTACGGCACGAAGCGCGGCGTCGGCATCTTCGTCGAGCTGGCCCGGCCGGCCACGATCCACCGCGTGGACGTGACGTCCCCCACCCGCGACTGGTCGGTCGAGCTCTACGTGACGGACGAGGGCACGCCCCCCGACCCCGTGCCGGACACACCGCAGGCGACGCAGCAGGGGATCGACGGGAACGCCTCGGTGCCGGTCGAGGCCACCGGTCGAGGGGTGCTGATCTGGATCACCGACCTCGGCGCGGGCTCACCCCCGTTCAGGTTCCAGATGGACGAGGTCGCCGTCATCGGGACACCCCGTGGCTGAGCGGCGCACCGGCGACGACCTCGTCGCTCGGGCCGTCGCCGGCGACCCCGACGCCGTGGAGGCCGTGCTCGTGGAGCAGTACGGGGCCGTGACCACGCTCTGCCGGCGTTTGTGCGGCCAGGACGCGGACGACGCCGTGCAGATGGCCCTCATCGCCATCGTGCGAGGCCTTCCCCGCTTCGACGGTCGGTCGAAGTTCGGCACCTGGTGCTACCGGGTCGCGACCAACGCCTGCCTCGACGAGCTGCGCCGCCGCGGGCGCCGTCCGCAGCCCATGGACGACGAGGGGCTCGCCGCAGCGAACACGCCCCTGCACGCACCGCTCGGCACGGCGCCCGACCACGTCGCCGACCGGGTGGACATCGACGCCGCCCTCCAGACCATCCCCGTCGAGTTCCGGGCGCCGGTCGTGCTCCGTGACCTCTGCGGCCTGGACTACGACGAGATCGCGGCCACGCTGGCCGTCCCCCCGGGCACCGTCCGGTCGCGGATCGCCCGAGGCCGACGTGCCCTCGCCGAGATCCTGGGGAACCAGACCTCACCGGAGAGCGTCTGAACCATGACGATGGACGATCGACCGCACGACCCACTCGACGCTCGCTCCGCCGGATCCTCCGGCCGGCCCGAGGCGTCCGACGACGTGGACCTCGTCGCGAGCGCGCTCGTGGACGGTGAACCGCTGCCGCCCGGAGCGGACGTCGAGCACCCGGACGTGCAGGCGGCCGTGGCGGCGTTCCAGGACGTCGCGGACCGGGTGGGCGCCCCCGGTGAGGCGGTCGTCGCAGATCGTGCCGCCATCCGGGCGGCCATCGAGACCGCTGCGACGGATCCGGCGCCGGGCGGTGAGGCCCGGGTCATCTCCCTGGCGTCCCGCCGGCATGCCGTGTCCACCAGGGCGATGGGCGTCGCGGCGGCACTGCTCCTCGCCGTCGGCATCGGGGCGCTCGCCCTGCGCGACGACGGTGACGGGCAGCGAGAGCTGTCGACCGCAGGGCACGCCGACTCGGCTGGGTCGGGCGTGGCGAAGGACGAGACCCGCCCACCGGCCGACGCGACCCAGGAGGCCCCCGGCACCGAGTCCGCCGGCGGGTCGGCCGCCGACGAGAGTGCGGTGGCCGCCGCGCCGCAAGCCCCTCCTTCGACCGTCGCGCCCGCCGGTGCCCGGGCCGCCGCCGGTCTCGTCGAGCTGGGCGACCTCGACTCGGTGGCCGCCGTGCGCGCCGCTGTCCAGCAGCTGCTGGCCGTCACCGACACCTCGGAGTTCTCGTCACTCGAACGCCGCCCGCTGGAGGCGCGCTGTGCCACGGCAGTGGCCGCCATCGGCACGCCCGTGGCGGTCGGTCGGCTGGAGGGGCGCGACGTCGTCGCCGTCGTGAGCCTCACCGGTGACGAGCTGACCGTGCTCCACCTGGACGACTGCACGATCGCCGAGGGCTGAGGCGCGACGCCACGGGACCGCTCGGTCCTGCCCACGTCGGCGGACGCGCGCCCCGCGGTTTAGGCTTCCGCCCATGTCCGATCCCGCCATCCCGTCCTCGATGCGGGCGACGACGGCCCCGGTGGCCGCAGCGCCCGAACCCGACTGGACCGACCAGGTCACCGATCTGGTGATCGACGTGGTGGATCGGATCCACGACTCCACCACCGGCCCGCTCATCAGCGTCGCGAAGAGCGTCGTGTACGGCGTGATGGCGGCGATCGTCGGCGTGGCCGCCCTGATCATCCTGACGCTGCTCGCCGTTCGCTCGCTGGACCTGCTGCCCGGCCGGATCTGGATCCCCTACCTGGCCCTGGGCATCGTTTCGACCGCCGCAGGGTTGTTGCTCTGGTCCAAGCGGACCCACCCCTCGGAGGCCTGAACCCACATGAGCGAACCCACTGAACACCGCCAGGTCGTGATCATCGGATCCGGACCTGCTGGGCTCACGGCGGCGATCTACGCCGCCCGGGCGACCCTCGACCCGGTGGTGCTCGAGGGCGAGCCCTCCTCCACCAGCGACCAACCGGGCGGTCAGCTCATGCTGACGACCGACGTCGAGAACTACCCCGGCTTCCCGTCCGGCGTCACCGGGCCGGAGCTGATGCTCAACTTCCGCACCCAGGCGGAGCGCTTCGGCGCCGAGCTCCGCACGGTCCGAGCCTCGAAGGTCGACTTCACGGTGAGGCCGTTCGCCGTGTGGGTGGGCGACACCGACGCGCCGCCGACCTACACCGCCGACTCGGTGATCGTCGCCACCGGCGCCCAGTCCCTCATGCTGGGCCTCGAGGCCGAGTCGAGGCTGCTCGGGCACGGGCTGTCCACCTGCGCGACCTGCGACGGCTTCTTCTTCCGCGACCAGGACATCTGCGTGGTGGGCGGCGGGGACTCCGCCCTGGAGGAAGCGATGTTCCTCAGCCGGTTCGCGCGGAGCGTGACTGTCATCCACCGTCGCGACACGCTCCGCGCGTCGAAGATCATGCAGGAACGAGCCTTCGCCAACGAGAAGCTGCGGTTCCTCTGGAACAACACCGTCACGGACATCCTGGGCGAGACCAGCGTCACCGGGGTCGTCACCACCGACGTCCACACGGGCGAGAGCGAGAAGCACCCGTTCACCGGGGTGTTCGTCGCCATCGGACACCGACCCAACACCGCGCTGTTCGAGGGTCAGCTCGAGCTGAAGCCCAACGGCTACCTCGTGACCGCCCCCGATCGCACCGCCACGAACGTGCCGGGCGTCTTCGCGTGCGGGGACGTCCAGGACGACTACTACCGGCAGGCCATCACCGCCGCGGGCTCCGGCTGCGCTGCCGCGATCGAGGCCGAGCGCTGGCTCGAGGAGCAGGCCCACTGATCGCCGGGTGACGCTGCGCTCACCTGCGTCACCCCTGGTCCGGTGCGGACACGGAATGATCCGCCCCGCACCCACGTTGTCAACACCCGAGCACACGACCCCAACCCCAGTCGGAGGACCGACATGAGCGTCACCCATCTCACCGAAGCGACCTTCCCCGAGGAGATCGGTGCTGCCGACGTCCCCGTCGTGGTGGACTTCTGGGCGGAGTGGTGCGGGCCGTGCAAGATGATCGCCCCCGTCCTCGACGAGATCGCCACCGAGAACGCCGGCAAGGTCCGCATCGCGAAGGTCAACGTCGACGAGAACCCGGGCCTCGCACGTCAGTTCGACGTGATGAGCATCCCGACCCTCATCGTCTTCAAGGACGGTCGCCCGGACCACAAGATGATCGGCGCCAAGGGCAAGGCACAGCTCCTCGAGGAGCTCGCCGATTACCTCTGATCCCGAGGGCGAGGCGCGGGGACCGGGCGGCGGCCGGGCCACGAGCCCCCGCGCGCTCCCGCTGCGGCCCGGTGCCACCGGACCGGCGGTGCGCGACCTCTCGGCTCGGCTCCGGGACCTCGAGTACGAGACCGGCGACGTCGACCGCTTCGACGACACCACGGCTGCCGCGGTCTCCCGGTTCCAGCAGCTGCGCGGCTTGCCCGCCAACGGTGTCGTCGACCACGTCACCTGGGCTTCGCTGATCGAGGCGGGCTGCCGGCTCGGTGACCGGATGCTCGTCCTCACCGACCCGATGATGCGTGGCGACGACGTCGCAGAGCTCCAGTACCGCCTCGGTGGGCTCGGGTTCGACGCCGGGCGGGTCGACGGCATCTTCGGGCCGAACACGCAGACCGCCGTGGGGAACTTCCAGCAGGACACCGGTCTGGTCACCGATCGCGTGGTCGGCCCGGAGACCGTGGGCGCGCTCCGGCGCCTCCAACCTCGTGGGGGCACCGCCACCATCGCCGGTGTCCGGGAGCGGATCGCGTTGCGCGGGCTGCGCGCCGACCGCAGCGCCCGCATCGCCGTGTGCCACCTCGGTGACCTCCGCCCCCTCGTCGGCGCGGTGGCGGCCGGCATCCACGCCGCGGGACCCGAGGCCTCGATCATCGAGGCCGCCGACTGGTCGTCGGGCGCCGCCGCCGTCAACCACTTCGCCGCGACCGCGTGCGTGGCGATCGCCGAGGTCGACGCCGACGGGATCCACCTCTCCTACTTCCAGACCCCGAACTACTCCTCGCACGGCGGACGCCTCCTGGCCGAGTCGGTGGCGACGTCGCTGCCGCTCATCCCGAGCGTGCCGCTGCCCACCATCGGCGGCATGCAGCTCCCCATCCTCCGCGAGACCCGCTCCCCCACCGTGCTGATCAGCCTCGGTCGCGACACCCTCGCCGACGGCGGGCTCGCGCTGGCACCTGCCATCATCCTGGCGGTCGGGTCCTGGACGTCCAGCGCGTCCACGGCTCGCTGACTCGCTGACTCGCCGTCGGGCGCCCACCGAGGTGCCCATCGAGGCGGCCGGACGGCCGGTTCCGAGCCGGAGACGGCTGCTCGGACCACTGCTCAAGGTGCCCTCCACCGGAGGTCGACCCTGCCGCTCCTGTTGAGGTTTCGAATCCTCACAGGGTGTGTGTAACCCTGTGGATTCGAGTCAGCTGCTGATCACCCTGTAGATGCGCTCGAGGTCTTCGAGGTTGGCGAAGTCGATCACGACCTTGCCCCGCTTGCCGCCCATCTGGACGTGGACACGCGTCGACAGCTGGTCCGAGAGGAGCGACTCCAGCTCCATCAGACCCGGCGGGCGGAGCTCGCGTGGCTTGGCCGCAGGACGCTCGGGATCGTCGTCGAGCTGGCCCTCGAGTGCCGCCCGCTCGGCCAGGAGCGTCTCGACGTCGCGGACGGTCAGCCCCTCAGCGACGATGCGCTTCGCGAGCAGCTCCTGGTACGAACGATCCGGTGTGCTGAGCAGCACCTTGGCATGGCCGAGCGAGATCGCCCCGTCACGGACGAGCTTCTGCACCGACGGGGGGAGTTGGAACAGGCGGAGGAGGTTCGCCACGGCGGAACGGCTCTTCCCCACTCGAGTCGCGACCTGGTCCTGGGTGAGCGCGAAGTCCTCGACGAGCTGCTGGTAGGCGGCTGCCTCCTCGAGGGGGTTCAGATCCTGGCGGTGGAGGTTCTCGACGACGGCCTGCTCCAGGGCACCTGCGTCGTCGCTGTCCTTGACGACCGCCGGGATGGTGGCGAGGCCGGCACGTTTGGCCGCCCGCCACCGGCGCTCGCCGGCGATCAGCTCGTACTCCTCGCCGGCCTTGCGGACCAGCACCGGCTGGAGGACGCCCAGCGTGCGGACGGATTCGGTGAGCGCGTTGAGCGCTTCCTCGTCGAAGTGCCCGCGTGGCTGGTACCGGTTGGCGACGATGGCCCCGAGCGGCACCTCGGTGTAGCCCACCGTGGACGCCGACGTGGTGGTCGCCGCCGGATCGGAGGGGATGAGTGCGTTCAGGCCCTTTCCGAGACCGCTACGCCGAGCCATGGTGGACCTCCCTCGCCAGCTCGCGGTAGGCGACGGCGCCCTTCGAGCTGGAATCGAACACGGTGATGGGCTGGCCGTAGGACGGGGCCTCCGACAGCCGGATGTTGCGAGGGATGACGTTGCGGCACACTCGCTCCCCGAAGTGCTCACGCACCTCGGCGGCGACCTGCTCCCCCAGCTTCGTCCGCCCGTCGTACATGACCAGGACGATCAGACTCAGCTCCAGGCGGGGGTTGAGGTTGCGCTGGACGAGGTCCACGTTGCGCATGAGCTGGCCCAGGCCCTCGAGGGCGTAGTACTCGCACTGGATCGGCACCATCACCTCGGTGGCCGCCGCCAGTGCGTTGACGGTCAGCAGTCCGAGGGACGGCGGGCAGTCGATCAGCACGTAGTCGTAGTCCCCGCTGACCTGGTCGATCGCCCGCTTCAGGCGCGTCTCGCGGCTCATCACCGAGACCAGCTCGATCTCCGCACCGGCCAGGTCGAGGCTGGCCGGGGCCAGGAAGAGGTTGAGCACCGAGGTGGGCTCGATGCAGTCGTCGAGGTCCACGTCGTTGAGCAGCACGTCGTAGATCGAGTGATCCAGCTCTCGGCTGTTGATGCCGAGCCCGGTCGTCGCGTTCCCCTGGGGATCGAGGTCGATCACCAGGACCCGGCGATCCTGCTCGGCGAGGGCGGCACCCAGGTTCACGGTGGTCGTCGTCTTGCCGACGCCGCCCTTCTGGTTGGCGATCGCGATCACGCGGGGGAGCGGGCGGAGCTTCCTCCCGGCGGGCGCCGCAGCGGGCGCCGCCTCGACGGGCGGTGCGAGCTCGACAGGACCACCGTCGGCCGGGGTGACGGTCGCGCCGTCGTCGACCTGCCCGGCGTCGACCGGGGGAGCCGTCAGGTGCTCGGCGGTGAGGAGCTGCTCGAAGGCCTCGTCGGATGCCGGGGTCACCGCTGCGGTGCCCGGATCCGTCGGCAGATCAGTCACGACCCGGTTCGGCCCGGGGTCCGAGACGGCGGCGTCAGCGTGCTCGACGGGTGCCGGCGCTGCACCGGCGCGCTCCGGCCCACCGGTCGGATCGAGGCCGGACGGTTCGTCGGTCAGGGAGGGGGAGTCGGGCAAGGAGTGCTCCAGTCGGCTGGGGCGAGCGCTTCATCCTTGCCCTCGACGTCATCGAGGTCAAGGACCCTCGACCACGGTCGGCCCGACGTGCGACCGACGGGCCCGGGTGTTCCACGTGGAACAGCTGCATGGCACCCCCGTCGACGGACCCGCGGCCGGTCGGTCAGGGATCGGCGATGTTCCACGTGGAACAAGTGGACGGGAGGGGTCGACGGAGAAGCGATCGCCCTCCGAAGGTCCGGTGTTCCACGTGGAACACCGGCGTCTCAGAACAGGGGTCGCTTGCTCGGGCGCCCCACGCCGCGCGGATAGCGCTCGGGGCATGGTGCAGCCTGACGAAGACGGCGGATCGTGGCGAACTCGTCGCTGATCACGTCGACACGTTCCAGCCCCAGCTGCTCCAGCCCTTCGTCGTCCCAACGATCCTCGGGCGCTCCCGGCGGTTCGCTGACGAGCAGCCACCCACCCTGACGGAGGAATGGTGCGGCACACTCTGCCGTCACGGCCGGGGCCCCGAACGACCGTGCGACCACGACGTCGAACGCAGCGCGGAGGTCGTGGTCGTGTCCGGCGGTCTCGGCACGATCCACCCGCACCTCCACCCGATCCGCCAACTCCAGCGCTTCGACCGCCTGGGCCAGGAACGCCCCTCGCTTCGCCATCGCGTCGAGGAGGACCAAGGAGCAATCCGTTCGCTCCACGGCGAGCGGCAGTCCGGGGATCCCGCCACCGCTGCCGAGGTCGAGCACGTGGGCGCCCTCCGGCACCAGCGACGCCCAGGCCTGCGAATGCGCGAGATGGGCCTCCACCGGCCCGGGGCCCAGGAGGCCGTGCTCACGCGACCGCTCGAGCACGCTCGTCAGGATGGCGTCGGCCCCGTCGTCGGGGGTGTCCGGATCCATGCCGCACAGCATGGCAGCTCGGGCACCCAGCCGGCGCCGCCCGTGCAGTCTCACCCCTGTTCCGTCCCGCTGCCGTCCCGCGAGCCCCGCTCGTGAAGGCGTGCACGAGCGGGCAGCGGCCCGGACGCGACACGGCCCCACGACCCCGGGGGGTCGTGGGGCCGTGTGTGCCAGCCGTGTGTGCCAGCCGTGCGAGAGGCGCCGCCGGTCAGGCGGGGGCGATCACCACGTAGCGATCGGGATCCTCGCCCTGGGACGAGGTCGTCACGTCGTCGAGCTCGTTGACGGCGTCGTGGATGGCCTTGCGGTCCGCCGAGCCCATCACCTCGAAGGCGTGTGCCGTGTTCGTCTCCCGCACCTTCGTCGCCACCTCGACGGCGAACGCTGCCAGCTGCTCGCGGCGATGCTCCTTGTACTTGGCGACGTCGAGCTTCATCCGAGGCGACGAGCCGCCCTTCGCCTCCTTCTGGAGGAAGGTCCGACCGAGCTCCTGGAGCGCGTCCACGACGCCGCCGCCGGGGCCGATGAGCGCACCGAGACGGGACCCGTCGATGGCGGCGGCGAGCTCCTGGTCCTCGGTGATGGTCACCGAGACCGAGCCCTCGAGGCCGGCAGCGGTGAGGATGCCCTCGTAGAACCCGACGAGGGGAGCGACGAACGGCTCCGGCTCGACGGGCTCGGCCGGCGGGCGGCCCTCACGGCCCTGGCCGCCGTCACGACCCTGGCGCGGCTGCCGTGCCGGACGGTCCTCGGCCGCCGGCTTCGGAGCACGAGCTGCGGGCTCCTGGCCGGCACCGTTGCCGGAGCCGGAGCCGGAGCTGCCGGCGTTACCGCCATCGGCCGCCCTCGACCCACCGGCACCGTCCTTCGGCTTGCGCCGGCGACGCTCGTCCTTCGGGCGGGGCGTCTTGGGCGCGATGCGGGCCCGGACCCGGGCGACGCCGCGCTGCCGGCCGAACAGGCCCGCCTTCGGCTCCTCCAGGATCTCGAACTCCGCCTCGTCCTCGTCCACACCCAGCTGATCGAGCAGGAAGTCCTTCGCGTCCTCGACCGTCTTCTCTGTCGTCTCCAACCACTCCATCGAGGGGTCCTTTCTCTCCACGAGTTCTCGTGCGCTACGTGCGGTCGGGGTGTCCGGATGGCCCGCCCCGTCCGCGTCGGGTCACTTCGGGCCGGAGGTCCGACGCTTCGGGTCACCGGATCGGCGCGGTGCGCCCGACTTCCGGCCCGATGACGTCGGCGTGCCACTGCCCTGCTTCTTCTGGATCGCCTGGCTCTTGGCGGACGATCCCGGCTTGCGGGGCGCTTCCTTCTTGATCTCGGCCTTCGTGCCGTCGGACGGACGGCTCTTGGCGTCGACCACTGCGGGCGCGTTCTCCCCGTAGTACTTCCGGGTGATGTAGTGCTGCGTCGCGATCCGGCAGAGCCCCTGCGTGAAGTAGTACAGCGACAGGCCGGCCGGGAAGCCGAAGCTGAACACCGGCAGGATGAACGGCAGGAACTTCATGATCGCCTGCTGCTGGGGGTTCGCGTTGGCGTTGGGGTTCCGGCCCTGGATCTGGCGGTTCTGGTAGACCTGCCCTGCCAGCATCAACGCCATCAGGATGAGGAAGGGGATCGCGGTCACGAAGCCTCGTGACAGCGCCTCGCTCGGGGAGATCGACAGGTCGATGCCGAGGAACGGCATCTTCGCCCGGCCCGACAGGGAGCGGAAGAACTCCGTGCCCTTGTCGAGGTGGTTCGGGTTGAACGGCTGGTCGAGGAACTGCCACGGCGTGAACGACGCGCCGCTCGTGGTCTGCCCGACGAAGTGCCCGGCGCCGCCGCCGAGCCCGCCCTTCAGGTCCTGCACCATGGGGGGGAGGCCACGGCGCCCGACGCCGCGGAGCACCTGGTACAGGATGATGAAGACCGGCATCTGGGCCAGCACCGGGAGGCACCCGCTGAGCGGGTTGATCTGGTTCTCCCGGTAGAAGACCATCATCTCCTGGTTGAGGGCTTCCCGGTCGCCCTTGTGCTTCTCCTGGAGCCGCTTCATCTCCGGCGCCAGTCGTTGCATCTGCAACATCGAACGGGTGCTCTTCAACGTCAGCGGCGTGAGCACGATCATCACGGCGATCGTCAGCAGGATGATCGCCACGCCGTCGTTGGGGATCAGTTGGTAGAACCAGGCGAGGATGCTCGACACGAAGCGGAAGAAGCCCTCGTACCAGGCCTCCGCGATGATGGCTTCGGCGTTCATTGACGCTCACTCTCCGGCAGATTCGCCGCAACCAGGGGAACCGGGTCCCATCCATGGCCACCCCACGGGTGGCATCGAGCAATTCGGCGGATCGCCAACCACGATCCACGGGCCGCGCCGTGCGTCTCCACGGCTTCGAGGGCGTACGACGAGCAGGTCGGCTGGTACCGGCACGGGGAGGGCCGGCCCTCTCGGGCGACCTGATACGTCCGGATCGACCAGCGCAGCGCCCGGGCCACCGGGTTCACGACACGCCGCCGAGGCATCGCCGGAGCGCAGCACGCAGCTCATCGGACGTGAGAGCACCCGAAGTGTCACCGAACGACACGAGGTACCACCCCTCGGGGACCTGCCCTTCGACGGCCATGTCCCGGATCATCTCGCGGGCCTGCCGCCGGAGCCGGTTCCGCCGCACCGCGGTCCCCACCCTGCGCCGGGCAGCGAACGCCAGCCGCACCCCCACGCCGGGTTCCACCAGCGCGCGGACGCGCACCGGACCCGCCGCGGTGACGGTGCCGTGCCGGTGCAGCCGTGTGAAGTCCTCACGACGGGAGATGCGACCGATCACGCACTGAGGCGATGACGGCCCTTCGCACGCCGCGACCGCAGGATCTTGCGACCTGCTCGATCCGCCATGCGCTGGCGGAAACCGTGCTTGCGTGACTTGCGACGGTTGTTGGGCTGGAAGGTCCGCTTCATCGAGAGTGCTCCTGTGCATCGCCGAATCGAGGTCGTCCGCCCGTCGAACAGTGGACGGGTGGTCGGGTGGTGGTCGACGAGTCCACCGTCGGGGCGCCCTCGAACAGTGGGGCGGGCGCACCAACTCCCCAACGTAGGACCCCGCTCCCCGGCGGAGCAAACACGGAGGGTGGGGGGAGCACGGCCCGCAGCGACCTGTGGAAAACGCGAGACCCGGCGGTTAGGGTCCTCCACCTCACCTGGCTCGGTGGCAGCGTCGCCACCGCCGGCTGGGCGAGACGTTCGCGTGTGGCGTCAGCCCACACGAGCTGGGAGTCGACGTCGAACCTGGTTCGGACGTTGTCCACAACATGTGGACGGAGTTGTGGAAGGGCAAGTGCACGCATGGCCGTCGTGAACGACGCAGAGACGCTCTGGAACGAGACGTCCGAGATCCTCGCGCAGCAGGTCTCCGAGGCCGTCTGGGCCTCGACGTTCCGAGACGTCCGCGGGCTGTACCTCGACGAGAACTGCCTCACGATCGCCGTCCCGAACAGCCTGATCCGCGACCGCATCGACCGTCGGTACCGCGACCTCGTCGTCGCCACGCTCACGGACGTGCACGACACGAGCCTGAGCGTGGAGATCCGGGTCGACAACGAGGCGGCCTCCGCCGACGAGAGCGACGACATCTTCATCGACCTCGCTCGGGAGAACACCGTCTCGGCGGTCCCCCACGTGGCGGCCGCCGGTCGTGTGCCCGAGGCGCCCGGCACCACGGTGGAGCGCCCGGCGAACATCAACGCCAAGTACACCTTCGACTCGTTCGTGACCGGCCCGTCCAACCGCTTCGCCCAGGCCGCGGCGCTGTCGGTGGCCGAGACACCCGCCCGGTCCTACAACCCGCTCTTCGTCTACGGCGCGGCCGGCCTCGGCAAGACCCACCTCCTGCAGGCCATCGCCCACTACGTCGCCGAGAACTACCCGACCTACCGGGTTCGGTACATCTCCACCGAGACGCTGCTGAACGAGTTCATCGACGCGATCCGGAACAACGCCCAGCCCGAGTTCAAGCGGCGGTACCGGGAGATCGACGTCCTGCTCGTCGACGACGTGCAGTTCATGGAGGGCAAGGAGCAGCTCCAGGAGGAGTTCTTCCACACCTTCAACACGCTGCACGAGGCCAACCGCCAGATCGTGCTCAGCTCGGACCGCTCGCCCGACGCCGTGGCCACGCTCGAGGACCGGCTGCGCTCGCGCTTCAAGATGGGCCTGGTCACCGACATCCAGCCGCCGGACTTCGAGACCCGCCTCGCCATCCTCCGGAAGAAGGCGGCGCAGTCCAACGCGCCGCTGTCGAGCGCCGTGCTCGAGTTCATCGTCACGCACATCACCAACAACATCCGCGAGCTCGAGGGCGCCCTCAACCGCGTCACCGCGTACGCCTCGCTCAACCGGGTGGAGGTCTCGGTCGAGGACTGCGAGCGCATCCTCGGCGACATCATCGGCGACCGCCAGCCCCGCCGGATCACGCCCGAGGCCATCCTCGAGGCCACCGCGGTGAAGTACGGCTTCTCCGTCGACGACCTGAAGGCCAAGGACCGCCGGCGTCCGCTGGTCACCGCCCGGCAGGTCGGGATGTACCTGTTCCGGGAGCTCACCGACCTGAGCTACCCCCAGATCGCCCGGGAGTTCGGCGGCCGCGACCACACCACGGTCATCCACGCCTACGACAAGATCAGCGCCCTGATGAAGGAGCGCCAGGCCATCTACGACGACGTCCAGTGGCTGATCCAGAAGGTCAAGGCACCGGTGTGACGCTCGTGATCGGCGCGGCGGGCCCGTGGACAACCCAGTGGACACCGCGCGCGCTCCCCGTGGACAACCCGCACACGTCCCCAGACACGCGTGGAACTACACAGCTGTCGTGGGGACGCCTGTGCACGGACGGTGGACGCGACAACCCGTTCCCCGCCCGGAAAACGGTAGTTTGTCCCCAATCCACAGGGCCTACTACCACCCCTACCCGTAGACATCTACATCCAGAGAGAGGCGGTCGCGGTGCGATTCCGATGTGAACGTGACGTGCTGGCCG
>JAEZFI010000336.1 GCA_023437745.1 Actinomycetes bacterium
CGGGCCCCCCCGCCGCCGCCGCCCCCCCCCCCCGACACAGAACGGGAATTGGGCAGGGGCGGGCGGTGCGGAGGGGGGCGATCACCTCGGCGTGGAACTCGTCGAGGCGGGCGATGCGCTCCGCCACCGTGTCGCCGCCCAGGTCGATCGTCGTCCAGGTCACGCCCGCGTCCGCCATCGCCGCGTACTCCTCGACCAGGGCCGCCGCGGGGACCTTCCCGGCGACGTGGTCGAGCAGCGAGAACGCCCCGCAGCACACGTCGAGCTCCGGCGCCACACCTGCCTCGGCGCGCCACTCACGGACCCGCTGGATCCGCTGGGTCAGCTGGTCCAGGGTCGACAGGTCGGCCGTCTTGGCGGCGCCCGCCAAGCCCGCCGGCGTGGGGAACGGCGCCCAACCGTCGGCCAGCGTCGCCGCACGGCGCATGGCCCGCTGCGAGTTCCCGCCGATCCACACCGGTGGGATCGCGCCCGGCTGCGGCAGCTGGGTGACGCCGCGTGCCCGCCAGCCCGGACCCTCACCGGCGACCGACTCGCCCTCCCACAGGCGGCGGAGCAGGGCCAGGTGCTCGTCGGTCAGATCGTTGCGGCGCTCGAAGTCGGCGCCCACCGCGGCGAACTCGGGCCGGAGGTAGCCCGCCGCCACCCCGAGGATCAGCCGGCCGCCCGACAGGACGTCGAGCGAGCCCAGCGCCTTCGCGGCGAGGAACGGGTTCCGGTAGGCGAGCACGTAGATGTTCGTGTGGAGGCGCAGCGTGTCGGTCGCCGCCGCCGCGAACGCGAGGGCGACCGTCGGCTCCGCGGCGTGGTGGCCGCCGCCCGCGAGCCAGCGGTCGTCGGGCGCCGGGTGGTCCGTCACGAAGACGGCGTCGAGCCCGATCGCCTCGACGTGCCGGGCGAGCTCGGCGAGGGCTGCGCCGCCCACCAGCTCCGGCCGGTCGACCCGGTCGACGGGCAGCGCCACCGAGAACTTCACGACCAGCGCTCCCCGACCCAGGTCGCCACCGCGGCGACGGCGGCACGGTCCAGCTCGTGCCCCAGCGGCACCAGCTGCAGCTCGACCGTGACGCCGACCGCTCGCAGTGTCGTCGCCAGGTCCTCGGCGAAGAACGACGGGACCACGTCGTCGTGCTCGCCGTGCTGGATCAGCACCTGCGTCCCGGCGAGCAGCGAGAGGTCGTAGTCCAACCCGGGTGCGTCGGCCAGGAAGGCGCCGAGCAGGACGAGCGCGTCGACCGTCGGGGCGCCAGGTGTCGCGAGCGCAGCCAGCGCGGCGGCGCCGCCCTGCGACCAGCCGACCACGACGCGAGGCGCGCCCGCCTCCGAGGCGGCCAGCGCCGCCCGCAGGACCTCGGCACCGTGACGGATCGACTCGGCCGAACCGCCTTCGAACCAGGCGCGGTGCGCGCCGTCCACCGGGACGGGACCTTCCGGCGTGACGTGGTCCGCCCGGCCGTCGGGGTCGATACCGCCGGCCAGCGCGGCGGCGGTGGCCGCGTCGCTGCCGTGCCCGTGCGCCACCACGAGCGTCGGACGGGAGGTGGCGTCGGTCGCTTCCACAGGCCTCCGGGGGTCGCGGGCCTCACGTCGAGGCCGGAACGTGCCGATTGTTCTAGTACCGGTCGCCCGACCGGCAGTGATCGGACCGTCCGTGAAGCTCCGCCTCCGCCGTTCCCGCCACCCCGCGGTGATCTCCCAGGCCGACGAGCGCCTCCACGCGCTCATCGAGCAGCACGCGGCTGCCTGCTTCCGCGTCGCCCTCTCGATCGTGCGGGACCCGTCGCTGGCGGAGGACGTGGTGCAGGACGCCATGATCAAGGCCTGGCGCAGCTTCGACAGCTACCGGGGGGACGCCTCCGAGCGCGCCTGGCTCCTCCAGATCACCCACAACACCGCCGTGTCCGCCCTTCGCCGGGTTCGTGACGAGGCCATGGACCCCTTCCTCATCCCCGACCGCGCCACCCACGGCGCCGATCGCCACGCGGAGGGCCGCGCCGACCTCGACAGCCTGCGCCTCGCGCTCGACGGGCTCGACGAGCTCACCCGGTCGATCCTCGTCCTCCGCGACGTCGAGGGCATGCCGTACACCCAGATCGCCGAGACCCTCGGCGTCTCCGTCCCGCTGGTGAAGACCCGCCTGTTGAGGGCCCGCCGCGAGCTGCAGCGGGCCGTCGAGAGTGGAGCGCTGCGATGAACGACGACTTCGAGACGCTGTCCCCCGAGGCGCTGGACGAGGCGCTGGCGGCGACGGACACCCGCTGGGGCGCCGACCTCGCGATCCTCCTGGCGGCGCCCGAGGACCTCACGGCTCGATGCGCCCAGGACGTCCGCGGCGCGCTGCTCACCCGTTCCGTGGTGGCGACGGGCACCGACCTGCTCTCGGTCGGGTGGCAGACCATCCGGCTCCTCCTGTCGTCCGATCCGGCCGGTGCCGGCGCCAGTGCTGACATCGGTGCCGGTGGTGCGGCGTACACCCGTCGACGTCCGGCCGACCGGGACACCCTCGACCTCCCTCTCGACCCACCCTCGGAGCACCCATGACCGTGGACCACTGGATCTTCTCCGCCGTCGCCCTCGTCGCCGGCCTCCTCCTCGGCGAGCTCGCCGGCCGACTCGCCCGTGCCGCCATGTCACGGGACCACCGTTCGCCCGAGGTCCGTGAGATGGCCCGTCCCGTCGGCGCCGCCCTGTTCTGGGCGGGCACCGCCGCGGGCCTGATCGTCGCGGTCGCGGCCGCCACGCCCGAGACCCTGGAGCGCCTGCCGGAGACCTCGCTCGACGCCATCCCCGGCTTCCTCACCGCCGCGCTGTTCGTGATCGCCGGCCACGCGCTCTCCATCGCCGTCGCCGCGCTGGTCGGCCAGTCGGTCCTCCGTGCGACCGGCGTCCGCCACCGCGGGCTCGAGCGGAGCCTGCGCCTCACCGTGATGGCGGCGGCCATCGTGCTGGCGCTCGGCCAGCTGGGCGTCGACACGATGGTCCTGGTCATCGTCCTGGCGGCGCTGCTCGGGGCGCCGGCGCTGGCGATCGCGTTGCTCACCGGCTTCGGCGGCCGGGAGGTCGCCTCGAACCTGGCGGCCGGACGAGCCCTCCGGGGTCAGCTCGACGTGGACCGCTACCTGGTCGTCCCCTCCCCCACGTCGCCTCCGATCCGTGGCGTCGTCGTGGCCATCCACGCCGTCACCGTCGAGGTCCTCACCGACGACATGGCCACGGTCCACATCCCCCTGCGCGAGCTGCTGGAGCGGCCCTTCGAAGTCCACCCGCACCGGGCATGGGTGTCGTCGAGCTGAGCCGGTCGCGGACCTCGCGAGGAGATTCTCGGATTTCTCGCGACTTTCGGGTGTGGGCTGCGTCCTAGGGACACGAACTCGCCCCTCCGGTCTGGTGCAACGAACTGGTCAACGGGTGTGAACGGAGATCGACCCCCCGGGTGGTGCCGGTGGGGTCGATCCGCGT
>JAEZFI010000085.1 GCA_023437745.1 Actinomycetes bacterium
CGCTGGCGCACACCGCCGTGCGGGACGCGGCCGGAGCGTCCTTGCCGTTCCCGTTGCCGCCGACACCGCCCTCGAACACGACAGCGCGGACGACGAGCGCCGCGGCGATCAGGGCGACGGCGCCGAGCGCGGCCAGGAGCCGCCGCGCCATCATTCGGCGGCCTCGGCGCGGCCGGACGCACCGGTGTCGGTCGGGAGCTGTCCCCCGGGCGACACGACGGCGGCGGCGTCCCGGACGTCGTCGGCCGTGAGCACGACGAGGTCCTCGGGTGCGGTCCGGTCCTCGCGCACCAGGCGGCTGGCCTGGTGGGCGATCGCCGCCTCGAAGAGGTTGCGGACGTAGCGCCCGTTGCCGAACCCGAGGCCTCGCGGTGCGGCGTCGATGATCCGTGTCAGCTCGGCGCTCGCCTCGGTGTCCAGCTCGTAGCGCTTCGGTTCGGCGATGAGCCCGAAGATGCGGATCAGGTCCTCGGTCGCGTAGTCCGGGAACGAGAGGGTCCGCGTGAACCGGCTGCGCAGGCCCGGGTTCGTGTCGAGGAAGTCCGCCATCTCGTCGGGGTAGCCGGCCACGATGACGACGATCCGGTCCCTCCGGTCCTCCATCAGCTTGACCATCGTGTCGATCGCTTCACGTCCGAAGTCGTTCCCGCCGCCCCTCGACAGCGTGTAGGCCTCGTCGACGAACAGCACGCCGCCGTCGGCTGCGTCGAACTTCGCCGTGACCATCGGCGCGGTCTGCCCGACGAAGCCCGCCACCATGCCGGCCCGGTCGGTCTCGACGAGGTGGCCCTTGGGGAGCGCGCCCAGGCTGTGGAGGATGCGGGCGAGCAGTCGGGCGACGGTGGTCTTCCCGGTGCCGGGGTTGCCCACGAACACGAGGTGCAGGCTCGTGTCGACCACCGGCAGGTCGTGCGAGCGGCGCAGCTGGCTGATGCGCAACAGGTCGGCGAGCTGGTGGACCTCCCGCTTCACGTCGGCCATGCCGACCAGCTCGTCGAGCTCGGCGAGGATCTCCTCCAGCGGTTCGGGCTCGGGGACCGGCTCGTCCAGGCCTGCCGCGGCGGCAGCCGCCGCGGCGTCGGCCCCCTCGGTCCCGATGGGCTGGGGCACGCTGGGGGTCGCCGCGCCCATGCACCCGAGCATCATCGAGCGATAGCGCCCGATGGCCGCCAGCTCGTCCTGCGATGCGACCTCGTCCAGCGCGGCGATGGCGTGCGCCAGGTCGAGCGCGCGCTGGTAGTAGATCGAGGCGAGGACGGTGCCGTTGCGTCGGTCGGCCTTGACCAGCACGTCGAACATCACGCCGGGCTGGGAGAGGACGCTCGTGTGATCCGTGATCAACGTGCTGTTGCGGAGCGTCGCGGGCACGACGCCGCTCAGCTGCGTCTCGGGCATCAGCGGGCCGAAGGTGGTGACCAGCGCGATCAGCTCGCTGTCGGTGTGGCGGCCGTCGGCGTCGATGCACGCGCACGCGATCCCGAAGGCCTCGTTGACCACGCCGAACCGCTGGTCCTGGCGGGGGAGGTCGAGGCTGAGGACCACCGACTCGAGCGCTGCGGTGACGTCCTCGACGAACGCGTGCACGGCTTCCGTCACGAGGATCTCACCGCCCATCGGCGCCGAGGCTACCGGGCCGCTGCGCGCGGGCCGGCGGTAGCATCGGGCCATGTCCACCACTCCCATCGCCGAGCTGGGCCGGCGGGCGCGCGCGGCGGCTGCGGCGGTCGCGGCGGCCTCGACCGCCCAGAAGAACGACGCCCTGCTCGCCGCCGCCGACCTGCTCGAGGCCCGCAGCAGCGAGATCCTGGCGGCGAACGCCGAGGACGTCGCCGCCGCGGAGGCCGACGGGGCCACCGCCACCGTCGTCGACCGGCTCCGCCTGACCGACGCCAAGGTCTCGGGCATGGCGGCCGGCCTCCGCCAGGTGGCCACGCTGCCGGATCCCGTGGGTGAGGTGCTCGACGGGTGGGTCCGCCCCAACGGCCTGCGGATCAGCCGCGTGCGGGTGCCGCTCGGCGTCGTGGCGATCATCTACGAGAACCGCCCCAACGTGACCTCGGACGCGTTCGGCCTGTGCCTGAAGTCGGGGAACGTGGCGTTCCTGCGCGGGTCGTCCGGTGCGATCCGCTCCAACCTCGCCATCAGCGAGGTGCTGCGCGAGGCCGTGTCGAAGTCGGGCCTCCCCGCCGACGCGCTGGTCATGGTCGACGACGTGAGCCGTGAGGCAGCCGTCGAGTTCATGCAGCTGGAGGGCGTCGTCGACTGCCTGATCCCCCGGGGTGGGGCGTCGTTGATCGCCTCCATCAAGGAGCACGCCTCCGTGCCGTACATCATCGACGGCGACGGCAACTGCCACCTGTACGTGGACGCCCACGCCGACCTCGAGGTCGCGGAGCGCATCCTCGTCAACGGGAAGATGCAGCGGCCGTCGGTGTGCAACGCGCTCGAGTCGCTCGTCATCCACGCGGAGGTGGCCGATCGGTTCCTGCCGCAGGTCGACCGGGCGCTCGACGGCGTCGAGCTGGTGGGCGACGACCGCGCCCGAGCCGGCATCGCCCGATGCGGCGAGGCGACCGCGGACGACTGGTCGAAGGAGTTCCTGGACCTCAAGCTCTCCGTGCGGGTCGTCGACTCGCTCGACGAGGCGATCGCGCACGTGAACGAGACGGGTTCGGGTCACTCCGAGGCGATCATCACCCGTGACATCGAGGCGGCCGACCGCTTCTGCGCGGAGGTCGACGCCGCCGCCGTGCTCGTCAACGCGTCGACCCGATTCGTCGACGGTGAGGAGTTCGGCTTCGGCGCCGAGATCGGCATCAGCACGCAGAAGCTGCACGCTCGGGGCCCGATGGGCCTGCGAGAGCTCACCACCGCGAAGTACGTGGTGCGAGGCGACGGCCAGGTCCGCGGCTGACCGCCGGTCCGGGATCGCCGGCCGCGCTCAGGGGGCGGTCGGCCCGTACGACGCGACGGGCTGCACGGACGCGCACGCCCACGCCTGGTCGCCCCAGGAGTAGTGCCACCACTCCATGCCGAACGGCGCGAAGCCCGCATCGACCATCACGGCGTGCAGCAGGCGGCGCAGCGAGCGTGACGGCTCGTCACCGGGCTCGTCCTCGAGCGAGCGGAGGTGGGCGCGGGATGAGAAGTCGTCGAACGGGGTGCCGAGGGAGAGCGCGGTGCCCCGCCAGCTCAGCGTCAGGTCGACCGCGCCGCCGGTGAGGTGGGGTGGCACCACGTCGGGGTCGTCGGGGTCGGCCAGGAAGCCGGGCGCCAGCGTGGACCCGGGGCCGTAGTAGTGGTCGTGCAGCGCGCGGATCGTCTGCTCGGACCTCCACCCGTCGTAGATCGCCAGTCCGAAGCCCGGGGGGAGGGCGCTGGCCGCGACGTCGAGCCGCTCGGCGACCTGCCGGCGAAGCCACACCGCCTCGGTGGTGCCGGGCCACGACGTCGCCCGGTACGCGTTGACGATCTGGTGGTCGCGCACCTCCACCAGGGGTTCGCCGGTGTCGACGATCGGCACGTCGCCGCCCACCACCTCGAGGGCCGTCGTCGCGATCGGAGGAGCCTCCGGCGTGACCAGCCCGGGGAGCTCGCGGGGGTCCGTCGAGAGGGCGGCGTAGTCGGGCCACACGAGCGAGATGGTATGCGAGCGAAGAATGTGGCAACGTCTGTGCCGGTACGGGTAGGTATGGCGTGACCCAGAGGTGGGTATACGCGGGCCCGACAGCGCCCGGCAAGGGCGCAGAACACGAACAGGGCGATGGAGGATCCAATGGGCGAGCGGCCGACCGGGCAGGCGACATCGAAGGGCGAGGTGCGACGCAGCGCTCGTCGGTTCAGCGGTGCCCGTGCGCTGATCACCGGGATCGCGGTCATCGGCACCGCGCTGCTGGCCTTCTCCTCCGGCACGGCGGGCGCCGCCGTGACCGAGGACGACGTCACCATCGTGCAGACGCCCTCCGGCGCCACCACCCCCTGCGTCGACCCGGGTTCCTCCCGTTCGACTGGTGACCTGACCGCCGAGGTCGAGGACACCGCGACCAACTTCGTGGTCACGGTCCAGCTGCTCACCGACTTCTGCAGCCCCATCGAGGTGAAGGCGGCGATCTACTCCATGCCGTCCGCCGGTGGGTCGTGGCCGCAGAACCTCGCGGTCGTGAAGTCGTTCGTGCTCGACAAGGCCGGCACCGCGGTGATCACCTTCACGAAGCGCTGCGAGCCCGTCCAGTTCGACGTGCTCACCGGCTCCACGCCGTCGCCGATCCATCCGGACTTCGGAGTGATGCACGGACCGCTCCTCTTCCCGACGACGGCGCTCATGCACTTCGGTGTGAACCCCTGCGCCACCGGGCCCACCACCACGACGATCTTCGAGCCGACCCCCACGGTCCTCGGCACCACGACGATCGCGACCACGACGACCACGACGCCGCCCGTCAGCGTGGCGCCGACGTCGACGCCGCCGGCTTCGGTCGAGGGCATCGCCACCGTGCGCCAGCCTCCGGCAGGTGTCTCGCCGGCCGGCACGCAGGGCGTCCAGGCCCTGGCGCTCACCGGTCCCGGTGGCATCAACGGGCTGATCGCCGCCGGCGTGGTGCTCCTGGCCCTCGGCGCAGCCTTCGTGGCGGCGCAGCGGGGCCGCATGCCCGAGCAGGGCTGACGGCGTCCCCGTCCGACGGCGCGCCACGGTCGGTCGTCGTCGCCCGGTGTCCCGCCGGTCGATTGACCGAGCGGTCAAGAGCGCCGGTAGCCTGGCCCGATGGCCGCTGTAGCACCCTCCTCCGAGCGCACCGACTACCGATTCGATTCGGTGGAGGAGGTCCGGACCCGGCTCCGTGACGTCGACTACCTCTCCGACGAGGGCATCGCCGGCATCGTGTACCTGGCGGACCGGCTGCAGAAGCCGATCCTCGTCGAAGGTCCCGCCGGCACCGGCAAGACCCAGCTCGCGAAGTCCGTCGCCGAGATCACCGATAGCCGGCTCATCCGCCTGCAGTGCTACGAGGGGCTCGACGAGTCCAAGGCGCTGTACGAGTGGAACTACAAGAAGCAGCTCCTCCGCATCCAGGCCAGCAAGAACGACGAGACGTCCGACTGGACGGCCATCGAGGAGAACATCTTCTCCGACGACTTCCTGCTGACCCGTCCGCTGCTCGAGGCGATCCGGGCCGAGGACCCCGTCGTCCTGCTGATCGACGAGGTCGACCGGGTCGAGGTCGAGACCGAGGCGCTGCTCCTGGAGATCCTCTCCGACTACCAGGTGTCGATCCCGGAGCTGGGCACGATCGAGGCGCGCCAGATCCCGCTCGTCTTCCTCACGTCGAACAACACCCGGGAGCTCTCCGAGGCGCTGAAGCGTCGCTGCCTGTTCCTGCACATCGACTACCCGGACATGGAGCGCGAGCGCGAGATCGTGCTCACCAAGGTGCCCGGCATCACCGACTCGCTCGCCGACCAGGTCGCCCGCATCGTCCGGTCCATCCGGCAGCTCGAGCTGAAGAAGAGCCCGTCCGTCTCCGAGACCCTCGACTGGGCGCGCACCCTGGTCCTGCTCGGCATCCAGAAGATCGACGCCGACGTGGCCACCAACACGGTGAACATCCTGCTGAAGTACCAGTCCGACATCGCGAAGGCGGTGAAGGAGTTCTCGACCGAGTCGAGGTCGAGACCGAGGCGCTGCTCCTCGAGATCCTCTCCGACTACCAGGTGTCGATCCCCGAGCTGGGCACGATCGAGGCGCGCCAGATCGCCCTCGTGTTCCTCACCTCGAACAACACCCGTGAGCTCTCCGAAGCCCTGAAGCGTCGGTGCCTGTTCCTCCACATCGACTACCCGGACATGGAGCGAGAGCGCGAGATCGTGCTCACCAAGGTGCCCGGCATCACCGACTCGCTCGCCGACCAGGTCGCCCGCATCGTCCGGTCCATCCGGCAGCTCGAGCTGAAGAAGAGCCCGTCCGTCTC
>JAEZFI010000125.1 GCA_023437745.1 Actinomycetes bacterium
CTCCTGGCGCGTCTCACGACACAGAACGAGGGGCTGGGTTGCGACGAGCTGGGCTCAGTGGCCGCCCTTGCGCTCTGCGACGCCGAGCTTCCGCTGCACGGTGGCGCTGAACCCCGGTGCGACGCTGGCGAGGGTCGACAGCAGGCGGAGCTCGATCGGGGAGACGAAGACCTCGCCCTTGTCGCCCTCGATGGCCGCGGCCACGGCACGGGCGACGTCGCCCGGGCCCTTCGTCCGGACGCCCGGCGGCAGGTCGATCGCGGAGTCGGCGAACATGCCGGCCTCGCGGATGAAGCCCGGCTCGACGACCGAGCAGCCCACGACCGTCCCGTGCAGGTCCTGGCGCAGCGAGAGCCCGAAGCCTCGCAGCCCGAACTTCGTCGAGTTGTACATCCGGGTGTTCGGCGACGCCGCGATGCCCGAGAGGGAGCCGATCAGCACGATGTGGCCCGGGGTGCCGGCGGCGAGGTGGGCCTGGGCGAACGCCGTCGACAGCACGATCGGCGCCCGCAGGTTCACGTTGATGCTGAAGTCGATCTGCGCCGTGTCGAGGTCCTCGAGGGGGACGTCGCCGCCCGTCCCGGCGTTGGCGATCAGCAGGTCGACGTCGGGCATGGCGCCCGCCAACCGGGCGACGTCGGCGTCGTCGTCGAGGTCCGCGACGAGGACGTCGCCCCCGATGCGCTCCGCCAGGGTCTCGAGCCCGGCTCGATTGCGCCCGGACACCACGACCGAGGCGCCGCGGCTGGCGAGCTCCTCGCTGATCGCCGTGCCGAGCCCGCCTGCCGCGCCCGTGACGAGCGCTCGCTTCCCCCTGATCTGCATGGCCGGGACCCTACCCCGGCCCGTTCTGTTCCAGGGAGAGCAGCACTGGCGATGCGCTCCCTGGAATAGAACGGTCACCAGCGGCCGAAGCCGACCGCCAGGATGCGGCGCGGGATGCGCTTGGACACGAGGTCCCGGCCGGTGTGCGGGATGGTGAGCGGCTCGGGGTTCGGGTCGGGCTTGCTGGGCGACTCCTCGGTCCCGACGATGAGCGTCGCGCCCGCCTCCGGGCCGACCCAGGCGAAGTCCACGGCGTGCTCGTCGCGGAACTTCGTGACGCGGAGCCCGGACGTGCCGCGGCCCTTGGTGGGGATCTCGGCGGCGTCGGTGACCTTGGCGGTCTGACGATCGGTGACGGTCAGCACGATGCAGTCCTCGGACTCGACGGGCCCGGCACCGACCACCAGGGCGCCGTCGGCCAGCTTCATCCCGGCGACGCCCGCGGCACCCCGGCCCTGGACCGAGATGCTCGACGCCTCGCAACGCATCGCCTGCGCGTTGGTCGAGACCGCCAGGACGTCGACGCCGTCCGGCGCCGGGAACGCCGCGACGACCCGGTCGCCCGGCTTCAACCCGATGATCGGCTTGCCGTTGGCGGTGCCGACGATCTCCTCCACGCTCACCCGCTTCATGATCCCGAGCTGGGTCACGACGGCGATCGGCGCGGGTGGCTCGGCCTCCCCGGAGGACAGCAGGTCGTCGTGCAGGGGCGTCGGTGCCGGGGGTGCCACGAGCGTGAGCAGCGCCTCGCCCTTCTCCGTCGTGAAGACCTCGCTGGCCGCGGTGCCGCGGCTGCGCCCGGTGACCTCGCTGACGGCACCTGCGGGGGCCTGCAGGCAGCGGCCCCGCGACGTGATGGCGTAGACCGAGCGCATCGTGGAGGCCTCGACGCGTGCGAGCAGGACGTCGTGGCGGCCGAACGTCGCCTGCTTGGGGCCGTCGAGGGGTTCGCGGCCGACGACGCCGGAGGCCGTGAGGGCGATGACGCAGGGCTCGTCGCCGACCTCGGACTCCTCGAGCATCGCTTCGAGGCTGACGTCGTCGATCTGGTCGGGTCGAACGATCCGGGTGCGGCGCTCGCGGCCGAACTTCTCGACGAGCTCCTCGAGCTCCTTCAGCACGATCGTGCGCCGGCGCTGGTCCGACGCCAGGATCTTCTCGAACTCGGCGATGCGGGCCCGGAGGTCGTCGGCCTCCTCCGCTAGCTTCAGCTTCTCGAGGGCGGTCAGCCGGCGGAGCTGCATGTCGAGGATGTGCGTGGCCTGGACGTCGGACAGCGAGAGCCGCTCCATCAGCGCGGCCTTGGCGGACGCTGCGTCCTGCGAGCCACGGATGATCGAGACCACGAGGTCGATGGCGTCGAGCGCGATCAGGAGGCCGTCGACGATGTGCAGCCGGTCCTGCGCCCGGGCCAGGCGGTGCTGGGTGCGGCGGGTGATGACGTCGAGCCGGTGCTCGATGTAGAGGTTGGCGAGCTCCCACAGGCCCACGGTGGTGGGGACGCCGTCGACCAGCACCACGTTGTTGACCCCGAAGCTCTCCTCGAGCGGGGTGAGCCGGTACAGCTCGGTGAGCATGGCCTTGGGGTTGACGCCCGGCTTGGTCTCGATCGTGATGTTCAGCCCGGTGTGGCGGTCCGAGTAGTCGTTGACGTCCTGGACGCCGACGAGCTTGCCGCTGTTCGCCAGCTCCTGGACGCGGGCCACCACGCGCTCGGGGCCGACCAGGTACGGCAGCTCGGTGACCACGATCTGGTGGCGCTTGGTGCCCTTGACCTCCACGATCTCGGCCTTGGCCCGGATCCGGAAGACGCCCCGCCCCGTGGCGTACGCAGCGGCCAGGTCGTCGTCGATGACGGTGCCGCCCGACGGGAAGTCGGGGCCCGGGAGCACGGCCATGAGCTCCTCGATGGTGGGCTTCGGACGGCGCTTCGCCATCACGAGCTTGATGACCTCGTGCACCTCGCGGAGGTTGTGGCTGGGCATGTTCGTGGACATGCCGACGGCGATCCCGGAGGTGCCGTTGACCAGCAGGTTCGGCAGCTTGCCGGGCAGGCAGATGGGCTCTTCGCGCTCGCCGTCGAAGGTGGGCCGGAGGTCGACGGTCTCCTCGTCGATCTCGTCGAGCATCTCCATGGCGGCGTCGGTGAGGCGGCACTCCGTGTAGCGGTAGGCGGCGGGGCCGTCGTCGAGGGTGCCGAAGTTCCCGTGCGGGTCGACGAGGGTGACCTGCCGGGAGAAGTCCTGCCCCATCCGGACGAGGGCGTCGTAGATCGAGCCGTCGCCGTGCGGGTGGTACTTGCCCATCGTCTCGCCGACGACCCCGGCGCACTTCCGGTGCGGGCGGTCCGGGCGGAGGCCCATGTTCGACATGGCGTAGAGGATCCGGCGCTGCACCGGCTTGAGGCCGTCGCGGACGTCGGGGATCGCCCGCGAGGTGATGACCGAGAGGGAGTAGGCGAGGAACGACTCGCTCATCTCCTGGGCGACGGGGATGTCGATGACCTCGCGGGCGAAGCCGCCGGCGGAGTTGAAGAGGTCCTGCTGGCGTGGGGTTCTGGCCATGGGCGCAGGCTATTGCCCGCCTCCGACAGCGCCGTGCAGGGTGCCGGAGCCTCGCGCCGGAACCCCGCGCCGGAACCTCGCGCCGGAGGGAGGAGGCTCAGTGGTGCAGGTGGCGGAGCTTCTCGAGGTTGCGCATCGCCCAGACCCGACGGATCAGACCGCCGCCGTCGAACTCGATCGTCAGGGTGGTGAGGACCTCGTCGCCGGTCCACACCACGACGGTCGGGTCGCCGTTGAAGCGATGGACCGTGACGTCGGAGCCCTCGGGCACCCGCTTGGCGAGGTTGAGCAGCAGGCGGGCCGCGGGCCCCCCCCCCGGCCCCCGGCCGCGGGCGGCGCGCGGCGCGGCGCTCCGAACCCCCGTCCGACAGGACCACCACGTCGGGCGCCATCAGCGACACGACGGCGGCGACGTCACCGACGGCGAGCGCCGTGATGACCGTTGCCACGAGCTGCTCCTCGGTGCCACGCTCGGGACGGCGGTGCACGGCGCCCGACGCCTCGACCCGGCGCCGGGCCCGGGACGCGGCCTGCCGGCACGCCGAGGGGGAGCGCCCGACCATCGTCGCGATCTCGTCGAAGGGGTACGCGAACACCTCGCGCAGCAGGAAGACGGCACGGTCGGCCGGATCGAGCTCGTCGAGCACCACGAGGAACGCCAGGGTGAGGGAGTCGGCCGTCACCGCCTGGTCGGCTGGCCCGTCGGGGTCGTTGACCAGCGGTTCGGGGAGCCAGGGGCCGACGTACTGCTCACGACGGTGGCGGGCCGAGCGCAGCCGGTCGAGGCAGAGGTTGGTGGCCGCTCGGACGAGCCACGCCTCGGTGTTCTCGATCGTCGACGGGTCCACCTTCGACCAGCGCAGCCAGGTGTCCTGCACCACGTCCTCGGCCTCGGCCACGCTGCCGGTCATCCGGTAGGCGAGGCCGAACAGCCGATCGCGATGGCGTGCGAAGCCCGTCACGTCGCCGGTCGTCGGGGTGCGCCCGGCGTTCACACCGTGCTCGGCGTGGTCGCCCGGCGTGGATGCAGCGTCGACGCCGCGAGGCCGGCGGTCCGCCCCGACGACATCGCAGCGTCGGCGAGGAGGCCATCGGTGGTGATCCAGTCGCCGGCGACGTAGACGCCGGGGAGGTCCGGCACCACGACGCCGGGCAGGTCCTCGGCCGTGGTGTGCGGCCGAGGCCGGTCGTGGGCGACGACGAGGCGACGGCTGCACCGCGCCTCCATCAGGACGTCTCGCCAACCGGGCTGCACGGCGTCCAGGATGCCCTCCAGGTGGGCCCGGTGGTCCACCTCGGGGTGGAGGTCGGGCTCGTAGTACAGGCAGTGGACCAGGGCGCCCCCGGGCGGCGCGAGCGCCGCGCTCGACGAGTGGGCGACGGCGTAGGTGGGCTCGCCCAGTCCGTACGTCGCCACCCTCCCCGCTCGTGGGAGCCGGGTGAGGGCGACGTCGAGCGTGGTGGCCTGGACCGGTCGGGCGACCTCGGACCATCGTCGGATCGAGTCGCTGGCACCCGACAGCAGTGCGTCGGCGTGGTGGGCGCCGCCGGCGGCGATCACCGCCGCGGTCGCCGCCACGATGGAGCCGTCGGCGAGGTGCGCCGTGGCCCCGCCGCCGTCGACCTCGACCCGCTCGACGCGACCGGTGACCGTCACGACCCCCGCGGCCGCCGCCGCCGCTCGCACCCCGTCGACGAGCGTGCGCCATCCGCCGTCGAGGTAGAGCACACCCCGTGCCCCTCGCCGGAGCTGGTCGAACGCGGCGCCCGCGTCGAAGGTCGTGGGGTCGGCGCTGTACGAGGCGGTCCGCACCAGCATCTCGATCAGGTCCCGGACACGTCGGTCCTCCACCTCCTCGTCCAGCCACTCGGCCAGCGAGCGACCCCGTGCCCGGTCGGCGTTGGCGCCCCGCAGCGTGGCGAGCGCCGTCCGCAGGCCCGAGGTGCCGCCGACCGCCCCGGCGTGCACCACCGAGGTGACCTGCCCGTCACGGATCCAGCTCGTCCCGCGCTGCGACGGGAGATGGCCCCGGTACGTGACCCCCAGGTCCCGGAGGATCGGCACCGCGGCGCCGGTGCGGTACAGCGCGTGGGCGCCCTGGTTGAAGCGGTAGCCGTTCCGCTCCTCCGTGCGTGCCCGGCCACCCGGTTCGGTGCGGGCCTCGACGAGCACCACCGAGCCACCGGCGCGTGCCGCGTAGGTCGCCGCCGTCAGCCCGGCGAGGCCGCCGCCGACCACCACCACGTCGCGCCGGCCCCGCCGGCCCGGTCCGTCTCGTCCGTCTCGTCCGTCTCGTTCGTCTCGTTGGTCCATGTGCCGGACCTCCGTTCTCCTCGGCTCACCCCACAGACGACGCAGCGCTCCGAGATGTGACAGGGCCGTTCGGAGCAGCGGCTCAGGCGACGACCGGGCGGGCCCGCTCGACGATCGTGGCGAGGTCGAGTCCCGCGGGCAGCTCGCCGAACGCCCGTCCGGAGCCCTCGCCGAAGCGCGACGCGCAGAACGCATCGGCCACCGCCGACGGGGCGTGGCGGACGAGGAGCGAGCCCTGGAACACGAGGGCGAGCCGCTCGACGAGGGCGCGGGCCCGCAGCTCGATCTGGTCGAGGTCCTCGAGGTCCTTGCGGAGCGCCATCGCGGCGCCGTCGAGCCGGGCGTCGCTGCCGCCCCCGAGGCCCACCTCGTCCCAGTAGGCGTCGAGGGCCTGCGGCTCCCGGGCGAGCGCTCGGAGCACGTCGAGGCAGATCACGTTGCCCGAGCCCTCCCACACGCCGTTGAGCGGGCTCTGGCGGAACAGCCTCGGGAGGTCGGTCTCCTCCACGTAGCCCACCCCGCCGAGGCACTCGAGCGACTCCGCCGCGTGCTGCGGCGCCCGCTTGCAGGTCCAGTACTTCACGACGGGCGTGACGAGCCGCTTCAGCAGCTGCTCGTGGGTGTCGCCCGGCTCGGCGTCGAAGGCAGCGGCCAGGCGGAGGGCGGCCGCCGTGGCCGCCTCGGACTCGAGGGCCAGGTCGGCCAGGACGTTCTGCATCAGCGGGTGCTCGTCGAGCACCGAACCGAAGGTGCTGCGGTGGTGCGTGTGCCACGTCGCCTGCGCGACGCCCTGGCGCATGATCGACGTCGAGCCGAGGATGCAGTCGAGCCGCGTGTGGTTGACCATCTCGATGATCGTGCGGACACCCCGCCCCTCGTCGCCGACCATCGTCCCCCAGGTGTCGAGCATCTCGATCTCGCTCGACGCGTTGGAGCGGTCGCCGAGTTTGTCCTTCAGCCGCTGGATGCGGATGGGGTTGCGGCTGCCGTCGGGTCGCCAGCGGGGGACGAGGAAGCAGCTGAGCCCGCCGGGGGCCACGGCCAGCATCAGGAATGCGTCGGACATCGGCGCGGAGCAGAACCACTTGTGGCCGGTGATCAGGTGCCCGCCGTCCGCGGTCGGCCGGGCCGTCGTGGTGTTGGCCCGCACGTCCGAGCCACCCTGCTTCTCGGTCATGGCCATGCCGAAGGTGGCGCCGGCCTTCTGGTCCGCGGGGCGGTTCGAGGGGTCGTAGGTGCGGGAGAAGACCCGCGGCTCCCACTCGGCCGCCAGGGCGCGGTTGTGCCGCAGTGCCGGGACCACGGAGTAGGTCATCGAGATCGGGCACACGTGGCCGCCGTCGACCTGGTACCAGGTGACGACCTTCGCGGCGCGGGCGACGTGCGCGCCGGTGCGGTCGTCGGCCCAGGGTGCCGCGTGGAGGCCGTTGCCGACCGACACGCCCATCAGCTCGTGGTACGCGGGGTGGTAGTCGACGACGTCGAGGCGGTTGCCGTAGCGGTCGTGCGTGCGCAGCACCGGCGGGTTGGCGTTCGCCTGGCGACCCCAGTCCTGCGCCGTCGCGCTGCCCGCCAGCCGACCCAGATCGGACAGCTCGGCCGCGGCCCAGTCTGCGCCGCCACGGGACACCGCCTCGGTCAGCGCGACGTCGCTGCCGAAGACGTCGTGACCCGTGAGCGGTGGCGGCTGGTTGGTGACCTCGTGGGTGTCGAACGCCGTCGCCATGCTGCCCTCCTGTGACCGGTGCGATCCCGACGCTACCCATCGATCGGGGTGGTCGGACCGGCGGTGCGCCGCCGGCCGGCATGTGGGACGATCCTGCCGGGGTCGAACTTCCGGGAGGTGGGATGGACGTCAGCGAGCTGTTGTTGGACCTGTTCGGACGGGTGACCGAGCACGTCGAGGAGGCGGTGGCGGACCTGGACGCGGCGGAGCTCCAGCGCTCGCCGGCGGACGGGGCGAACCCGATCGGGTGGCTGATCTGGCACCTGACGCGGGTGCAGGACCACCACGTGTCGGAGCTGCTCGGCGAGGACCAGCTGTGGATGCGCGGCGACTGGCCCGAGCGCTTCGGGCTGGCCCCCGACCCGCACGACTCGGGCTACGGCCACTCACCGGCCGAGGTGGCGGCGGTTCGCCCCGACGGGCCGGACGCGGTGCTCGGCTACTACCGGGCGGTCGACGAGCGGACCCGGCGCTACCTCGAGGGCCTGACCGCCGATGACCTCGATCGGGTGGTCGACGAGCGTTGGGACCCGCCGGTCACCCTCGGCGTCCGGCTGATCAGCATCGCCGACGACGAGCTCCAGCACTCGGGCCAGGCCGCGTACGTCCGGGGGCTCCTGGGCCGCTGACGCAGCGCCCCGCCGAAGTTCGCGCGCTCGTCCGCGCGGTGTCGGGAGGCACGCGCGAACTTCGGTGGGGTCAGAGCCGCTTGGCGAGGATCTCGAACCGGAGGTCGTCGCGGCGGGGGACCCCGAACCGCTCGTCGCCGTAGGGGAAGGGCTCGAACACGCCCGTGCGGACGTACCCGCGCCGCTCGTACCAGGCGATCAGCGAGTCGCGGATGTCGATCACCTCGAGCTCCAGGCGCTCGGCGCCCCACTCGTCGCGAGCGATCCGCTCCGCTTCGTCGAGCACGTGCCGGCCGATCCCGCCGCCCTGCAGGCCGGGCGCCACGGCGAACATCCCGAGGTGCGCGGCCCCGTCCGTCGGGCGCTGGAGCTCGCAGCACCCGACCAGCGTTCCGGCGTCGCGGGCCAGGAGGACGATGGTGTCGGGCCGGGCCAAGGTCTCGACGAGCATCTCGTGGTCGACCCGCTGCCCGTCCAGGATCCCGGCCTCGGTGGTCCATCCCTCGGCGCTCCCGGCGCCGCGATAGGCGGACTCGACCAGCGTGACGAGCGCGTCGACCTCCTCGTGGCCGGCCCGGGAGAACGTGAGCGACGTCATGTCGCGAACGTAGCGGCGCAGGATGGGGCAGCCTGTGGCGTGTTCGAGGAGCTGGACTTCATCTACTGCCCGAGCGACGACGTCGTCGTCGAGCGTGCGCACTACGTGGACGGGCTCGGCGCCGAGGTGGTGTTCGCGATCGAGCGGTTCGACACGCGGGTGGTGATGCTCCGCCTCACCCCCGATGGGCCGGCGCTCCTGCTCGCCGAGCACCTCCACGGCGACCGGCCGATCCTCGTGTACCGGGTGCCCGATCTCGACGCGGCGGAGGCCGACCTCGTCGCACGGGGCGTCACGTGCAGCCCGCGGTTCGGGTTCCCCGACGGCGACGCGACGGAGCTCGAGCTGCCCGGTCCCCAGCGGATCGCGATCTACGAGCGGACGCGGCCGGACCGCGCCGCCCTGGTGCGAGGTCGTCTCGACTTCTGAGCGGTCAGCCCAGGATGAGCTCTGCGGCGAGGCGCAGCTGCTCCGGTGACGACGGATACATGGTGAGCGTGGTGACGGGGGAGGACTCCCACGCCTCGAGCCGCTCCTTGATGCGTGACGGCGGCCCGACCAGCGAGATCTCGTCGGCGAAGTCGTTCGGCACCGTGGCGATGGCCTCGTCGCGCCGGCCCTCGAAGAAGAGGTCCTGGATCTTGTACGCCTGCTCCTCGTAGCCCATGCGCGCCATGAGGTCGGTGTGGAAGTTCTTCCCCTTGGCGCCCATGCCCCCGATGTAGAAGCCGAGCATGGCCTTGACCGGGTAGAGCCCCGCCTCGATGTCGTCGGTGATGTTGATGTTGGCGAGGGCCGGGATCTCGAAGCCCTCCTTGGCGCCCGCGAGCTGCTCGGCGTACACCTCCTGGCGGAACGGCGAGTAGTACAGCGGGATCCAGCCGTCGGCGATCTCGGCCGTCATCGTCACGTTCTTCGGGCCCTCGGCGCCGAGGTAGATCGGGATCTCACGGCGCAGCGGGTGCGTGATCGCCTTGAGCGGCTTCCCCAGGCCCATCGAGCCGTCGCCGTGGTAGGGGTGCTGGTAGAACTCGCCGTCGAACGTCAGCGGCTCCTCACGCGCCATCACCCGGCGGATGATCTCGACGTACTCCCGGGTGCGCGCCAGCGGCTTCCGGTACGGCTGCCCGTACCAGCCCTCCACGACCTGGGGTCCCGACACGCCGAGGCCCAGGATGAGCCGCCCGTTCGACAGGTGGTCGAGGGTGATCGCGTGCATGGCGGTCGCCGTCGGGGTCCGCCCCGCGATCTGCACGACGGACGTGCCGAGCTTGATCTTCGACGTGTGGCTCGCGAGGTAGGCGAGGGGGCTGAACGCGTCGGAGCCCCAGGCCTCGGCGGTCCAGACGGAGTCGAAGCCGAGGTCCTCGGCCAGCTTCGTGGTCTCGATGAGGTTGGGCGGCGGCAGCTGACCCCAGTACCCCCAGATCAATCCGAGCTTCATGTCGTCGCCTCCGACGGGTGGGCCGCCGAGGCGGCGCGTGGTCCGGTGTCTACTTGCCCTGGAAGTTCGGGGTCCGCTTCTCCTTGAAGGCGCGCGGACCTTCCTTGGCGTCCTCGGAGCCGAACACGTCCCACCCGTAGGTGAACTCGTGGGTGAGGGCCTCGTGCTCCTCCATGCCGTTGGTCTCCCGCAGGGTGCGGAGGATCGCCTTCACCGCGAGGGGTCCGTTGGCGGAGATCACCGACGCGATCTCCAGGGCCTTCTCGAGGGCGCCACCGTCGGGGACCACGTGCCCGATGAGGCCCAGCTCGAGGGCCCGGTCGGCGGTGATGTGGTCGCCGGTGAGCAGCAGCTCGCAGGCGACGGTGTAGGGGATCTGCCGGGGGATGCGGACGACTGAGCCACCCATCGGGTACAGCGACCAGCGCACCTCGCTGATGCCGAACTTGGCGCTCTGGCCGGCGACGCGGATCTCGGTGGCGCCCAGCAGCTCGGTGCCACCGGCGATGGCCGTGCCCTCGACCGCAGCGATGATCGGGACCTTCGGCTGCCAGGTGCGGAGGAGCGACTTCCACGGGAGGTCGGCGTCGGCGGCGAGGCGGGCCTGCACGTCGAGGCCGTCGGGGAGCGGCTCGGCCTGGTGGCCCCCGGCCATCTCCTTGAGGTCGGCGCCCGCGCAGAAGTTGCCGCCGGCCCCGGTGAGCACCAGGCAGCGGATGTCGGGGTTCTCGTCGGCCTCGACGCAGGCGTCGTAGAAGCGGACGAGCATCTCGCCGTTGATGGCGTTCATGCGATCGGGGCGGTTCAGGGTGACGACCAGCGTGTGGCCGTCGCGTTCGGTGAGGATCGCGGACATGGCGCAGACCGTAACGCGAAAACGAGAACGCGTTCTCGTTTTCGAGCGAAGCGCGCACGGTCCCTGACATATCCTCCGGCCGGTGCCCTCGTCCTCCGCGTCACCGGTCGGGCCCAGCGCCCCGACCGTCGAATGGGTCGCGTGCGGCTCGGTGACCCGGTGGGTTCCGGCGGGTCCGACGGACGCGCTGTCGATCGGTCGCGACGCCTCGTGCGACCTGTGCCTCGACCCCGACGACCGCGGCCTGTCCCGCCGGGCGGCGTGGATCCACTCGGAGACGGGTCACTGGTGGCTGACCAACCTCTCGGCGTCACGTCCGATCGCCGTCCGTGAGCCGACCGGGCTGCCGTCGGTGCTCCCCGTCGGCGGGGGACGGGTCATCGACCGGTCGCCGCTGACGTTCGTGCTCACCGGCCTCGTCCGGCGGCACGCGCTCCGCGTGACGCTGCCGCCCGGGGACACCGCCCGGGCCGTCGGTGCCGGCGAGGCCGAGGAGGCGAGCGATCCCACGATCGGCCTGCCGATGCCGACCGACGTGGAGCGCACGGCGCTCGCCGCACTGGTCGAGGGCTACCTCAGCGACTTCCCCCGCTGGGATCCCACGCCGCGCTCCTACGCCCTCGCGGCGGAGCGCCTCGGCCTGCCGGCGAGCACCGTCCGCAAGCGCGTCGAGGCCTACCGGGTGCGCCTCCGGGACTCCGGCCTGACGTCCGACGAGGTGGCCGACGGTCGCGACGAGGTCGCCACGCTGGTCCTCGGCTCGGGGCTGATCACCACGGCCGACCTGGTGCGCCTGACACCCTGAGGAAGCTGATGTGCCTACGCGTCCAGGGCGGCCAGCACCGCGTCGGCGCACTCCTCGGGGGCTTCGAGCGTGGGCCAGTGCCCGACGTCGGGGAGGCGGACGATCGTCGCGTCGTCGAGCCGCTCCTCGACCCGCTCGATCATGTGCGCGCCGGAGACGGGGTCGAGGTCGCCCCACACGAACCACATGGGCAGCCCCGAGTCCTCGAGCGCGGTTCGCCAGCGGGCGCCGTAGCGGCGTCGGTCCTCGATGTAGTGGAGGAGCTGGTTGGCGATGCGGGTGCCCTCGTCGTGCCGCATCGAGCACCACATCTCGTGGAGCTCCTGGTCGGTGATCGGGCGCCGGGTGCCGAACGTCGGCCGGATGCCGGCGCCGAACGCCGCCTCGTCGATCGTCGCCGCGAAGTCCGCACCGTGCTCCGGGTCGAGGAGGAGCTTCTGCCCGACCGTCGGCCGGTGGAGATCCGGGTAGACGCCGCCGTTGTGCCACACCACCGCCGTGATGCCGACGACGAGCGAGTTCTCGAGGTGGCGGGCGATCAGCTCCTGGCAGACCGACGTGCCGTAGTCGTGCGCCCAGAGCACCGAGCTGGTCACGCCGAACTCCGCCCACATCGCCTCGACCGCGTCGGCCGCCGCATGGATCGAGTAGGGGTGCCCCGACGGCTTCTCCGACGCGCCGAACCCAGGGAAGTCGACCGCCAGCACCCGCGCCCGGGGTTCGAGCAGGTCGGACACCGGCAAGATGTCCAGTGACGACGACGGGAAGCCGTGGAGGTAGGTGACCGGGTCGCCGGTGCCCGCGCCGAGGTCGTAGGCGGCCACGTCGAGCTCGCCCGACTCGATCATCGTGGCGAGCGCCGCGAGCTCGTCGAAGGTCGTCACGGGGCGGACCCTACGCCGGGCGGGTGGGGTCAGGCGGGCGGGAGCGGGCCGTGCACCTTGCACCGTGCGTGCACGCCGGTGGGGATGATGGTGACCACCAGGTGGCGGCCGCAGGTCGGGCAGTGGTGCGGGGCCTCGTAGGGACCGGCGCACGAGCCGTCGCACTCCGGCCGCCGTCGGCCGCACCCGAGGCAGAAGGTCGGCAGCACCTGCTCCCGGAGGTGCTCGGCCAGCTCGTCGACGGACGTGACGACGGGGCCGGCGCCGATCACGCCGGCGTCCTTCTCCAACCACCTCCGGTTCGCCCCGTGCAGCTCGTCACCACCGTCGAACCGGTTGAGCACGACGACCACGGGCCGGCCTGCGAGCGCGTCGAGCGACAGGCGCACGGAGTTGATCGTGCCCAGCCCGGCGTCGGCCACGAGCACCACGAGGTCGGGATCGAGCGCGTCGATGAGGTCGACGCCGTCCCCGTCGTGGGCGATCGGCGATCGGAGCCCACCGGCCAGCTCGACCAGGCCGACGTCCGGCGCACGTCCGGACCAGGAACCGCCGACCTCCGCGGCGAGGTCGGCCAGGCGGATGGGAGGTCGGCCCAGCGCGTCCGCCGCCATCGGCGGCGCCATGGGCACCGTGTACCAGCGTCGGGGCGGGCAGACGGTCTCGGCGGTCTCGCCGGTGCCGGCGGCCAACTCGTCGGCGTCGGTCGTGGTGTCGGCCTCGTCGAAGGACTGCGCAGGCTTGCGGGCCATGACGACGAGGCCCGCCTCGGCGAGGCGCGACGCGACGCGACGTGCCACCCAGGTCTTGCCGACCTCGGTGCCCGTCCCCGCCACGACGACGAGCGTGGTGGGACGTGTCCGGGGGGTGCGGTCGGTCTCAACCATGGAGCGGCACCTCCAGCTGGGCGCAGAGGTCGACGAGCTGCTGGACCATGGCGGTGGTGTGCGTCGCCGACAGCGCCACCCGCAGCCGGCACGAGCCGGGCGCGACGGTGGGCGGTCGGATGGCAGGTACCAGCAGGCCGTGTGACAGGAGTTGGTCGGCGACCGCAACGGCCCGGGCTTCGTCGCCGAGCAGCACAGGGATGATCGGCGACGGGTGTCCCGGGCGCACCAGGTCGATGTGCTCGCGGAGCCGTGCGCGCAGCGCGGCCCCCTCGTCGGACCGCACGACGCGCAGGGCGGCGAGCGCTGCCGCGGCGTCGGCGGGAGGACCGGCCGTCGTGAAGATGAACGATCGGGCGGTGTTCCGGCAGAGGTCGACCACGGCCTGCGTGCCGGCCACGAAGCCGCCGACCGACCCGAGCGCCTTCGACAGCGTCCCCACCGTGACGACGTCGTCCCCCGTCGGGGTGGACGGTCCGAGCACGGCGTGGGCCTCGTCGACGACGAGCAGCGCGCCGTGGGCCCGGCACACGTCGACCAGCTCGCCGAGTGGCGCCACGTCACCGTCCATCGAGAACACCGAGTCGGTCACGACGATCGCCGAGCGGTCGCCCGCCGCACCCAGCCGGACGTCGAGGTCCGTCGCGTCCACGTGGCGGAAGACCTCCACCTCCGCTCGGGCGAGCCGGGCGCCGTCGATGATCGACGCGTGGTTGAGCTCGTCCGAGAGGATCAGCGGCCGGTCGGCCACCCTGGCGAGCGCGCCGAGCACCCCGACGTTCGCCTGGTACCCGGTCGGGAAGAGGAGGGCGGCTTCCCGTCCGGTCCATCCGGCGAGCTCGGCCTCCAGCTCGTCGTGCGGAGGCCGGCCGCCCACGATCAACCGGGCGGCGCCGCTGCCCGTGCCGAACTCGTCGAGCGCCGCGTGCGCCGCCGCCAGCACCCGGGGGTGATGGGTCAACCCGAGGTAGTCGTTGGAGGCGAACGAGGTCACCTTCTCGCCCGTGGCCGTGACGGTCGTCGTGGTGGGCCCGTCGTCCAGCGTGCGGATCGTCCGCCAGCGACCCTGCTCCTCGATCGAGGCCAGGCGCGCAGCGATGCGGTCCTGCCAGGTGGTCACGCGCTGCTCTCGACCCGAGCTGCCTCGTCGGCGCCGCACACCGCCGTGATCGACTCGGCCACCACGTCGACGATGCGGTCGATCTCCTCTGCGGTCGTGGTGAGCGGGGGCATCACCACCACGACGTCCCCCAGCGGTCGGATGAGGACGCCTCGTGCCACGCACTCGGCGGACACCCGTCGACCCCAGCGCAGGCCGTCGGCCGGCGGGGCGAGCTCGATGCCGACCATCAGGCCCTGCTGGCGGACCGCCAGCACGCCGGTGCGTCCCGCCACCTCGGCCAGGCGCGTCCGGAGCTGCTCGGCTCGCTCGACGACGTTCGCCATCACGTCCCACTCGCCGAGCAGCTGGAGGTGGCGGAGGGCCACGGCCGCGGCCAGCGCGTTCCCGCTGAACGAGTGCCCGTGGTACAGCGTGCGCGGCCCGAGGTCCTCGCCGAGGAAGGCCTCGTACACGCGGTCGGACGCGACGGTGGCCGACATCGGCAGGTAGCCGCCGCTGAGGCCCTTCCCGATCACGAGCAGGTCCGGTCGGAGGTCGCAGGCCTCGCTGGCGAACAGCGTCCCGGTGCGCCCGAAGCCGACCGCCACCTCGTCGCACAGCAGGAGCACGCCGTGCCGGCGGCACGCCTCGCCCAGCGCCGCGAACTCGGATGCGGGGCGCATCTCCATGCCCGCCGCGCCCTGCACGAGGGGCTCGACCACCACGGCGGCCAACTCGGCGGCGTGCTGCTCGACCATCTCGCACGCCACCCGGATGGCAGTCGGGTCGTCGAACCCGGGCGCCCGGAGGACGTCGAAGCGCAGCGGGTCGAAGATGTCGGTGCCGAAGCCGCCCGCCCCCACCGACAGCGAGCCGATCGTGTCGCCGTGGTAGGCGCCACCGAACGCGAGGTACTTCGTCCGCCCCTCGATGCCCTGGTTCGTCCAGTACTGGAAGGCGATCTTCAGCGCCTGCTCGACCGCCGCCGCACCGTCGGACGCGAAGAGGAAGTGCGGCCGGTCCACGGGCACCACCTCCGCCAGCGCCTCCGCCAGCTCGACGACGATGCGGTTCCCGTTGCCGAGCAGCGTGGTATGGGCCACCCGGTCGATCTGGTCGCGCAGCGCCTCGTCCAGCTCCGGCACCCGGTGGCCCAGGGTCGTGACCCACAGCGAGCTGATGGCGTCCAGGTAGCGCCGGCCCTCGGTGTCGATGAGCTCCCGACCCTCGGCCCGCTCGACGATCACGGGCGAGTTGTCGGGGTACGCCGCCATCTGGGTGAAGCCGTGCCACACCACTGCGGCGTCCCGTGCGACCCAGTCGGCGCGGTGCACGGCTTCGTCCGTCATGGGGTCCTCCCGGTACCGTGGGGCCGCCCGGCCCGTCTCCACGGTATTGCGAGGTGGGCCGCGGTCACGATTCCGCGACCATCCGAGGACAGAGCGATGACCCAGATCACCACCCCGGTCACCGGCACGGCCGACGGCCATGGCGGCGACCCCCTGGGCGTCGCCCGCCGGGCGCTCCTCGAGGATCGCCGCTGGCTCGACGCCGGTGAGCTCGCGGCCGCCGCCGCGCTGCCGGCCTCGCAGCTCGGTGCGCTGTGCGACCTCGCCCACGACGTGCGCCTCGCCTGGTGCGGCGACACCGTCGAGGTCGAGGGCATCATCTCGGCCAAGACCGGCGGCTGCCCCGAGGACTGCCACTTCTGCTCGCAGTCGGCGCAGTTCGACACGCCCGTGCAGGCGACGCCGTTCCTCGACACCGCGGAGGTGCTGCAGGCCGCCCGCGAGACCGCCGAGCTGGGCGCCAGCGAGTTCTGCATCGTGCTCGCGGTGCGGGGTCCGGACGAGCGCACGATGGACCGCATCCTCGAGCTCGTCCCGCTCGTCAAGGACGAGACGGGCCTTGACGTCGCCGTGTCGGCCGGGATCCTCGATCGGGACCAGGCCCGCCGCTTCGCCGAGGGTGGCGTGCACCGGTACAACCACAACCTCGAGACGGCCCGGTCGTTCTTCCCGCAGATCGTGACCACCCACACATGGGAGGAGCGGCTCGAGACGTGCGAGCTGGTCAACGAGTTCGGCATGGAGCTGTGCTGCGGCGTCCTCCTGGGCATGGGCGAGTCGGACGAGCAGCGCCTCGAGCTGATCGGCCAGCTGCAGGACCTGAAGCCCGCCGAGATCCCGGTGAACTTCCTGAACCCCCGCCCCGGCACGCCGCTCTCGCTGCGCCCGCTCACCCCGGCGAAGGAGGCGCTCAAGTGGATCGCGATGTTCCGCCTGGGCCTCCCCGACGTGATCCTCCGCTTCGCAGGCGGGCGCGAGGTCACGCTCGACGACCTCCAGTCGGCCGGCCTGACGAGCGGCATCAACGCGCTGATCATCGGCAACTACCTCACGACGCTCGGGCGGACGCCGCAGCAGGACCTCGACATGCTCGCCGACCTGCGCATGCCGATCGGCAGCCTGTCCAAGGTCCTCTGAGCGGACCCGATCCCCGATGAGCCGGGTCTACATCCACGAGTTCGTCGACATCATCGGGCACCAGCGTGCTCGCTACATGCAGCACATGACGGCCAACTGGGGACCGATCGGCCGGGACGAGCGCAACCAGCTCTGCTTCGGCGTGTGGGGCGTGATCGGGTCGACCGGTCGCTGGCCGCAGGTCGTGAACCTGTGGGAGTACGGCGGGTGGGGTGACCTCGCACGCAACTTCGAGGTCGAGGTGTCCGGCTCCGGCCTCTACGACCCGTCGCTCGACGAGTGGTGGGCCACGGCGGCGTCGATGCGCTCCGGTGGCGTCGACCGGATCTGCGTGGCGCCCGACTGGTCGCCGTCGATCGAGGAGATCTGCGCCGAGGGCCCGCCCGTCGCGGCCGGCTACGCGCACGAGCTGATCCGATGCCGCCCCGGCGCCGCCCACGCGGTGCTGGACGCCGTCGAGACCGACGGGATGACCCGGGCCGCGGAGCTGGGGCTCCACCTCACGGTCGCGCTGCGGCGGGCGATGGCCGACGACGACGAGGTGATCCTCGTGTGGTCGTTCGCCGACTGGGAGACGTGGGGGCACGCCGAGGCGGCGATGGACGACCGGACCCGGGCGACCAGCCGCTGGCGACACGGCCTCGACGACGAGGTCGTCGGCTGGGAGCGGATCCTCCTCGCCGATGCGCCGCTCTCGCCCCTGCGCACCGGCCGCCAGCCCCGCGTCGAGGACCGCCGCCCCCTCGAGGAGCTCTGACCTTCCGGCGCCGGGCCAGCTCCGCTCAGGTTCGGCCTCGTTCCTCGGCCTTCTTCGACTGCGCTACCCGGCGCGACGTTCCGGCGCGATCCCCAGCACGGCGGGATCGGGCGGGTCGTACGTGGTAGGGAGGGGCATGCCGTACAACGTCAGGGGAGTGATCGCCCGCGCTGCGGGCGAGCCGGTCAGCGTGGAGACGATCGTCGTGCCCGACCCCGGTCCGGGTGAGGTCGTGGTGGACATCGAGGCGTGCGGCGTCTGCCACACCGACCTCCACTACCGGGAGGGCGGCATCGGCGACGAGTTCCCGTACCTCCTGGGCCACGAGGCCGCCGGGCGGATCGAGGCGGTCGGCCCCGACGTCACCGACCTGGCACCGGGCGACTACGTCATCCTCAACTGGCGGGCCGTCTGCGGCGAGTGCCGGGCGTGCCGGCGTGGCCGACCGCACCTCTGCTTCGCCACGCACAACGCGACCCAGAAGATGACCCTGCTCGACGGCACGGAGCTGTCGCCGGCGCTGGGGATCGGCGCCTTCTGCGAGAAGACCCTCGTCGCGGCCGGGCAGGCCACCAAGGTCGACCCCGCGGCGCCCGCCACCTCGGCGGGGCTGCTCGGGTGCGGCGTGATGGCCGGCATCGGCGCCGCGCTGAACACGGGGAACGTGACCCGGGGCGACACCGTGGCGGTGTTCGGCTGCGGCGGCGTGGGGAACGCAGCGATCGCCGGTGCCCGCCTCGCCGGTGCGGGGACGATCGTGGCGGTGGACCTCGACGACCGGAAGCTCGAGTGGGCGAAGGGCTTCGGCGCCACCCACACGGTCAACTCGTCGAAGGAGGATCCGGTCGAGCGGATCCGTGAGATCTGCGGCGGCGTGGGGGCCGACGTGTGCATCGAGGCCGTCGGCCATCCCGAGGTGTACCGCCAGTGCTTCGAGGCGAGGGACCTCGCCGGCACCGTCGTGCTGGTCGGTGTGCCTCGACCCGACATGGTGCTCGAGCTGCCGTTCCAGGAGGTGTTCGGCCGGGGCGGCGCGCTCAAGAGCTCCTGGTACGGCGACTGCCTTCCCACCCGGGACTTCCCGATGCTGATCGACCTCTACCTGCAGGGGCGCCTCGACCTCGACGGGTTCGTCTCCGAGACGATCGGGATCGACGACGTCGAGGCGGCGTTCGAGAAGATGGAGCGCGGCGAGGTGCTCCGGTCCGTCGTGGAGCTGCCCCGATGAGCCTCGAGCTGGTCCGGACCGACGGCATCTTCAGCCTCGACGGGGGCGACTACGAGGTCACGAACAACATCTGGCTGGTCGGCGACGACCGTGAGGTCGTGGTCATCGACGCCGCGCACGACCATCGACCGATCGTCGCAGCGGTCAACGGTCGGGCGGTCCGGGGGATCCTCCTGACGCACGGCCACAACGACCACATCAATGCGGCCGCCGCGCTCGCCGAGGCGACCGACGCGCCGATCCACCTGCACCCGGCCGACCGGATGCTGTGGGACGTGGTGTACCCGGACCGGGCACCCGACCGCGACCTCGGCGACGGCGACGTGATCGCCGTGGGTGGGCACCGGCTCCACACGCTCCACACGCCGGGGCACTCGCCGGGCTGCTGCTGCCTCCACGACGAGGACCGGGCCATGGTCTTCAGCGGCGACACGCTCTTCTGCGGCGGTCCCGGCGCCACCGGGCGCAGCTACAGCGACCACCCGACGATCCTCCGCTCGATCACCGAGCGGCTGCTCGCGCTCCCCGACGAGACGGTCGTGCACACCGGCCACGGCGACTCGACGACCATCGGGGCCGAGCGGGAGGGCATCGAAGCGGAGGTTCGCGGCGACGCGCCGTAATCTCGCCTCGTTCGAGGACGAGGGGGCGACATGCGGAGTGCTCGATGGATGTTGTTGGTCGTCGCGTTGGCGGCAGTGGGCTGCACCGACGACGCACCATCCGACACGAGCGGCGACAGCTCGACGTCCATCGCCCCGACCGAGCTGTCCCTCGACGTGGCCACCGGTCATCCCGACATGGTCTCGGGTGGCGACGCCCTGGTCCTGGTGGCGGGGGACGCCTCGGATGTCACGTTCGACCTCGACGGCGTCGACATCTCGGATGCCTTCGCGGAGCAGGGCGACGGTCGCCTCGCCGGGAACACCGTCGCCCTGGTCGAGGGGCTGGAGGACGGCGACAACGTGCTCACGGCCCGCCGGGACGGCGAGGAGGTCGCCCATCTCACGATCACCAACCACCCGCTGACCGGGCCGATCTTCTCGGGCCCCCACCAGACCCCGTTCATCTGCACGACGGAGCGGATGGGTCTCGGCCCGGCGACCGACGCCAACTGCTCGGCACCGACCACGACGTCGTGGATCTACTTCACCGAGGACCCTCAGGCGGACCCGGTGCCGCTCGAGGATCCGACGGAGGTCCCGCCCGACGTGGCGATGGTCCAGCAGGACGGTGAAGA
>JAEZFI010000126.1 GCA_023437745.1 Actinomycetes bacterium
ACGGGTCGCCGCAGTCGAGGCCGCGGTCGATGCCGTCGAGCCCCGCGGCGATCAGTGCGGCGAACGCGATGTAGGGGTTGCAGTCCGCGCCGGGGATGCGTGACTCGACGCGCATGCCGGCGCCGTGGCCGACCAGACGCAGCCCGCAGGTGCGGTTGTCGGGCGACCACACCACCGCGGTGGGCGCCCACGAGTCGGGCTGGTAGCGCTTGTAGCTGTTCACGTACGGCGCGAAGGCCAGCGACAGCTCACGGGAGTGGGCGAGGATGCCGCCCATCCACGAGCGGAAGATCGGGCTCATGCCGTGGTCGCCCTCGCCGGGGCACAGCGGCACGTCGTCCTCGAGGCTCCAGATCGACGAGTGGATGTGACAGCTCGACCCGGGCTGGTCGATCGTCGGCTTCGCCATGAAGGTGAGCGCCTTGCCCTGCAGGTGGGCGATCTCCTTGGCACCGTTCTTGTAGACGGTGTGGTTGTCGGCCATGGTCAGCGCGTCGGAGTAGCGCAGGTTCAGCTCGTGCTGGCCGGGGGCCGCCTCGCCCTTGGAGAACTCGACCGGCAGACCGGCCCCGACCATGCCGTTGCGGATCGCCCGGATGAGCGGCTCGTCCTTGGTCGTCTGGAAGACGTGGTAGTCGAGGTTGTACCAGGACGACGTGGCGCTGGGCAGGTCCCGGTACGAGCCCCGGGCGAGCTCGTCGAAGTGCCGGTCGTAGGCGAAGAACTCGAGCTCGGAGCCCATCTTCACCGCGAGGCCACGCTCGGCGGCGCGTTCGAGCTGGTGCTGGAGCACCTGGCGGGGCGACACGGCCACGGGCGCCTCGTTCGAGCTGTCGACCACGTCGCAGAGCACGATCGCGGTCTTCTCGAGCCAGGGCGTGACCCGGAGGGTGTCCAGGTCGGGGCGTCCCCGGAAATCGCCGTAGCCGCCCTCCCAGGTCGCGTAGTCGAAGCCCTCGATGACGTTCATGTCGACGTCGACGGTGAGCAGGTAGTTGCAGGCCTCGATGCCTTCACCGTCGATCCCGCCGGGGCCAGCGACGTGGTCGAGGAAGAAGCGACCGGTGACCCGCTTGCCCATGAGTCGGCCCTGCAGGTCGACGAACGCGACGACGACCGTGTCGATCTCGTCGTCGTCGACGAGTCGGGCGAGCGTGGGCAGGTCGATCAGACCGGTCGTGGTCACTGGGGTCTCCCTCGTGTGGTTCCGGTCGACGCTACCGGCGCCCCGGCCGTTTCCCGGTGGACGGCGCGCTCACTCGGGTGTCGTGTAGGCGGCGGTGATGCCGCCGTCGACGAGCAGGGACTGGCCGGTCATGAACGACGACTCGTCCGAGGCCAGGAACAGCGCGCCGTTCGCGATCTCGATCGCCTCGCCGAAACGGCCCATCGGGATGTGCACCAGACGACGCTGGCGCTTCTCCTCGTCGGAGAGGTACTTCGCGAGCAGCGGGGTGAGCACCGGTCCGGGGCACAGGGCGTTGGCTCGGATGCCCTGGCGGGCGTAGATCACCGCGATCTCACGGGTCATCGACAGCACGGCGCCCTTCGAGGCGGTGTAGGCGATCTGCGGGGTGGCCGCACCCAGGTGCGCCACGAAGCTCGCCACGTTGATGATCGACGCGCTCGGGGCCGCGCCGGGGCCGCCGCCGGCGGCGACGGTGTCGCGCATCGCGGGGATGCCGTACTTGCAGCCCAGCGCCAGGCCCGTGACGTTGATCTTCAGCGTCGTGTCCCACACCTCGACCGAGGTGTTCTCGGGGCCGTCGTCGTCGCCGAGGGAGACACCGGCGTTGTTGTAGAGCACGTGCAGCCCGCCGAAGGTGTCGACGGCATGGGCAACCGCAGCGCGCACCGAGTCCTCGTCGCCGACGTCGCAGCGCACATAGCTGGCCTCGCCGCCCGCGGCGCGGATCGCCTCGACGGCCTCGGTGCCGTCGTTCAGGTCCGCGACGACGACCCGGGATCCCTCGCGGGCGAAGAGCTCGGCGGCCACTCGGCCGAGACCTGCGGATGCGCCGGTGATGAGGCTCACCTTGCCGTCGAGACGAGACATGTTCCTGACCTGTTCCTGTGATGGGGGATGGGTTGGCCGGTGCCGGCACGTGGGCCCGTCGGCGACGGGCACGGGCACAGTAGCGACCGCCGGAGGTCCCTACACTGCCCGCCATGTCCCAACTCCCCGACACCCGGCTGATCATCGGCGGCGAGCACCGTGCGGCCGCCGACGGCGCCACGTTCACCACCTCGAACCCCTCGACCGGCGAGGCGATCTGCGACGTGTCGCAGGCGGGTCTCGAGGACCTCGACCTGGCGTTGCGCTCGGCACGGGGCGCGTTCGAGTCGGGTGTGTGGTCGTCGGTCAGCGCGACCGACCGCGGGCACGTCCTGCTCGCCGTGTCGCAGCTGATCCGCGAGCGCGCCGAGCAGTTCGCACAGCTCGAGGTGCTCGATGCCGGCCACACCATCGACGACGCCCGCTGGGAGGCGAACGCGATGGCCGACGTGTTCGAGTTCTACGCGGGAGCGGCGAACAAGCACCACGGCTCGGTCGTGCCGACCCAGGACACCGGGCTCGGCGTGGTCATGAAGGTGCCCGTCGGCGTCTGCGGCCTGATCGTGCCGTGGAACTTCCCGATGCTGATCGCCACCTGGAAGCTCGCCC
>JAEZFI010000271.1 GCA_023437745.1 Actinomycetes bacterium
CCGGCCTGCGCCGCGACCGAGATCGTGGTCGCGCCGCGGCGCTCGACCGCGGGGTCGTGGTCGGGCTCGAGGTCCTCGTCCGGCGCGTCCTCGGCGCCGGTCGTGGTTGGCGTCAGATGAGGCCGTCCTCGACGGCCTGGATGATCCAGGGGATGACGACGTCGAGCATCTCGTCGAGGGTCGTGGTGCACTCGAACCCGAGCACGTCCTTGGCCTTCTGCACGGACGGGACGCGCTTCTGCACGTCGTGCTCGAACGGGTCGTCGCTGACCCACTCGAAGGGCACGTCGCCGTTGATCCGCTTCCAGATGTTCTCGGCCAGCTCCAGCACGGTGGTGGACTGCGCCGTCGAGACGTTGAAGTCGTCGTTCGTCGAGTCGGGGTGGAGCATCGCGGTGATGATGCCCTTGGCCAGGTCCTCGCCGTAGGTGTAGTGGCGGACCTGCTGGCCGCTGCCCAGGATGTGCAACGGGTTCTGGCCCTTCACGATCTTCTGGACGAGGTCGGGGACCACGTGGCTCATCGCGAGCTTCACCGAACCGCTCGTCACCTCGGCGTCGCCGACGGCGCGCACCTCACCGATGCCCACGCAGTTGAAGGGCCGGACGATGGTGTACGGCAGCTTGTACTGGTCCCAGGCGGCCACGGCGAAGTACTCGACGGCGAGCTTCTGGAAGCCGTACGACGACAGGGGCGGCGGGACCTTGCGCTGGTCGCCCTCGACCGACGGCCAGCGGTCCGTCGACTCGTAGACCATCGACGACGAGAGGTACGTGACCTTCTGCAGCGTGCCCTCGCGGTGGGCGCGGATCGCGGCGTCGCACGTGGCGCCGATGATCCGCTCGTTCTTGGCGAGCAGGTCGTAGGCGTACTCGTGGAAGTAGGAGATGCCGCCGATGAGGGCCGCGCCTGCGATCAGGTGGTCGCAGCCCTGGAGCAGCTCTACCAGCAGCTCGGTGTCCTGGGCGTCGCCCTCGACGAAGGTGTAGTTGGGATCGTCGTCGAAGGTCCGGATGACCCGGCCGTACTTCGACAGGTTGTCGACGCCGACGACGTGATGTCCGCCCTTGAGCAGCTCGGAGACGATGTAGCCGCCGATGAAGCCTGACGAGCCGGTGATGAGGATCTTGCTCACGATGAGCCTTTCTGGGGGGAGGTCGAGGAGTGGGAGTGCCGGCCGAGGACGTCGGCCGTCAGCTTCGGGCCGAACGCGAACCTCCACCAGCGGAGGTACTTGGGGAGCCACTGGACCAGCTTGAAGTTGGACTGGCCCACGTCGCGATCGAGCCAGATGGTCGGGACCTCGGCCACGAACGCACGGCAGCGCCGGGCCTTGGCCACCAGCTCGATGCCGATCTCGAAGCCGTCGGACGACTCGATGCCGACCTGCTCGACCCAGCTGCGCCGGTACGCCTTGAAGGAGTTCGTCGCGTCACGGGTGCCGACCCGGGCGAAGAGATGCAGGCTCAGCCCTGCCGCCCGGGACAGGAGCTGCTTGAACCACGGGCCGCCGACCTGCGCGCCACCCGGCATGTACCGGGAGGCGGCGACCACGACGCAGCCGCGCTCGATCAGCCGGACCATGTGCTCGATGGACGACGGGTCGTCGCTGCCGTCGGCCATGGTGACGATCACCGCCTCGGCCTCCGCCGCCGCGATGCCGGCCCGGATGGCCTTGGCCGGACCACGCCCGAGGGTGTTGAGCACGCCGCGGACCTCGGGGTTCGACGTCGCGCACTGCTCCACGAAGGGGATGGTCGTGTCGTCGGGCGTGTCGTAGACGACCAGGACCTCGATCGGGATCGTCACCACCTCGAGGATGCGCTCGATGCAGGGGACGATCGACTCGCCCTCGTTGTACACAGGGATCACGACCGAGGCGCGCAGCTCGATCACCTCCGGGATGTCGTCGGTGAGGGGCGTCGCCGCCCGCAGGCCCACCTCGGCCACTCAGACCACCACGCCACCGTCGAAGAGGTTCCACACGTCGACGGTGGGCTGCGTGGGCGCCAGCGAGCGGTAGACCTTGTGGGGAGCGCCCACGAACAGGACGTCGGAGCGCTCGAGGACCGCTTCGAGCGGCACGAGAGCCGGGTCGGTGGTGACGTAGGGGTCCGTGCAGAGCACGTCGGCCGCCCGGAAGCGCAGGATGCGCTTGAGCTTGTAGCTGAGGCTGGCGCGGGTGTCGTCGCTCTCGCCCTTGAAGGACATGCCGAGGATGCCCACCGTCTTGTCGGCGAGGCTCCACCGGTCGTCCGCCTTGGACACGAGGTACAGCGGGAGCCCCTCGTTCACGAGCATCGCCGAGTGTCCGAGGGTGAACGCGTTGTTGTTGAACGCCGCCAGCTGCATGGCGTCCTTGAACAGGCACGGCCCGGCGGCGAGGCCCGCACCCGGGAGGTCGGCGGCACGCGGGTACTCGTGCGTGAGGCCGGCGCGGATGCGCTCGTAGTCGAGTCCGTACTCGTTGGCGATCATGTAGAACTGGTTGGCGATCGCGAACTTGATGTAGCGGTACGTGTTCGTGAAGAGCTTGGCCAGCTCGGCTTCCTCGGGGGCGAGGCGCACCAGGTCCGTCGCGATGCGCCCGAAGAGCGCCTCGGCGCGCTGGAACGCCTGCTCGGTCCGGGCGGAGACGAGCTGGGGGAGCGCCGTCAGCTCGACCATCGCCTTCCCCTCGGCGATGCGCTCCGGGCAGAACGCCACGTCGATGTCGCGCCCGAGGCCGGCGACGAGGCGCTCGACCCGCTCGGTGACGCCGGGGTAGATCGTGCTGCGCAGCACCAGCAGCTGGCCGTCGACCAACTCGTCCGAGAACGCCTCGACGGCGTCGGGGACCGCGAAGATCTCGGGGTTGAGGTGCTCGTCGACCGGGGTGCCGATGACGACGACGACCGACTCCGCCTGCGAGATGACCGCCCGGTCGGTGGTGGCTCGGAGGTTGCCGTTGCCGATCACCCGGGCCAGCACGTCGGCAGCGTCGGGCTCGTCGAACGGCAGGACCGCGTCGTTGACGGTGTCGACGGCGGACTTGTTGATGTCGTAGAGCACGACGCGGGTGTCGTGGTCGGCCAGGACGATGCCGAGCGGCAATCCGACGTGGCCACACCCGCCGATGATGACGACGTCGCTCGCGAAGTCGGGCATGTGGTCCTCCAGCGAGCGCGGCGACCGGCCGAGCTCGGCGAGAGCTTAGAACGAGGCCCTTACTGGCTGCCCAACCTTCGTCCCGGCGCGGTCGCGCACGAGGTGGCACACTGCTCGCACTCGCAGTGCACCGACCCGTCCGGGGACCCGCCGTGGCCCCGAGTACACCAGGGGGAACCATGACGCTCGCCGACGAGACCGCGCGCGACGAACGACCGCCGACCGGCTCCGAGGTGGTCGACGAGCTGACGGCGTTCCTGGAGGACCAGTGGGACCCGGACCTCACCGTCGCGGCGTGGTGGGAGCGCCTGGGCACCAGCGGCTGGGCGGCGCCCACGTGGCCGGCGGAGTGGTTCGGACGGGGGCTGTCCCGTGACGACGGCGTGCGCGTCCAGGAGACGATCGCCGAGTTCGGCGCGCTCGGGGCCCCGGGCGGGCTCGGCCTCCTGCTGGCCGGGCCGACGATCGTCACGCACGGGACCGACGAGCAGCGTCGCTCCTACCTCCGCGACATCGTCACCGGGCAGAAGGGCTGGTGCCAGCTCTTCAGCGAGCCGGGCGCGGGCTCGGACCTCGCCGGCCTCCAGTGCCGCGCCGACCGCGACGGCGACGAGTACGTGGTCAACGGCCAGAAGGTGTGGACGTCGGCCGGCCACGTCGCCGACCTCGGCATGCTCATCGCCCGGACCGACGCCACCAAGCCGAAGCACCAGGGCATCACCTACTTCGCGATCGACATGCACCAGCCCGGCGTCGACATCCGGCCCCTCAAGGAGATGACCGGGCGGGCGCTCTTCAACGAGGTGTTCCTCACGGACGCCCGCACCGGGATCGATACGGTGATCGGCGGCGAGGGCAACGGCTGGGCCGTGGCGAACACGACGCTGGCCAACGAGCGATCGGGCCTGGGCGCGGGCGGCGGCCACGCGGCGGCCTCGGCGGCGACGCCCGGCACGGTGCTCGGCCACCTCGACCGCCGGGCCGGCGACTTCGTCTCCGCGCGGCGTCGCAAGGGGGGCGGGGGCGGGGTCATCGGCGGGCTCGGCGGCGCCGGGAAGCTGGTCACGGACCTCGCCAAGGGCAACGGCACGGCCAGCGACCCGATGGTGCGCCAGGACCTCGCCCGGCTCCACACCTACGGCGAGATCGCCCGGTACACGAACCTGCGCATGAAGGCGGCGAAGGCGTCGGGCAAGGCGCCCGGGCCCGAGGCCAACACGGCGAAGCTGGCGATGAGCCGCATCATCCGTCTGACACGCGAGGTGGGGCTGCGGGTGCTCGGCCCCCAGGCGATGCTCCACTCGTACGACGACGAGGGCCGCGGTGCGGTCGCCGACGCGACGGGCAACCCGTTCGGGGCGATGATCACCGAGCTCGCCCTGTTCTCGCCCGCGCCGTCGATCTACGGCGGCACCGACGAGATCCAGCGGAACATCATCGGCGAGCGCGTCCTCGGCCTCCCGAAGGAGCCGTCCGACGACAGGACCCGACCCTTCAGCGAGCTCCCCCGGAACGCGTAAACCCCTCCCGTTCTGTGTCGTGAGACGCGCCACTCC
>JAEZFI010000327.1 GCA_023437745.1 Actinomycetes bacterium
CCCCCGGGGGCCCCGCCCCCCCCGCGGCAGAACGGGTGTTCGCGCGGACCGCGGGAGCCCGGTCCGCCGTAACGTGTGGGCCGATGGACGACTGGACCGACGGCGAGGAGGCCCCACCCGGGCCGGTCCACCCCGACGACCGCCTCTGGCGTCACCCGTCCGAGCTGCGAGCCCTCCAGGTGGCCCCCGGCCTGGTTCCCCGCCACGGCTCGAGCGCTCGCCGCCCACTGGGACCACGGCTGCTGCTCGGCGCACTCGCGGGAGCCGCCGTGGTCGGCGCGTGGTGGACCGCCGAGTCCCTCGAGGTCGACGTCGACAGCGGCGCGTCCCTCGCGTCCGACTCCTCCGCAGGGGGCTCGTCGTCGTTCGCCGCCGGGACGGATCTCACGGTCGACGTCACGCTCTCGAGCCGCGCCACCACGACGCTCGCGGTGACGGCGGTGCTCGGGGTGTCGGGACGCGAGGCCGACGTCGGGCTGCGGGTCACGGCCCTCGACCCGGGGACGCCGCTCGCCGAGGCCGGGGTGAAGGTCGGTGACGACCTGCTGGCAGTCGGCGGCATCGCCACCACGTCGATGGCCGACCTGCGTGCAGCGGTCTCCCTGGTGGCCGAGCAGGCCGACGTGCCCGTGGACGTCGCCCGCGGGGATCAGCGGCTGGAGCTCGAGGCCGACTTCGCACCGTGACGCCCGGCGCGGCGCACCAGCACCACGACCAGCGTCACGATCCCGCCGACGGCACCGAGCAACCCGGCGAGCGCCACCTCCTGGCGGCGCCGGCCGTGCAGCGACGACCACCAGCCCGGGCGGTTCACGGCGACGAACGCCTCCTCGTTGGAGGAGGTCGGCTCCCAGCCCGTCGCCTTCAGCCGGTCGTTGGCCACGACCCACGGGTGCATCGTGTACGGCAGGACCTCGGGTGGGGTGGACGTCAGGCGCCACCGCCAGCGGGCCCGGGCGATCGGGTCGGCGAGCGGACCGGGGATCCGCAGGAGGCCGCCCTTGCCGACCAGTTCCACCTGCCGCTGCACCCGTAGCCAGCCGTCGGGCGCCACGTTGAACGGACCTTGCAGCCCGGCGTCGAGGGCATGGGTGACGGCGGCCACCAGATCGTCCAGGAGGAGGAACTGCCCCGGCGGGTCGAGGTCGCCCTGCCGAGCCGAGGGCGTGTGCCAGAGCGACCGCTCCATCCACGACGTCGCCTCCGGATCGGCCGACACGGTGAGGGTCGGGCGGAGCACGGCGAGCCGGGTGCCCTCGCGCCGCTCGCACCACTCACCCACCAGGCGCTCCAGCTCGGCGTTGTCGGCCGCGAAGTGCGACCCGGGGTTCGGGCGGAGCACGGCGTCCTCGCTGAGCGGGAGCGGGTTCGTCGGCCACGCGCCGTAGACCATCGCCGTCGAGACCAGCACCACCTGGCGCACCGGCACGGCGTCGAGCACCGCCAGGAGGCGCGCCGCGCCGTCCACGTCGACGCCGCCCAACCCGCTGCCGTCGACGTCCGGGCCACGGCCCGGCGCCAGGATCACGACGTCCACGGGGCCCGTCCCGTCGCCCGCCGGCAGGTCGCCGGCGATCACGCGCTCGGCATCGAGGAGAGGTCGGCCGCCGGTCCCCGCGACGCTCGCGATCCGGCGTCCGAGCAGGGTGTCGATGCCGTTCACGATCACCGCACCCATGGGCCCTCCTGGTCGGAACCGGCCGCGACACGGGTTCGCAGCGAGCGTCCTACGATGGCCGTTGTGACGTTCCCCGGTCCATTCGGAGAGACCCCTGACGGGTTCGGTTCGATGGCGGAGATGTTCGAGCGCTTCATCGCCTCCCTTGCGGGTGGCAGCGGCCAGCGCTGGGACCAGGCGAAGCAGATGGCGGCGGCGATCGCCACCGAGGGCACGCCCGGTTCCAACGTCGATCCGGCCGCGAGGGTCGCCTTCGAGCAGCTGCAGCGCGTCGCCGAGCTGCACGTCGCCGAGCTGACCGGCCTCAGCCCCGCCGGCACCCTCACGCTCGTGTCGCGCCAGCAGTGGACGAGCGACACGATCGACGCCTACCGGCCGCTCTTCGAGCAGCTCGCCGGGTCCTTCGACGCGATGCTGAAGGCCCAGCTGGCCGACCTGGGCGACGCCGACCTCGAAGCGCTCAACGAGATGTCCGACGGCCAGCTCGGACCCGACCCGCGCATGTTCGTCGACGCGATGTCCCAGATGCTGGGACCGATGATGCTCACGATGATGGCGGGCAGCATGGTGGGCCAGCTGGGCACGCGGGCCTTCGGCTCCTACGACCTGCCGATCCCCCGGGCGCAGGACTCGCGGCTGCTGGTGGTGGCCGACACCATCGACGAGTTCGGACGCGACTGGTCGCTCGAGCCCGACGACCTCCGGCTGTGGGTGAGCATCGGTGAGCTCACGACCCACACCATCCTGACCACCCCGCACGTGCACGCCCGGATGACCCAGCTCCTCTGCCAGCACGCCGCCGGCTTCTCCGGCGACCTGTCCTCGCTCGAGGCCCGGCTCGGTGACCTCGACCCGATGTCACCCGAGGGCATGGAGCAGCTCCAGGCGGTCCTCGGCGACCCCGAGGTCGTGCTCGGCGCCATGCGCTCCGACGCCCAGGCGGCGCTCCTCCCGGCGCTCGACGCGATCGTGTGCGTGCTCGGCGGCTACGTCGACTGGGTGGTCGACCGCATCGGCGGGCGCCTGCTCGGCGATCACGTGCGGATCACGGAGGCGCTGCGCCGACGCCGCGTCGAGACCGACCAGGCGAGCCGCTTCGTCGAGCGCCTGTTCGGGCTCGAGCTCACCCAGGGGACGTTCGACCGGGGCAGCGCGTTCGTCGGCGGCGTCGTCGAACGGGCGGGCGAGGGCGCGCTGGGGCGGCTCTGGCGTGACGAGGAGTCGCTGCCCACACCACCCGAGATCGAGGCGCCCGGCCTGTGGGTCGCCCGGATGGGGTTGGCTCAGGTCGACGTCGAGGGGCTCGGGGACATCGAGGTCCCGGACTTCTTCGACGACGACGGCCACGATCGCTGACCGAAGCCGCCGGTCACCGCACCGACGATGGCGATCCCGGCGAGCACGGCGACGATCGCCGCGCCGGTGCCGATGCTCAGCTCGATCGCCACGGGCACGAGCGCCCCGATGACCCAGGCGACCTGGAACCGCGCCTCGAAGCGGGCGAACAGGCGACCCCGGTCCGCTTCGGGCGCGTCGCGCTGGACGATGGCGTCGAACGCCTGCTTGCCGGAGCTCGCCGCCACGGCCACCCCGAGAGCGAGACCCGTCAGGGCGATGAGCCCGTCGAACAGCGCCCCCCAGAGCCCGGTGAGGACGACGAGACCCAGCGCTCCGAGCAGGAGCTGCTCCTCACGCTGGACGAGGCGCCGGAGCCGCGGTGCCAGCGACGAGCCGACCAGACCGCCCACCACCCCCATGGCGACGACCGCACCGAAGTACCAGGTGGGGTACTCGCCGACGAGCGGAGCGACCTCGCCGAACCTCCCCCCGGCCGCCACGTTCCGGGCGAGCTGCTGGGCCGGGGTCACCTCCGGCTCCGCTCGGAGCGCGAAGGCCAGGACGAAGGTCGAGAAGCCCACGATCGCCCGCAGCATCGCCATCGACGACGCGTCCACGAACACGGCGACGCTGTGGATCTCCGCCACCTCCTCGGGGCCGGCCGCCGGGGAGGGCGGTGCGGAGGGCAGCCGCCAGGCCGTCACCGTGGCGCACGCGAAGTAGACGGCGCAGCAGCCCATCACCCACCCCGGGCCGATGAGGAAGCAGATGCCGGCGGGCGCCGCGCCCACGAACCCGGAGATCCCACCGAAGAGCTGGAGCTTCGAGTTCGCCTCCACGAGCGCCTCGTCGCCGCGGATCACGGTGGGGACCACCGCGGCCTTCGCGATCTGGTACGTCTTGGCCAGCACGAGCATGGCGAAGGCCTCGGGGAAGAGCAGGAGGCTCTCGGCCGAGGCCGCCGGCACCATGACCACGGCGATGGCCAGGCGCAGGGCCATCGACCCGATGATCACCGATCGATGGCCACCCCGGACACGGTCCACGAGCGGGCCGATGAACGGCCCGACCAACGCAAACGGCGCCATCGTCAGGACCAGGCCGAGCAGCACCTTCTGCCGACCCTCGGCGGGATCGACCTCGAAGAAGAGCGTGCTCGCCAGCGCCAGCGCCAGCGCCGCCTCCCCGGCCATGCCGAACCCGTGCGTCATCGCCAGGCGGGCGAAGGGCGTCTCCCGGTTGGCTGATGGCACGCGGCCATCGTAGGAGCGCCACCCCGACCCCGGTTCCTGCCCCCTCCCCCGCCGTTCTGGGTCGACTGAACCGCGCCCGGCGCGGTGCAATCGACCCGAAACGGATGGGTGAGGATGGGTCCGGTCAGGAACGCACGTACTTGTAGCCGAGACCCCTGATCGTCACGATCCGGGTGGGCGACGACGGATCGTCCTCGATCTTCGCCCGCAGCCGCTTCACGTGGACGTCGAGCGTCTTGGTGTCGCCCACGTAGTCCGAGCCCCACACCCGGTCGATGAGCGTCGACCGCTGGAGCACCCGACCCGCGTTCTCCATGAGGAGGGTGAGCAGCTCGAACTCCTTCAGGGGCAGGCTGATCAGCTCGTCCCGGAGCCGCACCTCGTGGCTCTCGGTGTCGATCTCGAGGTCGTCGACGACGATCCGGTCGACCATCCCGTCGTCGAGGCGGTCGTCCACCTGGGGCAGCCGCCGCATCACCGCCCGCATCCGGGCGACGAGCTCGCGCAGGCGGTAGGGCTTGGTCACGTAGTCGTCCGCCCCGACCTCGAGGCCGACCACGGTGTCGATCTCCGACGCTCGCGCCGTCACCATGATGATCGGCACCTTCGACTTCTTGCGGATCTCGCGGCAGACGTCGACGCCGGAGATCGTCGGGAGCATGACGTCGAGGAGGACCAGGTCCGGGTCGACCATGTCGAAGCGCTCGAGCGCCTCCGCCCCGTCGCGCGCGACCTCGACGACGAAGCCCTCCCGGCGCAGACCCACCGTCAACGCGTCGACGAACGCCTCCTCGTCCTCCACCACCAACACGGTCGATGCAGCCATCAGCGCCGTTGCTCCAGTCGTCGGGCCGGGGCGGACGCCCGGCGTCGTGCTTCGTACTCTTCGTCGACGTCGGCGTCGAGGGGCAGCACGAGGGTGAACGCCGACCCCTCGCCCTCCCGCGACGAGACCGTCACCTCACCGCCGTGGTTCGAGGCCACGTGGCGGACGATCGCCAGGCCCAGCCCGGTGCCGCCGGTCTCGCGGCTGCGGGCGCGGTCGACCCGGTAGAAGCGCTCGAACACGCGGTCGAGGTCGCGCGTGGGGATCCCCACGCCCGTGTCCGTGACCGACAGCGTGACCGACGCGCCCCTGACACGTGCCTCCACCACCACGACCCCGCCGGCGGGCGTGAACTTCACGGCGTTGTCGAGGAGGTTCGACAGTGCCGACACGAGCTGCCGCCGGTCGCCGCGCACCGCCGGTGCGCCATCGACGACCACCTCGATCCGGATCTCGCGCTGGTCGGCGGCCGCCCGGAGGCGATCGACCGCCTCGCCCACGACATCGGCCAACCGCACGAGCTCGATCTGGGTCTCGTCCCCGAACTCGATGCGCGCCAGCTCCAGCAGGTCGTCGATGGTGCGCGACACCCGGCCGGCTTCGGCGACCATCCGGCGGGACAGGCGCTGGACGGTCTCGGGGTCCGGTTCGCCGTCGATGGTCTCGGCGAGCAGGCCCATCGCGCCGATCGGCGTCCGCAGCTCGTGGCTGATGTTCGCCACGAAGTCGCGCCGCACCTGGTCGATGCGGCGCAGCTCGGTCGTCTCCTCGATGAGGACCAGGGCGCCGATCGGCCCCGACTCGGCGTCCACCTCGGTCGACAACGGGAACGTCCGGACCATGAACGAGGTGGACGGCGGACCGAACAGGTCCACCTCGCGCTCCGACGGCTCGCCCGCCAACGCCTTGGCGAGCAGCTCCTGCGTGGCCGCCTCGACCAGTGCCTTGCCGTGACGGGCCGCGGCGAACACGTCGGCCGCGTCGTTGCGGAACACCACGGTGCCGTCGGCCCGGACGAGCACGACGCCCATGTCCATGGCGTCGAGGGCCTGTGCGAGCTGCCCTTCGAGCTCGGTGTTCCGCTCGAGCTGCGTGCGGAGCTCGGCCATCTCCACCTCCGTCGCCAGCCCGCGTCGTCGCTCGCGGGACCAGGCGACTCCCATGGCCGTCACGGCCGCGACGCAGAGCACGACCAGGACGACGACCGCGAGGGTCACGTCAGCCTGCGTCGGGTCTGCTGCGCTGCCGGAGCTCGAGGCGGGCGGCGCCGGTGTGCTCGGGAAGCCAGCCGGTGACCATGTAGTACACGCGCTCACCGATGTTCACCGCGTGGTCGCCGATCCGCTCGTAGTAGCGGGCGATCAGCGCCATCTGCACCGCCGAGCGCAGCTCCGAGTGCTCCTCGTGGTTCGAGGTGATGATGGCCTCCACGAACTTCACCTGGAGGTCGTCGAGGCGGCTGTCCATGTCGTCGAGGGCCGCCGCGAGCGAGCTGTCCTGGTCCACGTAGCTGTCGATCGCCGCCGTCGTCAACCGGATCGCCTCGTTGGCCATCGACTGGGTGAGGCCACGCAGCGTCGGGTCGAACTCGACGTCGTAGAGGCGCCGGGCGGCCTTGCACACGTTCACCATCAGGTCGGCGGAGCGCTCCAGCTCGTTGGCCAGCCGGATGCTGCAGATGACGAAGCGCAGGTCGCCGGCCATCGGGTTCTGCAGCGCCAGCAGCTGGAAGCAGTCCTCCTCGATCTGGAGGCTGAGCGCGTCGAGCATGTCGTCGTCGTCGATGAGGCTCTGCGCCGCGTGGAGGTCCTTCTCCAGCAGCGCCGCCGTGCCCCGCCCGATGGTCTCCGTGGTGAGGGCACCGAGCCGCACCACGTCGTTGCGGATCGCCTCCAGCGACTCGTGGAACTCGAGCCGGTGCTCGGTGTCGGGCATTCGTCCTCCTCAGCCGAACCGGCCGGTGATGTAGTTCTCCGTGCGCTCGTCGTCGGGGTTCGAGAAGACCTGCGACGTCGGGTTGAACTCGACGAGCACGCCCGTACGCAGGTCGCCTTCCGGGTTGACCTCGGTGGAGAAGAACGCGGTGGAGTCGCTGACCCGGGCGGCCTGCTGCATGTTGTGGGTCACGATCACGATCGTGTACTCGTCCTTGATCTCGCGCATCAGGTCCTCGATCCGCGAGGTGGCGATCGGATCGAGCGCCGAGCAGGGCTCGTCCATCAGCAGCACCTCGGGCTCGACGGCCACGGCGCGGGCGATGCACAGCCGTTGCTGCTGCCCGCCCGACATGCCCAGGGCGGAGCTCTTGAGGCGGTCCTTCACCTCGTCCCACAGCGCCGCCTTGCGGAGCGACGACTCGACGATCTCGTCGAGGTCGGACTTCTTCTTCACGCCGCCGATGCGAGGGCCGTAGGCCACGTTGTCGTAGATCGACTTCGGGAAGGGGTTCGGCTTCTGGAACACCATCCCGATCCGACGCCGAACCTCGACCGGGTTGACCTCCGAGTCGTAGAGGTCGACGCCCCGGAACTGGATGCGACCCTCGACCCGCGCCCCCTCGATCAGGTCGTTCATCCGGTTGAGGCACCGGAGCACGGTGCTCTTGCCACAGCCCGACGGGCCGATGAACGCCGTGATCTCACCCCGGCTCACCTGCAGGCCGACGTCCCGCACCGCCTTGTGCTTGCCGTACCAGACACCGAGGTCGGCGATCTCGAAGATCAGTTCGTGAGGAGGAGTGAAGCCGGGCGCGGACGGATCGTACGACGTCGCGGGCACTGCGGTGTGAAGACGGTCCGTCACGAGTGAGGCACCACCTTCGTGGTCGATCTGGGTATCGGTCACGGACCGTCTCCCGTCTTGATGGGTTCAACAGTAGGGCCCCGAAGCACCCGCGAGAGGGAGCGTAAGTGCGCGGTGTGGCGGCGCACCACCAGGCAGGTGAACGGAAGGTGAACGACCACTGAACGTTCGTGGACCACCCGTGGAAGCGGGCCCTTCGTCGACCGATCAGGCCCGGTCGTCGACCTCGGCGACCTGCCCCGCGTCGACCCGGATCCGCCGGCTCATCCGGACCGACGACAGCATCCGGCGGTCGTGCGTGACGAGCAGGACCGTGCCGTCGAACGACTCCAGGGCCGACTCCAGCTGCTCGATCGCCGGCAGGTCGAGGTGGTTCGTCGGCTCGTCGAGGACGAGGAGGTTCACCCCTCGGGCCTGGAGCAGGGCGAGACCCGCTCGCGTCCGCTCGCCGGGCGACAGGGTGCCGGCGGGTCGCCCGACGTGGTCCGCGCCGAGCCCGAACTTGGCGAGCAGCGTCCGCACGTCGGACGTGGTCAGGTCCGGCACCTGGTCGCCGAAGGCGTGGAGCAGCGGCTCCTCCCCCACGAAGGCGTCGCGGAGCTGGTCGATCTCCCCCACCTCCACCCCTGCGCCGAGCGAAGCCTGGCCGTGGTCGGGTCGCAGGCGCCCCAGCAGGAGGGCGAGCAGCGTCGACTTCCCCGCACCGTTCGGTCCGGTGATCGCCACCCGGTCGCCCCGGTCCACCTGCAGCGTGGCAGGGCCGAACCGGAAGTCGCCCCGCCGGACCTCGGCGCCGTTGAGGACGGCGACGACACGTCCGGACGGGGGCGCCGAGCTGATCGACATGCGCAGCTCCCACTCCTTGCGGGGCTCCTCCACCACGTCGAGCCGCTCCAGCAGGCGATCGGTCTGCCGAGCCTTGGCCGCCTGCTGCTCCGACGTCGCGACGCGGTGGTGCCGGATGAACTTGTCGCGCTCGGAGGTGTTCCGCCGGGCGGCCTTCGCCCCCTTGTCGGCCCACGCCCGCTGCATGCGGGCGCGGTCCTGGAGGCCCGACACCGTGCCGGCGTACTCCTCGAACTCCTCGCGGGCGTGACGGCGGGCCCGGTCCCGCTCCACGAGGTAGGCGTCGAAGCCACCGCCGTAGAGGTGCACGCTCTGCTGGTGGAGGTCCAGCTCCAGGACCTTGGTCACGGTCCGCGACAGGAACTCCCGGTCGTGGCTGATCACCGCGACGCCGGTGGCGGCCTCGACGACGAACCGCTCCAGCTGTTCGAGCCCGGCGAGGTCGAGGTCGTTCGTGGGCTCGTCGAGCAGCAGGATGTCGTAGCGACTGAGGAGCAACGAGGCGAGCCCGGCTCGTGCCGCCTGCCCACCCGACAGCGAGGTCATGTGGTGGTCCAGCGAGGCGTCCAGGCCGACCTCCGTGGCCACGGCGTCGGCTCGCTCCTCCAGGTCGGCGGCGCCGAGGGCCAGCCAGCGTTCGAGCGCGTCGGAGTAGGCGTCGCCGGCGTCAGGTTCCCCGTCGGCGAGGGCGACGGCGGCGGCGTCCAGCGCCGCCTGCGCGGCGGCCACACCCGTGCGCCGGCCGAGGTACTCGAGGATCGACTCTCCGGGCACACGCTCGGTCTCCTGCGGCAGCAGGCCCACGTTCGCCTCGGGCGGCGCGAGCTGCAGCGCTCCCTCCTCGGGGTGGTCCAGGCCGGCGAGCAGGCGCAGCAGCGTCGACTTGCCGGCGCCGTTCGGGCCGACGACCCCGATCACGTCACCCGGCGCCACCACGAGGTCGAGGCCGGAGAAGAGCCGGCGGGCACCGTGGCCCGCAGCGAGCCCCTTCACCACCAGCTGGGCAGTCACCCGGGCGAGCGTACCGGCCGTCGGGCGCGCCGGATCCGCCGCCGACGGCCCTCAGCGAGCGGCGAGGGCGGCGTGGAGGACGGCTCGATCGGTCCCATAGGTGAGGAGCCGCTCGGCCTCGCGCACCGCGACCCAGCGCACCTCGTCGACCTCACCGGGGTCGATCGGCGGCGCGACCGGCGCCGTGCCGACCGGGCGCATCACCCACCAGTCGACACGCTTCGGCCGCCCACGATGGTCGACGTACTCGCTCGCCGGGAGCGGCTCGACCAGGTCGCAGGTCCAGCCGGTCTCCTCGAGCACCTCCCGCACCGCCGCGGCTTCGGCGTCCTCGCCGTCGTCGAGCTTCCCCTTGGGGAGCGACCAGTCACGCCGGTGGGGCCGGTGCACGACCAGCACCTCCGGGTCGTCGCCGGGTCCGTCCCGGAGCACGACGCCGCCGGCGGCACGGACCAGCCCGGCCCCGAAGGCGCTCAACGCTCCGCGGCGCGGCGTTGCAGCTCGGGGTGCGTGTCGATGGTCCCGCCCGCTGCCGGCGGTGACCAGACGTCGTCGACGAGCTCCCACGCGGACGTGTCGTCGGCGAGGTTCACGTCGAGCGTGGACACGACGCGGGCGTCCAGCTCCGGGTCGCGCACCGGCACCAGCGCCTCGACCCGGCGGTCGAGGTTCCGGGGCATCAGGTCGGCAGATCCCATCAGCGTGATGGGCGTGCCGGGACCTCCGCCGTTGGCGAAGCGGAACACCCGCGAGTGCTCCAGGTACCTGCCGACGATGCTCCGGACCCTGATCGACTCGCTCAACCCGGGGACCTGGGGACGCAGGCAGCAGATGCCCCGCACGATCAGGTCGATCGACACGCCGTCGGCGGACGCCGCGTAGAGCTCGTCGATGAGCTCGGGGTCCACGAGGCTGTTCATCTTCATCACGATCCGCCCGGCGGGGGCCGCACGCTCTCTGCGGATCAGGGCGACGAGGTCGTTGCGCAGGTGGTCGGGCGCGACCGACAGCACCCGGTAGTTCACCTGTCGACCGAACCCGGTGAGGTAGTTGAAGAGCTGGCTCACGTCGGCGCCGACCTCGTCGTCGGCGGTGAGCAGCCCCCAGTCCTCGTAGAGGCGAGCGGTCCGACCGTTGTAGTTGCCGGTGCCGATGTGGCAGTAGCGGCGCACGACGTCGCCCTCCGAGCGCGCCACGAGCGACAGCTTGGCGTGCGTCTTGAGGCCGACCAGCCCGTACACGACGTGCACGCCCGCTCGCTCCAGGCGACGGGCCCACTCGATGTTGTTCTCCTCGTCGAACCGCGCCTTGAGCTCCACCAGGGCCACGACCTGCTTGCCGGACTCGGCGGCACGGATCAGCGAGGCCACGATCGAGCTGTCGCCCGACGTGCGGTAGAGCGTCTGCTTGATCGCCAGGACCGACGGGTCCATCGAGGCCTGCCGGATGAACTCCTCGACGGAGGTGGCGAAGCTGTCGTAGGGGTGGTGCACCAGGACGTCACGCCGGCGGAGCGCGGCGAGCACGTCGGCCGGGCCGCCCTCCTCGTCGGCGAGCGCCCGCTGGGTCACGGGAGCGAACTCCTCGTACTTCAACTCGGGGCGGTCCGCGGCGTGGATGTCGAAGAGCCCGTTCAGCTCGAGCGGCGCGCGGTGGACGAACGTGTCGTCGTCACCCACCTCCAGCTCGCGCTGGAGGAGGTCGAGGATCTCGTCGCTCATCCCTTCGGCGACGTCGAGCCGCACGACGCGACCGAACCGGCGGCGCCGGACCTCCAGCTCGATCGCCGCGAGGAGGTCGTCCGCCTCCTCGTCGGCGATGTCGATGTCGGCGTTGCGGGTCACCCGGAACGCCACGTGGTCGTCGACCCGCATCCCGGGGAACAGCTCGGAGAGGTGGGCGGCGATGACCTCCTCGATGGCGATGAAGCGCTGGCCGTCGGGGAGCCACACGAAGCGGGGCAGCAGCGACGGGACCTTCACCCGGGCGAACCGGCGCTCGCCGTCGCCGGGGTCGATGACGAAGACCGCGAGGTTCAGGGACAGGTTCGAGATGTACGGGAACGGGTGGCCCGGGTCGACGGCGAGGGGCGTGAGCACAGGGAACAACCGGCGGTCGAACATCTCGCGCATGGCGCGGCGGTCGTCGGCGTCCAACTCCTCCCAGGTGCTGGACACGAGGCCCTCTTCGGCGAGGGCGGGCACGAGGCCGTGGAGGTAGACGGCGTCGGCGTCGAGTCCGAGGCGGCGGACGCAGTCCCGGATCAGTGCCAGCTGCTCGGACGGGGTCAGGCCATCCGCGCTGCGCTTTCGCACCGACGCCTCCACCTGGTCCTTCAGGCCTGCGACGCGGACCTGGAAGAACTCGTCGAGGTTCTGGCTGAAGATCGCCAGGAACTTGACGCGCTCGAGCAGCGGAGTGCGCGGGTCGTCGGCGAGTGCCAGGACGCGACGGTTGAACTCGAGCCAGGACAGCTCGCGATTGATCAGTCGCGCCTCGAGGTCGGCCACCCGCTCACGATACCGACGGGCCCGGTTCCCCGGCTTTCCCGATCAGCGGCGGGGTAGCGCAGTGAAGCAGCCGAGCCTGCGAGGCGAACCTGAGCGGAGCTGGCCCCGCCCGATGGGACAGGCGGGGTAGCGCAGTGAAGCAGCCGAGCCTGCGAGGCGAACCTGAGCGGAGCTGGCCCCGCCCGAGGGGTCAGGCGGGGTAGCGCAGTGAAGCAGCCGAGCCTGCGAGGCGAAACTGAGCGGAGCTGGCCCCGCCCAATGAACTAGTGGCGCTCGGGGTCCATGTCGAGCTCGGGCGGATCCCACGCCAAGAGGATGTTCTCGCGCTCGGCGTCGCGCTTCACGCGCTCACGGTTCCGCTTGAACTGCGGGTCGTGCGGGGGCAGCAGCATCAGGCGGGCCTGCATGCGGGCGTCGAACCCGTTGACCACCGACCGCTCGCCGAAGTCAGAGCGCAGCTCCCAGTGGGGAGCGACCGGGCCCAGGTAGACGACCGTCACGGACGCCTGCGGGGGTTCGGGTGTCTCGTCGGTGATGTCGGACATCGGTGGCACTGCTCCTGGGTTCAGGGGACGCGTGATCGTAGCCGCTGGACGGGCCGGGACCGCCTCGGGCGGGCGCCGCCGTCAGCGCGTGCCGAGGGTGGCGGTCGACGTGAGCCGCTGATCGCCGCGCATGTAGCTGATCTCGATCTCGTCGCCCGGCTTCCGCTGCCGCACCACGGCTCCGACGTCCTGGCTGCTCTCGACCGGTTCCGAGTCGATGCCGACGATGACGTCCCCGGGCTGCAGCCCCGCCGACGCCGCTGCCGAGCCGAGCGTCACCTCCTGCACGAAGGCGCCCGCGTCGACGGTGACGCCGAAGCGCTGGAGCACGTCGGGGGTCGTCTCGCTGATGTTCGTGGTCTGGACGCCCAGGAACGCGGTCGGGCTGGGCGAGCCGCTGGTCGACCCCTTGCCCGCCTTCAGCTCCTCGATCAGCGGGCGGATGTCGTCGATGGCCAGCGAGAAGCCGAGGCTCTGCGAGTTCTGGATGATCGCCGTGTTGATGCCGATCACCTGGCCGGCGGCGTTCACGAGGGGACCACCGCTGTTCCCCGGGTTGATCGCTGCGTCGGTCTGGATCAGGTGCTCCAGCGTGATCGTCTCGGCCGGGATGGTGCGGTCGAGGGCGGAGATGATGCCGAGGGTGACGGTCGGCTGGGCGCCGAGGTTCAGCGCGTTGCCGATGGCCACGACGTCGTCGCCCACCTGCGCCTTGTCGGAGCTGCCGAGCTCGGCCGGGGTGAGGCCCGACGCACCGTCGGCGCGCACCATGGCGACGTCGTTGTCGGGGAAGGCCCCGACGAGCGTCGCGCTGTGAGTGGTGCCGTCGGAGAACGTCACGTCGATCTGGTCGGCGCCGGCGATCACGTGGGCGTTCGTGAGGATGAGGCCGTCCGCGCTCATCACGATCCCGGTGCCGGACGCCTGCTCCTGGCCCCGAGCGGTGCTCGCACCGGTCCGGATCGTCACCACGGACGGGCGCACCTTGGCCAGCAGGGCGGCGATGTCCAGGCCGCCCCGGTCCACCTGGGAGGCCGGCACGACGTTCTGCACCGTCGCCCGGTCCTCGCGGGGCATCCACTCCCACATCGCACCGGCGACGAGCGCGGCGACCACGGCGCCGACCAGGGCCGCCATCCACAGGGAGTGGCCGCGACGCGGCGGCTCGGGCGCGGACGGGGGCCGGTGGCCGTTGGCCGTGCTGGGCGGCGGTGCGCCGGCCGAGGTTCGAGGCGCGGTGACGAGGCCGGGCGGCAGCGCCCAACCACCGGACGACGATGAGCCGTGCTGGCCCGATCCTCCGAGTGGCGTCGGGCCGGGCCACGAGGCGCCAGGACCACCAGGCCCGCCCGGACCCGCGCTCGGTGCGCCGTGGGCAGGGTTCGCTGCGGGACCGGCCGGCAGGGGGGCACCGACGACCGCCATCGGACCGACGGGCGGGGCGGGCGCCGCAGCCGGCGGC
>JAEZFI010000334.1 GCA_023437745.1 Actinomycetes bacterium
AGGCGGCGCACGTCGCCGAGCCGCTGCGGGCGGGCGCCGGCGCGGACGCGGTGGCCGTGGGCGCGGTGGTCGTGGGTGCCGACACGGTGGTGGTCCTCGACGGCGAGATCCTCGGCAAGCCCGTCGACGCCCCCAATGCCGAGGCGATGCTCGAACGCCTGCAGGGTCGGGTGCACCGGGTCCTCACGGGCGTGGCGGTGGCCCGCGTCGACCACGCGGGCGTGGCGATGCGCTGCTTCGTCGACTCGACCGAGGTGCAGTTCGTGCCGATGACGGCCACCGACATCGCCGGCTACGTGTCGACCGGCGAGCCCCTCGACAAGGCGGGCGCCTACGGGATCCAGGGCCTCGGCGGCCGCTGGGTCGAGCGCATCGCGGGCAGCTACCACAACGTGGTCGGCCTCCCCCTCGCCCGTCTGGCCCCGCTGCTCTGACCCGCCCCCGCCCACCCCACCCCACGTTCTCGGGGTGAATCGAGCGCCTATCGCGCGCCATCCACCCCCGGTTCGTCAAGGGGAGGCCTTCCGTTGCTCGCGGATCCGGTCTCGCTCACGGTCGCCCGATGAACAGAAGCGTCGACGAGGCCGTTCACGAGATCGCTGCGACGCAGCACGGATGCGTCCACAGCGCGCAGATCGCTGCGGCGGGAGGAGATCGGGCGCTGATCCGTCGGCGGGTGCGGGCCGGCCGCTGGACCCGCCTGCACCCCGACGTCGTGCACCTCCCGGGTCGCCCGGTCAGCTGGACGACGGCGATCTGGGCCGCACACCTGCAGTTCGGCGCAGAGAGCGTCGTGTCCCACGAGTCGGCCGCGGAGCTCCATGGCATCGAGGGCACGCTGCGCGGCGTGCTGTCGCTGATCGTGCCGAGACCACACCGGCACGAGTCCGCCAAGGTCAGGATCCACCGGCTCACCGACCTTCGCCCGGATCACGTGGTCCGGAAGGACGGGCTCCCCGTCACCACCCCCGCTCGGACCATCTTGGACCTCGCCGGCCAGCTCTCGCGGCCTCGGCTGCTCCACGTCGTCCAGTGCGCCGTGATCGACCGCCACACCACCCTCCCCACCATCGGCGCGACCCTCGCCCGGGTGCGGCGGCGCGGCAAGCCCGGTGTTCGGCACCTCGAGGAGGTGCTGGACCACCTCGGCGGGGAGCCGCAATCCCACGGACGCCTCGAAGCGCTCCTCGATCGGCTGATCGCCACGATCCCGGGAGCCGTGGCGCTGCCCGAGCAGCTGATCGTCGGACGGCGAAGCGTCGTGGGCCTGGTCGACCGTCTCTTCCCGGTGGAGCGGCTGATCGTCGAGGCCGACGGCCGCCGATGGCATTCGCGGGTCCAGCGCCTCGCCAACGACGCTCGGCGCGACAAGGAAGCTGCCGCGGTGGGCTACCAGACCGCTCGCTTCACGTGGGAGGAGCTGACCAGCGACCTCGATGGATCTCGCCGACTGCTCGTCGACATCCTCGAGGAGCGCCGCCAGGGCCTCAAACCGCCGAACTCGGGGTGAAGAGCACGCGAAACGCGCGCAATTCACCCCGAGAACGGCAAGGTGGGAGCGGCAGGAGGGACGTCAGCGGCGGCGCTTCGCTGGGGTGCGCACCACCGTCTGGCAGCCGATCAGCGTGTTCTTCGTCCCCGTGCCGACGTTGATGGCGAAGGCGCAGATCTCGGTGCGGGGGTTCCGGGCCCACACCATGGCGGCCCAGAGGTGGTCCGGACCGAACCACGGCAGCACGGCACCGAGGGGGTCCCAGCGGTGCTCGGCCCGCACGGAGGTCGCGAACTTCCCGTCGACGTAGATGTGCACGTCGATCGGCGACGTCGGCGTGTCGAGGTCCGCCGCCCAGCCGACGACGAGCGCCGCCTCGGGACCCCACGGACCGGCGGCCACGTTCGAGCCGACGGGATCGCCGCCCCAACGGGTCCCACCGGAGATCGAGAACTTCGTGCTGAGCAGGTCGCGGCTCGACGCGGCACCTGCGTTGATCGCCGCCTTCAGCTGCGCGCCCGTGATCGCGTACGAGCCGCTCGTGCCACGCACGACGATCGCGGCCTTGTCGACACGCCCCGAGGCGCCGACGCCCGCACCGACGTCGATCGACGTGATGGAGCCGATGTCGGCCCGGCCGGACGCTCGGAGCCACGTCGACAGCTCATCCCCGTTGTAGGTGCGCGTCCACGAGAAGTTGGGGTTCCCGACGGCCTGGTCCCAGGGGTCCGGGATGGCCGCCGAGTACGGCAGGCTCGCCACGAACACGTAGTCGGTGCGCTCGGTGTGGCCGCCGTTCGACGCCGAGTAGAAGGCCTGGATCGCCGCCCCGCCCCACGTGAGGATCTGCGAATCGGTGTAGGCCACGGCGCCGGCCCACCGGTCGCCCCCTGCCGCTGCGACCTTGTCGTAGCCGATGTACGACTGGTCGTAGGACGTGAGCGCGTGGATGTCGTACTTCGAGCTGCGCGGGTTGGCGAGGCGGTAGGCGGCGAAGGTGCGACCGGCGATCGCCTGCGCCCGCAGCGCCTCGACCGGCCAGCCGGACGGCACCTCGCCCAGCCCGTCGACGTACCGCTGCATCGGGAGCTGGTCGAGCACAACCTCGAAGCTGCCGTCGCCCACGGGCCAGATCACCAGGCGGCCGTACGCGTACGAGTGGCCGAAGGCGCCGATCGAGGCGACCTGGCCGTCGGGCCAGTCGACCACTGCGGACTGCCCGGGCTCGGCCGGCTTGTAGGGCGACCCGCCTGCCGGCGTGAACCACGTGGCGCCGTTGCCGTCGGACGTCACCGTGAGGGCCTGACCGGCGCCGGTGAGCCCGCCGTCCGCGCCGCCGTTGCGCCCGCCGGAGAGGGCCGGACCGACCACCGTCATCGAGGTCACCGTGCCGAGCTTCACCCGGATGTTCCCCATCGGGACGGACTGCAGCGTGGCGCCCGGGTAGTAGGCCGACAGGATCTCGACCGCCGACTGCCCGGCGTCGGCGCGCCCCTTCGCGCCCCACTGGCTCATGCCGGCGCCGTGACCCCATCCGCCGCCCGAGAACGTGAAGGACGTGACCTGTGCGCCGGCCCCGGGTGCCCCCAGGCCCTGCGACAGCAGCGACCCGGCGAGCACGGCGATGCCCGCCACGCGTCGCGCACCCTGCTTCCGGCCAGGCTTCCAGCGGAACCGCACGTCAATCCTCCAGCGTCGAGACCACGCGCACGGCGAGCCGCTCCTGGCTCCGACCGCACGCACCTCTCCCATCGGCAGGTCGCACCGGCCGATTGATCGTTGCGCCGGCGACGTCCGTCACCCGGGCGGAGCCGAACGGGCGGCCGGCGTCACGCGTCGGTCGACACCGGCGGCGCCAGCGGGCCGAGCGCCGCGAGGGCGTCCACCCGTGCGGTCGCCGCCTCGAGCCGGGCCCGGTCGGCACCCCAGGCGACGAGCAGGTCGAGGCTGAGCTGCCGAGCCAGCCGGTCCCCGTCGAACAGCTCGGCGTCGTACACGTCGAGCCGGCTCACCTGCAGCACCCCCGAGACCGAGGCCGCCCACGTCACGACGCGCGCCATCGTGTCCGCCGGCTCGATGGCACCGGCGTCGACCGCCGCGTCGATGCCCACGCGCATGCGGTCGAGCAGACGCATGGCCGACGGCACCACCCGCATCCCCTCCTCGAGCGGGACGACCGCCCGCCACTCGTTCATCAGCATCTGGAGGAGGCGGAGCTCCTGGGGGAACGTGTCCGCCGTGGCGCAGAAGAAGCGGCCGAACAGCACGAGGCGGGACAACGTGAGGTCGGCCTCGTCGATCCCCCCGAACTCACGGTCGCTGCGGTCGCGGATGATCTGGTAGCTCGACGCCAGCCGCTCGATCGCCTCCTTCTGCACCTCGGCGACCAGCGCGCCCTTCGACGGGAAGTACCGGTACACGGCGCCGATCGCCGCGTCGCACTCGTCGGCGAGCCGCTGCATGGTGAGGGCGTCGAAGCCCTCGTCGGTGACGATGCGCAGCGCCGTCGACAGGAAGGTGCGGGTGCGGGCGATGCGGTTCCGCTCTCGGACACCGGGGTTGGGGGTGCTCACTGCGCCAGTCTCCCATCCGCGTCGAACCGGGGGCGCTCCCGTGCGCCTCGGCATGCCGTGGGAATGGGTGAGAACCCCTTGATCGTCACGACGACGTGGCTAGATTCAGACGGGTCGATGATCACCATCGGCCGAGAGATGGGGGGTTACACCATGAGACGAGCACGTCGATACGCGTTGGTGGGGATGCTGGCGGCGCTGCCGCTCGCTGCTTCCGCGTGCCGCATCCCGCTGGGGAACGGCTGCGATCTGCTGATCGCGGAGCCGGGCACGCAGATCGGGGTGTCCTGCAACGTCCTCTGACGTTCACCAACACTTCTGAACGCACCGCTCCGTGCGGCCGTGTCGGGTCTGGGGACCGCATGGCTCAACGGAGCGGTGCGCCGCGTCCGGGCCCTGTGCCCGCAGCGTGCGTGGAGCCGACCGGGGACCGCGGTCCGCTGAGGTTTCGCACCGGGCCTGGGCAAGACTGAGGCCGTGACCCACCTTCGCGGGCGACACGTCCTCGTGACCGGGGGCTCGGAGGGCATCGGCCTCGCCGCCGCGCACATCGCCGTGGACCGCGGCGCCAGGGTGTCGCTCGTGGCCCGCCGGCCCGACGTCCTCGAGGCGGCCGCGGCCGAGGTCGGAGGCGGGACGCGGTGGGCCAGCGCGGACGTGAGCGACGCCGCCGCGCTCGACGCAGCGATCGCCCAGCTGACCGAGGCGCAGGGTCCCGTCGACGTGCTCCTGACGAGCGCGGGCTACGCCCGCCCGGCCCGGGCGCTCGACACACCGGTCGAGGAGTTCCGCCGCCAGATGGAGGTCAACTACCTCGGCACGGTCCACGCGATCGGCGCCGTCGTCCCGTCGATGGTCGAGCGCCGGCGCGGGCACCTCGTGCTGGTGTCGTCGACCGCCGGGTTGGTCGGTGTGTACGGCTACTCCGCCTACGCACCGACGAAGTTCGCCGTGCGCGGGTTGGGCGAGTCGTTGCGGTCCGAGCTGCGACCCCACGGCGTGCGCGTCTCGGTGGTGTACCCGCCCGACACCGACACACCCGGGTTCGCCGAGGAGAACCGCACGAAGCCGCTCGAGACGGCCGCCATCTCGGGCTCGATCGCCCCGCGCCCCGCCGAGCACGTGGCGCTCGCCGTCGTCCGGGGGATCGAGCGCGACCGCCTGACGATCGTCGCCGACCCGATCACCGCCGTGCTCGCACGCGGCGCCGGGTTGCTCGCCCCCGCCGTCCGCTCCCACGCCGACCGCGTCATCGAGCGGGTGCAGTCCACGCAACGGCACGGTGGAGCGCGCGCCGAAGGTGATCCGCGACCGCCCGATGGAGCACGATGGAGGCGCCGATGACGCAGCCGAGCTCCCCCCGCACCCTCCTCGACCCGCCGCGTGTCGAGCCGATCACGACCGTCGCCGCGCTCGTCGCGCTCCTCGATCGGAGCATGGGCCTCCCCGACGCGGACGTGGACCCGGACCCGGTCGACGTGGGGAGCCACAGCCTGCAGTGCGCCGCCCTGCTCGCGGCGTCGCACCCCGACGACGAGGAGCTGGTGGCCGCCGGCCTGGTCCACGACCTCGGCCACGTGGCCGCGCCGGGGTGCTCCGCTGCGCACGGCGACGTCGCCGCCGGGATGGTGGCGGACCTGCTGGGGACGAGGGTGGCCCGGCTCGCTGCGCTCCACGTGCCTGCCAAGCGCTACCTCGCGGCCCGGGAGCCCGGCTACGTCGCGAGCCTGAGCGGCGGCAGCACCGTGAGCCTCGCCGTCCAGGGCGGGCCGATGGGCGCCGCCGAGCTGGCGGCCCTGGAG